>JBCCNJ010000004.1:0-77732 GCA_039025905.1 Pseudomonadota bacterium | reverse complement strand
GCGCTATCAGTCGTCCTCGCCGTTACGGCATGACGCGATTCGCGGATCGCCCCTCACAGCCACATCATCGACTCCGGTCTATCTCGCCACGCACCGCATCCGCATTTAACAGGGCATTCCCCCTAGGGCCCGCGTGCTTCAGCACACGGCATTTTTTGCAACATGAAAAGGGAATCCCATGCTCAAGTTACTACTCAAGCTCGTCACAGGCGCGCTTATCTTGCTTGCGGTGAACGCAAGCGTACTGGCTCGCGTCGTCGAGTACGACCTCGATATCAATTATCAAGCGGTCAACTTCACCGGCGAAAGCATTCACGCCATGACGGTTGGAGGCTCCATCCCCGGCCCCACTATCGAAGCCACTGTTGGTGATACACTGAGGGTGACATTCAATAATAAGATGAATGTTCGCTCTTCAATTCATTGGCATGGCATCTTATTGCCACACGATCAAGATGGTGTGCCATTTTTGAATACTACACCGATCGACCCCGGCACCTCGTTTACCTTCGAATTTCCAATCACCCACCACGGCACTTACTGGTACCACTCGCACACTGGTCTGCAAGAGCAACGCGGAGTATACGGGGGGCTGGTATTTCATCCGGAAGGCCGGGAGCGTGTCGAAGCAGACCACGATCTCGTAGTTGTCTTATCCGATTGGACAAACGAAAAACCCGAGCGGGTCATGCATAGTCTCAAAAAATCTGACGACTATTACGCATTTAGAAAAGGCAGCGTGCAATCGTGGCTGAAGGTCATCCAGCATGGGCCCGAGGCGATCGCTAACCGACTGAGCAGCGCCTGGACGCGGATGGGGCCAATGGACATATCAGACGTCGGCTACGACGCGTTTCTGGCCAACGGCCAGCATCAACACGAATTCACCAAGGTAGCGCGAGGCGATCGCGTTCGACTGCGCGTCATTAACGCGGCCGCTTCCAGCTACTTCTATCTCACCTATGGCGGCGGTGATATGACTATCGTGGCCGCGGATGGGGTTGATGTCGAACCCATAAGGGTCGGTAAACAAAGGATTGCGGTCGCCGAAACCTTCGACCTGATTGTGACCATTCCTGAAGAGGGTGCGTTCGAATTTCGCGCCAGCTCGGACGACGGCACGGGTTTCGCCTCTGTACTGCTGGGTGAAGGCAAAAGGACAGCAGCAGCCGTAGTTGAACCCCCCAATCCGTTCTTTATAGATCACTCGATGCACGGCGCCATAGGTCACACAACCCACGTGGAGCACATGGAGCACATGGAGCACATGGAGCACATGGAGCACATGGAGCACATGGAGCATAAGATGATGAGCCCGCATTCGATGCCGAACATGGGGGACATGATCGAATACGAACGACTCCGAGCGATCAAGCCAACAGCATACCCCTCTGATACCCCTCCGCGAGAGATATTTCTGGCCTTGACGGGTGATATGGAGCGCTACGCGTGGTCATTCAACGACCGGGTGTTAAGCGAGGAGAGCCAGATTCCGATTCGCCGCGGAGAGACCGTGCGCTTCATCTTGCAAAACAATACGATGATGCATCACCCCATACATCTGCACGGTCATTTTTTTCGTGTGCTTAACAACCAGGGGGACTATTCACCCCTTAAACATACAGTAAACGTACCCCCTATGGAGACTGTCACCATTGAGTTCTTGGCGAACGAGGAAAAAGACTGGATGTTTCACTGCCACAATCTTTATCACATGAAGTCGGGAATGGGTCGCATCATAAGCTATGAGGAGAGCTCTATCGCCACACCTGACTTGCTCAGACCTCTGTTTGCCGACCGCAGCTGGTTTTACTTCTCTGACCTTGGCATACAAAGCAACTTCACGTACGGACAGTTACGAGCAGAGAATACGAGAAATGCGTGGAGTATCGAGTACGACTGGGATTACGCGAGCGCCTATGAGGCAGAGTTAAGTTACGAGCGCTATATCAGTCGTTTTCTGCAATTCTATGTAGGTGCTGAAGTAGGGCAGGAAGAGCGGAAGAATGACAATGTTGGCCTCCTAGGTGTCAACTACCTTTTGCCGCTGCTCATCGAGGCTGACCTACGGATAGACAGTCAAGGTCACAGTCGACTGGGTTTGGGGAGTGGTCTGCAGCTAACAGATCGAACAGCATTCGACTGGGCCATCAATACTGATAGCGAATACCGCATCATACTGTCCTATGAACTAAGCAAACGCGTTTTGTTTACTCTCAACCACGACGATGAGTACGATTGGGGCGCCGGTATCGAGCTTCGGTTTTAAGAGCTTAGCTTCGCTTTTTGCCACTGAGAACTTGGCGATAATGCGAACGCAAAGGTTCGACTAGCGCTTGCTACAGGCGATTGCATTGGCCAAAAGACAGTTTTTCCAAATTCACGGCAAGACATGCCAGTTCTCATCTTTGGGGTTCACATACCACTTGATCATCGTTTAGCATATTTCCCTACAAATTATGCGAGTTTACCAATGTCCAAGAGCACACACCGCCACACGCCGCTAACAGCATACGCAGTGCTGCTGTTCATTTTTATCGGTCAATATGCATACGCAGAAGAACGCGACGGCGCGACTATCTACGTAGAGTTTTGCGCAGCCTGCCACGATGTTGGGACAGCCCAAGCGCCTTTACTTAGCGACGACGCTTACTGGGCCGAGCTGCTTAAACAAGCTGGCAGTACTAGCGCACTGGCCAACACAGTGGTGGAAGGCAAAGGTGCAATGCCGCGAATGGGCGGCTGCGGCGACTGCAATCAAGACGAGATCCGCCTCGCAGTCGAATACATGATGCCCGGTGGGCACAGCAGTGCAGCCATCACACGACAACATATAGAGGATGTGATCGGCACGATAGAGCTTCCCGCGGGCTTTAGCATTTCACTCTACGCCAAGGGTGTTGCTGGGGCGCGTCAGCTCGCCCTTGGCGACGATGGTGTGGTCTATGTGGGATCTCGAGGCCAAGGCAACGTATACGCTCTTGTACCAAATGCAGACAACAGTGCTGCAGCGGTACATGTTCTGTTAAGAGATCTGAATGAGCCAAACGGCGTGGCTTATTCCGATGGCGACCTCTATGTAGCAGAAATTGAGCGTATCCAAAGAATTTCAACGCCTGGTATCGGTCCCATTGAGAGTGCGTCAATAAAAGTGGTTCGGGACGATTTCCCCAATCGGCGCTGGCACGGCTATAAAGTACTTGAAATGAGCGTTGATGGTTGGCTATACACGGCAGTCGGCGTGCCCTGTAACACCTGTGATTACCGCAAAAGTGAACCTATTTTTGGCACCTTGGTCCGTCTCCGTCCTGATGGCAGTGACCTGGAGATTTACGCCGACGGTGTGCGCAATAGCGTGGGCATGGACTGGCATCCACTCACCGGCGAGCTATGGTTCACTGACAACGGCCAAGACATGATGGGCGACGATCAGCCACCAGATGAAATCAATCGTGCACCCAGGAAGGGAATGGACTTTGGTTTTCCCTACGCTTACGGCAAAAATCAACCTTCTCCCGATTACACAGAAGCCGACTTTCCACCCGACTTAACGCCGGCGGTCTATGACCTGCAGGCGCACGTCGCACCACTGGGAATGGCTTTTTACACCGGCGACATGTTTCCGGCGGATTACCGCGGCCATATTCTGTTCGCAGAACACGGCTCATGGAATCGAAGCAGCAAGGTTGGCTACAAGCTTTCACTCGCTAAGGTCCTAGGCGACGCGGTAACTGAGGTAGTGCCCTTTGCAACGGGCTGGTTGCAGGGAGAGGAAAGCTTGGGTCGACCCGTCGATGTATTAAATCTGCCCGATGGATCCGTACTGGTTTCGGACGACCAGCTTGGTGTCGTTTATCGCATTCAGTACACGCCCGCTGAGACACCAGCACCCCAGAAGGTTGCCGTCAACTGAGCCTAAGTGTGTTTCCGCGCCATGTGCGACAGGGTCTAAGGCAGGTCTATTTTCAAAATTAGCCCTTTTTATTGTGAGGCTATGACGATGGGCTATGACGATGAAAGCAAGCATTGCGAAAAAACTCTTATATCTGCGCCTCAGCTAAGGTTGCTGACGGTGACCCGCTGACACAAGCCGCACTACTTGTGCCGTAAGACGTTGATCCAAATCATAAAAGAGCAGCGCTTAATGAAGCGCGGTGGTGACAACTGACTGATCAATCGATGCTCGGTAGTGCATAGAAATCAAACCTCGCCGAAGCTCAGCTTTCGGTGAAATTCTGACACAAAAAGACCGGCAGCATGGCTAAACTCGCGTTAAAATAGCCAGCCGCTGTATGGATAGGCAATAATGATCGACTCCTCTGCTGCACCCAAGACTAACAGTTTCCGACGCTGGCTGATCCTAATTGCTGTTTGCGTTGCTGTCGCCGCGGTACTGGCTGGCCTGAAGTACATGCAGATCGCCAAGGCTATTGCGTTTGCTAACTCTTTCCCGGAGCGGTCAGAAACCGTGACATCAGTCGTGGCAGAGCCCATCGAGTGGGACCAGCACTACCGCACGCTGGGCGAGGTCAGGGCAACTCGCTATGTTGAATTGCGCACCGAACTAGCCGGCAAAATTAGCGAGATCGGCTTCGTCGCTGGCAGCCCGGTGACTGAGGGCCAGCTACTCATTGCAATGGACACCTCGGAAGAGCGCGCTCAACTGATGGCCAACCGCGCCCAGCTGGAACTGGCCGAAGTCCAATTGAAGCGCGTGGCGGAACTTAGAGCACGGCAACTGGCGAGTGAAAACGAATACGACAGCGCCGTGGCGGATCGCAATATCTTGCAGGCCAACGTCGCAGCGTTAGAAGCGCGGATAGATAAAAAGTCACTGTTTGCACCCTTCGACGCCGAGACGGGCTTACATACCTTGGAGGTGGGGCAATACCTTCCGGACAATGCGATCATCACGGAGTTGATTGGTAGTAACGAAGAAATGTGGGTGGATTTTAATCTGCCACAGGGCAAGACTACCTTGTCGATCGGCGATCCGGTGGAAATCACAAGCCGCAGCTACGATGCGGGAGCGCTCACGGCAAGAGTGATCTCAGCGGATTCCAGCATGAACATGCAGTCAAGGAGCCGCAGCTATCGAGCCCTGCTTGCCAACCCACCCGATGCCATCAGACCGGGATCGGTTGTGGATGTGGACGTAATCACCGGCACCCTGGAAGACATTTTTCTGCTGCCTTCCAGCGCGGTGCGGCGCAACAATTTTGGCGCCTACGTATACGTACTCGAAGAGGCGGAGCCTGGCGCGATAGCGCAATACCGTGCGTCGCGCAGAGAGGTCACGGTCGGACCGGGAGATGAAGAACAGATTGTTGTTTTCAGCGGCGTAGAAAGGGGAGAGCAGATCGCTGCGACCGGGGCGTTCAAATTAGCCGATGGTCTGCTCACTCATGTGGCACCCGCATCCGAAGCACCTTTGGAGAACGCGCCTGATTCAGGGGGTGAAATTCTATTAGGATCTGACGGATGAAGACCCATCTCGGGAAACCCAATATCTTAGATGTCTTTATCAAGCGGCCACTTCTGGCACTGGTTATCTCGTTTACGCTCATCTTATTGGGACTGCGAGCGGCACTGGAAATGCCGGTATTGGAGTTTCCAGAGATTGAGTCCTCCGCACTGATTATCACCACGCCCTACATCGGCGCATCAGCGGAAACGATAAAGGGTTTTGTGACAGAGCCTATCGAACGCGCGGCATCGACGGTACCTGGGGTCGACTACATCGACTCGCAAAGCACCGGCGGCATGAGTATCGTCACGGTTTGGTTGCAGCTCAACGAATCCAGCACGCTCGCACTCGCAGAGCTCAATACCAGGCTAAGCCAAATCCGATTTGAGCTACCTGCCGGCGCCGAAGATCCCAGCGTGACGGTCGAGCGCGCCGACGCGAGTAACGCCATCTTTTATTTGGATGTGCTGATGGGCGGTCGCTCGCGAGCGGAAGCCACCGACTACCTAACGCGCAATGTAGTGCCCATCATTTCATCCATCCCTGGCGTACAACAAGTGCCAACCCCCGGAGGCGCGTCGCCGGCCATGCGTGTTTGGCTTGACCCCCTACGCATGAACTACTTCAACATCAGTGCGCAACAGGTGCGCGACGCGCTGGCACAAAACAACGTTATCGCTCCGATCGGTCGCATCGAAAACGATCAGCTGCGCATAGAGCTGCAAACTAGCGCCACGCTGAAGAGCAAGGAAGACTTCGAACGTCTGGTTATCGCGAACGTCGACAATGCCATCGTGCGGGTCGGGGACGTGGCCAGGTTGGAACTCGGTGAAGAAGAAACCTATGAAATGGCGCGCCTCGACCAGCGCGAAACCATCTACCTTGCCGTTTACGGACTGCCCGGCTCCAACGAGCTGGAAATCGGCAACCGCCTGTATGAAGCGCTCGATGAGATAAACGAAACACTGCCGGATGGCATGCGCATAGAAGTCGGTTACGACGGCACTTTGTACATGCGCGATGCGCTGAAAGAGATTTTTATCACCCTGGCGGAAACGGTGCTGCTCGTTGGCATCGTGGTGCTGATGTTCATGGGCTCCTTTAGAACGGCCCTGGTACCGCTGGTGACAATTCCGATATCACTGCTCGGTGCCATGGCGGTAATGATGGCGGTGGGCTTTTCTTTCAATCTGCTGACTATTTTGGCAATCGTGTTGTCTGTAGGCCTGGTGGTCGATGATGCGATTGTGGTCGTAGAAAACGTCGCGCGCTTTATGCGCGAAGGCATGAGTCGGCGAGATGCCGCTCTGGCAAGCTCCAGGCAGTTGCTAACGCCCATTATCGGCATGACTATCACTCTGGCTGCGGTGTACGTCCCCATCGGCTTTCTTTCGGGCTTAACCGGGGTCTTGGTCCGAGAATTCGCATTTACGCTGGCCGTGGCGGTACTCATCAGCGGCCTGGTCGCGCTGACTCTATCACCCATTATGAGCGCCTATGTTAGCCCCGCCCGTGGCAAGGAAGGAAAAATCACGCTCTGGGTAAACGCTCGCTTTGATGCCTTGCGCAATCGTTATGAGTCTATGCTGGCGGTTAGCTTGCGCTGCACACCGCAGATATTAGCCTTTGGCTTTTTCTTCACTCTTTTAGCTATACCCTTCATGTTGCTGTCACAGCAAGAGTTAGCACCGATCGAAGACGAGAGCGCCATCTTCGTCATCTCTACCTCGCCACCTGAATCGTCACTCACCTACACGCACGAGCATATGCACGATGTCGTCGACGTCATGAACGGTCTAGGTGAGGCCACAGATATGTGGCAAATCCTCACCCCGAGTATGGCCTTTGGTGGACAAAGCTTCGTAGACCCATCGGAGCGCGATTTCACACCTGAAGACGTACTGCCGGATACCTTCGCTCAGCTATCCGGGATACCGGGTGTTCAGGCGTTTCCCAATCTGTTTCCGTCGCTGCCCAGTGCCGGTCAGTTTTCCGTTGAATTGGTGGTCACCGCGCCCGCATCCCCAGAAGACATGCTGCCCTACGCTGAGCAACTGTTAGCAGCTGCCTACGAGTCCGGTATGTTCCTGTTCGCCGACACCGACCTTAAAATCGATTTTCCCCAGGCTCATTTCGAACTCGACCGGGACCGAATCGCCGATCTCGGATTGACCGTGGGCGACGTTAGTCAACAGCTGGCCACCTATTTGTCTGGCGATTACGTCAATCGTTTCGATCTCGATGGCAGAGCCTATCGCGTCATTCCTATGCTGGAGGATGGTGATCGCCTGGATGTAAACGCTGTGGAGCAAATTCAACTGCAAACGCCCTCGGGTGCCAAGGTGCCGTTTTCGGACCTGGCCACACTGGAGGAAACCGTCGGTCCACGGGTTCTCAGTAAATTCCAGCAGCGTAATTCCTTCACTGTTTTTGGTGGGCTGATCCCCATCTATACCAAAGAGCAGGGGTTGCGAATGATGGAGGATGCGGCCGCTGAAATCTTGCCAGACACCTACGTGGTCGACTACGCCGGGGAGTCTCGCCAATTAAGGCAAGAGGGCAACACACTGTTCGGCGCACTGGCCTTCGCGCTGGCGTTTGTCTTCCTCGTACTCGTTGTCCTGTTCAACAGCTTGCGCGACCCACTCGTCGTACTGCTGGGTTGCGTACCACTGGCGCTATCTGGCGCGCTCATGATCACCTTTCTCGGCTGGACTACCATCAACATCTATTCTCAGATCGGCTTTATTACGCTGGTTGGATTGGTGGCCAAAAACGGCATATTAATTGTAGAGTTCGCCAACCAGCTTCAGCAGCAGGGCATGAGTAAGCTTCAGGCGATTTCAGAAGGCGCAAGCGTCAGATTACGCCCGGTACTGATGACTACCGGTGCGACGGTGGTCGGGCACTTCCCTCTGGTGCTGGTTACCGGGGCAGGCGCAGAGGCGCGCAACAGTATTGGCATCATATTGGTTGCGGGCATGCTAATCGGTACCTTGTTTACTCTATTTGTCTTGCCCAGTGTTTATTTGCTATTGGCATCAGATCACAAACCGGAGCCAGAGGAGCCTGAAGAATCTGTGGATCCTATGGTGACCACTTCATAGCAAAACTATTTAGGCAGTTTTCGCCAGTTGCTGCAGGTTTGCGACGGGCCCTGGCTCACGGATCTTTCTATCAATCTGATTGACGATTTGCTGCATATCACGGCGATTAAGCTGTAGCTGGCGCTGCGATTGAAAGTAGCGCTGAATGTACCCGGAATTGATAACGGGTACCTCAGGCCGATCTTTGTTTTCAATATACCAGCCCGGGAGTACGACCACCGGGCGTATCGGTACTTCAAAGCCAATAGCGTCGCTGAGCCATTTCCCAATCGAGCGGGCAGCGCGAGCCGCTCTCTCTGAAACGCCGCCATTGTTCTCACCTGGAAACTTTAAGACACCACCTTCATACACTACGCGCAGCCGCTCCTTTACATCTTGATGCGACGTGCGTCGGTCACGCGTGCGCCCCCACGTCTGTACCGCAAATACGCCGGCTTGTCCCACTACTACGTGATCAATATGCACGTTAGCTATTTCAAGGTCATGGAAAACGTGAAAGCCGTCAAGCATCAACTGGTCCAGCTCCAGGCCGACCGCGAGTTCGCACTCGTAGGCGAGCCTCAGGTTGCGTATGCGCTCTATCCTACGCGTGAGCTTCCACACGGAATACACCGCCGAGATCAACCATAACAGTACAACTAGCGCGAAAACGCCCAACCAAACCGGTTCGCCAGCAAGGATTTTCTCCTGTAGCTGGACATACAACATGATCGGTGCAATTACCGGTAAGGCGATTTCAAGTAGGCTATAACCCACCGCAAGCTGCTCAGTACCAAGCTTATTCGCCAGGTGCGAGCCCGGTGGTCGAGCCAGCGAGCCCGTTAGTGGGTTCATAAAAGCTTGTAGGCGTTGTTGGGCAAAATGTAATGCCGCTACCGCGAGCACAATCGGCAGAATCATTAACGCCGCTGGAAAAAAATGTTCTATCACACCCCTACTCCTAACAAAAAAACCGGCAGTCCCCGCTGCCGCATTAGGGAAATAGCAATAACTGGGCCAATAAAGCTGGCATGATACTGGCTTGTGACCCAGGCACGGGTCGCTTAGGTAACCCGGGTGCCTGTTCTATCGATGCTCCATGCAAAAGGGCGGAGGATTAGGCGCTTGCAGCGGATTTTGTCGTCCACTCGCAACAATTCGACAGTTGTGAACGCAATCACAGATCGTCACGTCGCGAAACAGGCCGATTTAGCGCTCCAGATCGCCTCAGAACCGGCTTTTTCACAAAAAAGTGTTATGAATGGTCAAAAATTGTCAGGATAGCTTTCTCTCTATCGCTAGGGTCGGCGGCGCGAGATAGTCACTGGCGGGTGGGGAAGACCCACTATTTATCCACAGAATGCTGTCACACCGACTGCAGGCGCGCCTCTATCAAAGGCAAGTGGGCCCGGCCCACAAAAATCTCTTCACCCAATCTAAAAAGGGGTTCTCGCAGATAGGTCGCGGCGGCTACACCGTCTTCGGCAGGGAGACTTTCAAGTGAAATGCTGTGTTGCGCCAGCTTATCTGCAACGGCCTGAGAGGCGTTTCTGCCATTCAATACACTCTCACAATATCTTTGGTAATTACGCTCTCGATTTTGGTGCCAGTAGCGCTTGTGGCGTGCAGCACGACTTAGATCGAGCTTCTCGTCGGCCACAGGATCACGCCGCGGTGCTAGCCTATGCCAGCTGACCTCTACATCGCTTCTGGCGGCTAAATTCATGACGCGATCGATCGTCAATAACGACACCGCGTCATCAGGGGCGATCGCAACCTGAAGCCTGCGGCTGCTCGCGGGTGACACCATGCTATCGGGTAAGACGGGGTAGCTAATCTCGGGGGGGTCTCCTTCCTCTCCAAGCAAGTGCCACCTGATACGGGGCAGGTGTTCTCGCCCGAAAAATACCTGTTCACCCACCACATATGTTGGCACACCAAAAATGCCCGCATCAAAAGCGCTTTCCTGCAAAGCCAGATTCTCCTGGGAACCTTCTTCACTGACAAAAGCAGGAAAGCCGGCACAATCGATATCACATGCCGACAACACACTTGCAATGACTGAGTAGTCTTCCAGATCAAGTTCGCGCTTCCAAAACGGGACGTAAACGGCATCAATATATTGCTGAAGCGCTTCGTAGCTCGCTCGCTTAGCCCATAGCATGCCAATGGATGCCAGCTGGGTGTCCCAGATTTTTACCGTGCCGCGGATCGTCATGCCGCGTAAATTCGCGTAGCGTCGACAGTCGTAATAGGCATACTTCACGCCCGACCACTGATTTGGCGTACGCTCTGCGGTCGCGACTCGCCCGCTGCTGTCCAGTTTCGCACTTCCGAGATAGCTGGGAATGTCCAGCACAAAGGGACGCCAGTCTATCTCGATGCCAAGCTCCCGCCCCAAAAGACGCGTGGGTTCAATCGCCAGGAAAGCGTAGGGGCTTTTAAAATCGATATACACCGTTAGTGGGGACGCGTTGGCACGCATTACAGACCCTCCAGCCTCAGCTTATTAATGTCAACCTAGACCACATATAGGACTGTTTATACAGAGCCGAGTGACACGCGTCGCACCCGGATTCTATGCCTCGGACCCATCGAGGGCTGCGCCCAGAGAAAAAAGCACTAGCCGGGATTCTGGCACTCGGCAATATCGTCTTCGGTGAGTCCCAAGTCTTCGGCCGCCTTAGCGAAATCACTGTAAGTGGAGTCGGCCTGATAGATATCATTGGTCGTCTCGGCCATGTCAATGCCGCCGAATTGTTTGGCAAGTTTGCTGATTCCGCTGAATAGGCTGCCAAGTCCCTCTTTGGTTTTCTGGGCGGCCTGCGCCTCTTCCATTTTTTGTTCGAGGCAAGTTTGTCGTGCAACCTGCAGCGCAGCATCATTCGATGGCGAGGCCGACTTCGCACCGCCTGATACATGAGCCGCGAGAATACCCGCGAGCTGAGGGCTGACCTCGCCGGTTACGGCCATGCCATTTTCCGCCTGGAATTGTGAGATCGCCACCACCGTCTGAGTGCTTGCCTCGCCCGCAGTATTGCCGGGATCATAGCCAAGCTTCAGCAATGACTCTTGCACCTGTGAAGTCAGGGCTTTTTCCGGATCAGCAGGCGCAGTTGCCGCGGGGGTTTTCTGCACAGGAGCTGCAGCAGCTGCGGATGTGTATGAGGCCACCCCAACGCTGTTGCAATCTTCAGCATCCGGTAGCGCCGGATTCACGCTAATCGAAGCGATAACAACGTCAGTTTTAAATCCACCTCCATCAGCCATGTTGCGTAGTTTTTCCATCTGCGGACCCAACATGCCTTCCATCATCTGACGTTGCGCGGCCGGCATCCCAGCCAGTTCTTTTTCCATTTCCGCCATCTGCGCCTGGGCCTCTTTCAGCTCCGCCTGTTGTTGTTTATCCAGCATGCCCGTCATGGCAACCGAGTGCCGGTAAGACTCATACATATTGCTTCCCGGCACATCTCGGTAGTCAGACTGTAGCGACTCCATCGTGATGTTGCGCGTCTCGCCGTCAGACATCGCTGTACCCCGCAACTGCATTTTTAGCGGAACATATTTGTCTGTGTCCACCCAGACGTCCATGGTCGAAATCTGCATTTGCTGATCGCCAAAATCGTACGCTTCTTCGAGATCACTTGCGCGCAGGTGATAGGCGCTGCGGCCATCGATAGTCTCCTGACCTTGCAAAACTGCCTTGCGTTTCAGGGTCTCCATCTGTCGCACTTGTTGGGCTGCTTCGCTGGCGGCCTCCTCATCATCCTCGGCGTACATCGCGAATGCTTCCTGCGTCATACTTCCCGGTCCGGGACAGTTATCTATCATGGGTAAGAACATCGTCTGGGTATCGCCATCAGGCGTGTTGAGTTCCGTGCGCTGGTACCAGGTTTTTGAGCTGAACCCCATGACGCTCTGCTCCACCACATAAACATCGACACCCTTCCAGCGCTGCTCTTGCTTCTGTTGCATAGTATCTAGGATATCTTGGGCATCTTTTGAAAACGCGCCTGCAGACAAACAAGACATAATGAAAAGAAGGGGGTACACCAGTTTGGCTCTAGCCATGTCGCGTTCTCCTTGAGTGGTAGCCCATACGGTTTCAATAGCACGAACATCCGCGCCTCAGGGCTAGTTATAGCGCATTTTCGCGCTTAAAGATGTACCTGTTGCAATTCGATGCTCGTCGGCGTCTTAACAGTGTAATCAGTACTCGTTCTTCCTGACATACTTCGAATCGATGCGCCGCCTACCGGGTTAGTATCGATTACGGCAACGCTCACGTTTCAGCCTTCTCCCAAATCCGAACTTGAGAATACCGCGGGCAAAAAACCATCAGTCGCGCAGCTTCACGGTATCTAAAACCAGTAAAACCACCGACGCTAGATTCGCCAATAGTGCCCCTGAAGCCAAGGATACAACGCTGGCCGTCATGCTCGAATCCAGACTAACCGCTGACCCACTCAGCGCGTACCACCAGAGCGCAGCCGCCAATATCAATTGCAGATCAGCCACTAAGCTGGTGGCCAGGAAAACGGATCCAGCATAGGTTCGATCTGTTAGCTTCATTGCCGTAGCGATCAAACTGACGATCAGCGCAGCATGCAGTTCATAGATATTGTGATGATCGGGATTATCAAATTCGCCCACGACAAAACCGAAATTAAACGTGAGTGCGAGCAAGATGAAAAAAGAGAATATAAGCTTTTGCCTTTTCACGGTTGTCCCTCGGGATTGAAACCCATCGCATTGACAATGCTACTGGCGCTGTCTTGAAACATCACTCCTGCAATACCGAGGACAACATCGTCGACGTCAAACCGTCGCGGCAGGCGCTGAGTTCAACCGCGCCATGCGCCTTGAGGTGAATGCCATCCCGCGACGCCGAATCGGCCATTCCACCCACTGAGAGCTAGCATTACCCACAAGCGCGATCAGGCAGATGCAAACAGCAATGCTCAGCAAGACATGATTGTCCATATTCCAACCCAATCGATAGGCCGTTTCGCGCATGGTATACATCACCGGGATGTGACAGAGGTAAATGGAATAAGATCGGCGGCCCGCCCACATCAATGCACGAGGCAGCCACCAATTGCCGTGGAGCGCATCTTTTTCACCAATGGATAGGGCGACTATTGCCCCAGAAAGTAGCGCGAGAATGCCAACCTGCAGGGGAAGCTGATACTGGCGCAGGTCACCTATATAGCAGAGCACAAACAGCAGTATGAACAATACGCTTCTTATCAGCCTGATATCACATTTTGCCAGCAAGCGCTCCCAGCTGCCGTTTTGCGTCCAGATGGCGACCAGCACACCCATGGCAATGGCGTCTGTTCGAAATAACATACCGTAGGGTCCTCGCGTCTGTACAAATTGCACCGCGACCACAACAATCATCAACCACTGTAATCGGCGCCCGAACAGACCCATCAAAAAGGGCAGCGCGATATAGAATTGCTCCTCTAGCGATAGTGTCCAGTAAACAAAGCTCGCCGCCGCCTGTTTCGCGCCAAAATACTGCACGAACAAATAGTTGGCGTAGTTAAAAATACCGGCCAGAGTCCAGGCGATATTCGTCTCTAGCGATGCAAACACCCCTGAATCGTTATAAAAGACGCACAGGACGAGGATGATGAACAACCACATCCATGCCGCTGGAATAAGTCGGAAGATGCGATTCAACCAAAAGTAGCGAGCGTTGCGCCAAAAAATCTTACTGTCGCTTGCACCGACTAACTGTGGAAGCAAGTTTCGAGTGATAATAAAACCGGAGATACAAAAAAACAGATCCAGTACTGCACCCCCGCCACGATAAGACGGCCAGGGGCCTTCAGTGAAAAGCGTCTTTGACAACAGGCTACCCTGCAGATGGTGCAAGATCACGACGCACAGACCAAAGCCCCGAAGAATCTCCAGATCGTTGATGAGCCGACTTCTGCCGGAGGGAGGTGGAGGGGAACTCATTCGCCAGTCGTCGCTGCGTAACTTGCCAAATGGCTATAGTACTGCGGTCGTAATTAGCTGGCTATCTCGCAACGCGAAAGGAGAAACGGCGCGTGATTAGGCACTGGAATCAAGTTCCATGAGCGCGTCTAGCTGCCTTCGCAGTCGCTTGTTTTCATCCCTAAGTCGCTGCAGGTCAGCCATTAAATCCAGCGCCAGTGCTACCGCTGGCCACTCCAGCGCAAGATCGCGCTGCAGCCTGCCAGCGCGCTGAATAACGGGCACCATTCTGGGCGCAAACAACCAGTGCTCCGGGTCATCACCTTCTGGCTCGACGATACCGCACTGCACCATTGTGACCAGCGTATCGGCGCTGAGTTTTGTCGCGCTGGAGAGTTCGCCCAGTGTCAGGCTGTTATCACTCAGTTTTATCAACACGCTCACCCCAGTTGGGCCATTCGCCTCAACGTAAGAATAGTTATAGTGGAGACTATTTTCCATGCCGGTTACAGGTATTGAACATGCCCCATATGGGTGGATATTCCTGCTATCCTAAGTTCGCTGAATAACTTAATACCGGGCGGTGAGCACGCAGGGCACAAATAAAATGCAGCAATTATCTGGGCTAGACGCCTCATTTCTCTATCTTGAAACGCCCAATGCACCCATGCATATATCCGGTCTGGCGATCTATGACCAAAGTACGGCGCCTGGGGGACGGGTTCGATTCAAAGATATTATTGACAACACGGCTAATCGAATCAAAAAACTGCCCGTGCTGTCCCGACGTTTGTTAACCGTTCCCTTTGGTCTGGATCACCCCTACTGGATATCGGATGGCAGCTTTGATCCAGAGTTTCATATTCGTCATATCGCGCTGCCAGCGCCCGGTGACTGGCGACAGCTGTGTATACAAATCGCGCGGCTGCATGCGCGACCCCTCGATCGCGGTCGCCCACTCTGGGAAATGTACGTGATCGAGGGGCTGGACAATGTGGAGGGGTATCCATCCGGCTGCTTCGCCATATTCACCAAGATGCATCATGCGGCAGTAGACGGCGCTTCCGGCATGGAGATCACTGCAGCCGTGCACGATCTCAGTCCAAAGGTCGATGAAAATGCTGAGCCCTACCCGGTTGAGATATCCTATAAACCGGGATCCCTGGAGTTAATTGTTCGCTCCCAACTCAACAACTTGCGCCAGCCTTTCAGACTGATTTCGCTGGCCCGCAATACCGTACCCGGTTTCGCCAGAGCTTACGCGCGCTTACGAAAAGGCGAACTGCGGCGCATAGGTGAAATTCCGCGCACCCGCTTTAACGGCAAAGTCTCCGCACACCGTGTTTTCGATGCTGCCCGATTTTCTCTGGCCGATGTAAAAGCGATCAAGAACGCAATCGCTGGCGCCACCGTCAATGACGTTGCGATCGCGCTGGTGGGAGGAGCGTTGAGACATTACCTGAAAGCGAAAGCTGAGCTGCCAGATAACAGCCTGGTAGCCATGGCGCCTATTAACGTTAGAGACCCCCGCGAAACCGGGACGGGCGGCAATATTGTATCGGCTATGGCTGTGCAGGTAGGAAGCGATATCGCTGACCCCAGAGAGCGCCTGGAAGCTGTGCACCAACACGCTCTCGACTCGAAAGAGTTAGCAAATGCGATTGGCGCTAAATCCATGACAGACTACACGCAGTTCATACCTAGCACCCTTACCGCACAGGCAGCCAGGCTCGCCAGCAGGTGGAATCTCACGAACCAAATCAACCCGATTTACAACTGTGTGATTACGAATGTGCCTGGCCCTCAGCTTCCACTCTACAATACAGGAGCAAAAATGCTGTCGAATCTTAGCGCTGGACCGGTACTGGATAGCGTCGGCCTGTTCCACGTGATCAGTAGCTACTGCGGTGAATTTTCAGTTTCAGTTACGTCCTGCCGAGAATTGCTGCCAGACCCGGATTTTTATCGCCAGTGCATTCAAGACAGTTTCGACGAGCTATATAACGCCACGGTCGGTCTGTGTGCAAAGACTCCCGCAAGGGGTGCAGTGAAAAAGGCTGAGTCTGGCAAACGCAAATCGACTCCTAAGAAGGCTGTTGGTAGCAAGGCGGCGCAAACCAGAGCCCCTCGCAAGCGCGCAGCGGTCAAAGGAAAGCCCGCACCCAGACGCAAGACCGGTTAGGTATAAGCGTCGCCCACGCAATAGGGTTTTACACAGCGAAGCGACGTAGATTGCAATAGCAGGAGTAAATAAAAATGCAGATGACGCTCAAGCATTGGTTGGTCGGATTGATTGTGACTGCAGCTGCATCGACCTCTTTGGCACAAAATACCCAGCTTTATTGGGGCGATACCCACCTCCATACATCCTACTCATTTGACGCGTACCTGAACCTCAACGACTCCGCCGACCCCGACACGGCCTACCGTTGGGCTCGCGGTCTACCCGTCATCCACCCCTATACGGAGGCCAAGGTACAGATTGGCACACCGCTGGATTTTCTTGTGGTTTCGGACCACGCCGAGGGCATGGGTTTGCTGCGCGCCATCATGCTTCGCGAAGAGGAGTTTGGCCCCCTATCTGGTTGGGATTCCATAACGAGATGGTTTTCGGTTTGGCTGATACGCGTCGCAATGTGGACAGGCTATGGCTCAGATGTGTTCATCGACCTGTTGCCGCTACGACTCGATAACTGGGGAGATAACCCTGTTGATGATCCGGGCAATCCGCCCCTAGACGACAGCTTAGGGGATATCACGCCAACCGTCGTTACCAGCTGGGGCGAGATGATCGATGCCGCAGAAAGTAACAACATGCCCGGTCAATTCAGCGCGCTCCTGGGTTGGGAATGGAGCTCTATACCCGCCGGCGCCAATCTACACCGGGTGGTGATCACACCCGAGGGACGCGAGAAGGCGCAGCAGTATATGCCCTATGGCTCCGATCAAAGCCAGTATCCAGAAGACCTTTGGGCCTGGTTGGAAACCACGTCTGCCAGCACTGGGAGCGAGTTTATTGCCATTCCCCACAACTCAAATATTTCCAAGGGCTATATGTTCGATACCAAGACGGTCCGGCGCGAACCCATAACACCAGCGTACATAGAAACTCGGCTGCGCTGGGAGCCGATCGTTGAGATAACCCAAATCAAGGGCGATTCGGAGACCCACCCTAGCCTTTCGCCAAACGATTCTTTCGCGCAGTTCGAACCCTTCGACTTTTACCTTCAGCAGGAGTGGCAGGACTACAGAGCCGCTGCGGGAGACTACGTGCGCCCTGCCCTGAAGACTGGCCTAGAGCTAGAGCAGGAGGTCGGCAACAACCCGTTTAAATTTGGACTCATCGGCTCCACTGACGCTCACACAGGCTTATCCACCGCTGAAGAAGAAAATTTCTGGGGAAAAATGGCTTACGATTCCATTCCCGCTAACAAGGGCGGCGACGCCCTAGGCGGTGTCGAAGCGACAGGTTGGGACATGGCTGCAGCCGGTTTGGCCGCAGTCTGGGCTGAAGAGAATACCCGGCAAGCCATTTTTGACGCCATGAAGCGCCGCGAGGTCTACGCGACTACCGGCCCAAGAATCGCTCTGCGCGTATTTGCAGGCTGGGACTTCTTGCCATCAGATTCAACAATCGCAGATATCGCCACACTGGGCTACGCCGGCGGCGTTCCCATGGGTGGCGAACTCACAAGCAATGTCGACCCAAGCAAAAATATCAAACTGTTGATTAGCGCGCTAAAGGATCCCAAGGGAGGTAACCTGGATCGTATTCAGGTTGTGAAGGGATGGATTGACATTGAGGGTAAAAGCCACGAAAAAATTTTTAACGTGGCATGGTCGGGCGAGCGCAGCGTGGCGGCTGACGGCAGCCTGCCGCCGGTTGGTGATACCGTAGATATAGAGACTGCATCCTATACAAACAGTATTGGCGCCGGCGAACTAGCAGTGGTGTGGGAAGACCCTGAATTCGATCCGGTAGAAAGCGCCTTCTATTATGTGCGCGTTTTGCAAATTCCCACGCCCAGGCACTCGCTGTATGATGCTGTGGCTCTCAAACAAGCACCACCGAAAGGCCTGCCTACCAGTCTGCAGGAAAGAGCCTATAGCTCACCAATCTGGTATCAACCTGGGCCCTAGCAGCCTAGGGCGCGAAATACACCGAGTTATCTGCCACCTTGCTTTGCACCACGGGCTTGGCGCGCAATCGTCTTGTAGTAGCGACCGCGCTTTTTGTCCTTAGCACGAAGCTCTGCAGCGGAAGCGCTATTCTTGGCTTGCTCTCGCTGTAGCTTTCGGTAACTCAGCAGTCTTCGCTCGTCTAGCTCACCCGCTTCGATTGCTTTCTTTACCGCACAATCAGGTTCAGTATCGTGTTGGCAGTCAGCGAAACGACAACCGCGCGCAAGCTCTTGGATATCCGCAAAAGTCGCACTAACACCCAGCTCGCAATCACTTATCTGTAGCTCGCGCATGCCCGGCGTATCAATGATCATTCCGCCACCAGGCATTTTTGCAAGTGTCCGCCGCGTGGTTGTATGCCTGCCTTTTGCGTCACCTTCGCGTACCGCACCCGTCAGCTGCGAGTGAGTGCCCGTCAGAGTGTTAAATAGGGTTGATTTACCTGCACCTGAGGACCCCAAAAGAACGACTGTATCTCCACGGCCGCACCATGGCTGTAAAACCTCTGCACTTGCCGCAGACAGACAGTTCACGTTCACGACCTGCAGCAGGCTATCCAGTCGCTGAACGCGATCTTTGAATCGATCGCATTCGATACAGAGATCCGACTTCGACAACACGACTACAGCTTCCGCACCCGCTTCGTTCACCATACTCAAGTAACGCTCTATTCTGTTGAGATTGAAATCTGCATTCACAGCGCAAACGATGAAAGCAGTGTCCACATTCGCGGCCAGCAGTTGCTGAACGGACTCGCGCCCCGCTGCTCTGCGTCGAAAACAGCTATTGCGTTCCAGCACGCGCAACACCTTTCCCTCTGGCGCGAGCAGTACCCAGTCGCCGACGGTTGTGACTGTGCTGGATGACAGTATCGGAACGCTAGCAGTGCCACTCTCTGTTTCCAGCTCAAGAATGGACCGATGCTGTTCCACCACTCTGGCCGGTGAGGTATATTCCCATTCCTGAAGAGAAAGCTGTTGTTGAAAAAAAGGTCGCCAACCAAGGTCGGCCAAGCACGATTGATGACTCACGGTTCACCCCCGCTGCAATGGGCAGCGTTAATCAGTGGTATTTAGGGGCGATAGCCCCGGTGCGAGACCGGGCGAACAGTTGGAGGGTGGCTTACGCCGTGAATCTAACCCTTGAAGAGTGCCCGGTTAGGCTGCAATACAATCATCTTTGAACCTCCTAACCGTCGGTGGAAATGACCGCGCTACGATAGACCCGAGCAGCATCGCTGTCAACTTCGGGGCCATTAAACTGGCTGTGCTGCTCAGCTCTTCGACGCCTCATCGGACAGGTATTGCTGCTTCAGTCGTTTGTATTCGTCGATTGCGCGACTCATCGTAGCCTCGTCGTACTCCCGCAGACCACCAATGACCATACGCTTCTGCCCTCGACCCACGACTTTACCTGCATCCATCAAGGTAAAGGAAAAACGTGCCGCACCGCGTTTACCGTCAATCACCGCCTGGCTACTGTCCTCCTCCAAGGTCGGCTCACGCAGATCAAGCCTATCGAGGTCAATCACCATGCTTTCATAAAACACCATAGGGCGTGCGGGATTGATCATGACATTATGGCTGGCTAAAAGTGGTACAAGCAGATCGGGAAAACTGTGTCCCGAAAAAGACACATAGGCTTTGATCAGCTCATCAATGAGAACACTATCTGTACTTGTATCACCACCGCGAGTCACGCTCAGATACTCCTTATCAGCTCCATCGCTCAGCGTCATCGTCTGTGCAGCCGCTGGCAACAGCAGCTCCGATGTCTCGTCGACCATACCGGTAAAACGAAACTCCATATGTTGGCTGAGACCGTAGCGTGAGAGGATCACAGCGAACAATAAATCTCCAGGCACGCAAAATCTGCGCGAATCGGCATCGTGGATTGGATTGAAGTCGCCGGCGATGTGTTTAGCAAACTGACTGCCTTGTTCGTTTGTGAAACAGAGCTTGCCATCACGGTCGCTGTAGAATTGATCTATAAGCATGATTTGGGCTTATCTTCAGGAAGGGACGAAGCAGTTTATCAATATTCAAAGTGGCTTTATACGCGACGGCAAACGATACGCGACCCTAAGGTAATTGAACCTACTTAGGGCGCAGACCGATGATCCTTGCATTGAGCGTCAGATTCGAACTACATCGTCAAATCGTGCCAGGATCGTTCGCACGACCCACGCTTAGGGGGCGCGCTACTTATGCGAGATTGCGAGCTACGCACGCATGGGCATGCGCAAGCTCGCCGCGCCATCAGAGGCGCTGAATTTTTTTACCGATAACGCGGTCGCGCACTTTCCAAAACAGACTGACCGGGTTAACTACAACAATAAACACGCGGCGCATCGCGTCATCCGGACAATCGATCGCTTTTACCGCGTGCCATGCGTGATCTGTGCGCAGCATCAGCGAGCTATAGTTGCCAATTGACTGGCACTCAATAGTGTCATCGAAATCTTCAAAGTCCGGAGCCGAGTTGTAGTCCAGGCGTCCGCCATCGTCCAACACCAGGGTTGAGCCTCCCCAGGCGGGATCCCAATCCTGTTCCGAGTTAAAGTAAAACAGGTGTGATCCATGCTCCCGGCGTGCGTCACAGTGCGGTGATACATCGCAGCCCGATGGCGTGTAGTGCCAATGAAAGCGAAACTCAACCTTACGCGCACCGAGTAAACGTGCTATCTGACCGCGGTAGGCATCACCGCGCATTTCGGCGATAAAGTCTTGCCATGGCTTCGGCACCGGCATTCCGGGTTCGTACTCCAGCGAAAAGCGATCGTGCGGTGTCTGGCCCGCGCGCCGCTTGGAGCCGAAATTCTGCTTGAACAAGTCGAGGGAAGGCATGTTAGTGAGCAGGGTATTGAAACCTTCCTCGGTCAGAATGCCCTCCGCATTGTGATAGGGGTAGGGCTTCACCTTCATGAAGTCTTCGCGCTTGAGTTTGCTCAGTTTAGAAATGTCGAGGTAGTTCATGCCGCCTTGCTCCCCAACTCCGGGGTACGGGCCAGCACCTCAAACGCATCGTGTCTTACATGATTCTTGGCAATCTCTGCTCGCACCAGATCTTCTGAGACATGACCATTTTCCAGGCACTCCCGCAGTAAGCCAAAAAAGAAGGCCTCTTGTTGTTTGTCCGGGTGCTCATGATAGCGGCCCAATAACCCATATTCGCCAAAGACGTTTGCGCGCAGCCTGTTTAGTGACGCCAATAGCGGCTTGTCCTTGAATTTGTCTGCCGGGGTGTAATCCACAGGCAGGCCCGTTTTCCAGGGCTGCGTGCGTCGTTTCGTGTTGTGCAATAGTCGGGTGTTTTCATCCAGGTGATCAAAGTCGTTCCAGTGGTCTTCGAAGTAGCCGATCGTCGCCGGATCGTCGTACGCCAGCACCATCCACTGCTTGTAGTCTTTCTCCGACGTAAATAGTTCGCCGAACTCTTTTTGGGCATCCCAGTGCCTGAGCTTGGCGCAGTCCATCAGCATAACGCTGGTCGCCACCTGATAACCCTTTTCGGTTTTGCCTGAGCGATGACGACCCATAACCGCGTAACCTTCCATGTCTCGGCTCAGCAAGTCATAAATATCACCTACTGCAAAAACATCGGGATCGGTAACCACCGCCCTACCCTGCCAATTCATTAGTTTGGGGGGGAGAAAACGCAAGGGCGTAAATGACTGCAGATCGTCCATGCGCCAGACACGCGTCGTGCCACCGCGCAAAAAGCTTTGGCCTTCGCGCTCAGCCAGGTAGGGGTAATCGCGAGTATGAATAAACCCAACCTCGAATTGATCTGCATTGGCTGAGTTCCGCTTGAATGAATACTCAGCAACGAGAGCGCCCAACCATTGGCGCTCGTTCGTATGAATAAAAACACACTTGTCCATTAGCGTTGCTCCGCTGATGTGTAGCCAAATGCCGGCAGCAGATTGGAATCTACCATCTGATTCAGTTCCGCTACTTGATCATCATCAAAATAGTCTCTGTATCCCCCAACCTTGGCTTTGCGGACCTTAAACGTATTCGGGTCATTGACATCCTTGGCCTGCACCCGACTTCCGCTGCGCCAAAAGTAGTTTTCCTGTTCTTTCTTGCGCAGGTTTTCTACCGATGCAAACTCGGCGGTATCTTTCAAAAACCCTTCATTGGGTTCCATTCCCAGAAACGCCACAATACGCGCCATTTCCGCCTCTGGGGTCGATCTGAGATCCTCATACCGCACAATCAGTAGATCTTTGATATTAGGCAGCTCCCGCGCCCATTTGTTCATAAACTCGATGATATGTGACAGGCCTTGGTTTTCGTCTTTCACAAAATCATAGACGGAAATATCCGCTTCGTGTTCGGGGTAGTTATTCAAGGCTTTCTTCTCTGGGCGCATTCTATATTTCCACTGGAAGAATTGTGAGACGGCAACGTCTAGCGGATTGCGTACCAATAACACAGTCTTTTTGTCGTAAAAATCTTTCTTTGAGTCGACGTTGCCCGTGTAGCCGCGCAGGTAATTATCGTGCGTAAAAAAAATCTTGGGGATCTCCTCATTCAAGCGCGCGTAATTGTCGAACCCCATGAGCACGTTATCCGGCAGCTCATAAACGAGCTGGTAATACCGCGAGATCATAACCCGCACCCAGGTCCTGCCGCTCTTGCCGTAAGATGCAAAGATGTATTGGCAGCGGTTATACTTCCAGAATTCCTCACGCCCTCGACGCCAGCGCTGCAAGTCATGCGCTTTAGCCTCGGGCAGGAAAACACTGACTATGCGGACCAGCCATTTGGTCAGTCGCTTAATAATCATGTGCATATCAGTGTCCTATCTGATTTTACTGGGTGGTGTCAGAGCCTGTGGCAAACGACTCGAAGGGGGCAAATAACGTGGCGAAGGGTAAAGGATGATCGAGCCATTCTCAAGATCGTCTGGTATTTTTAACGGCATTCGTCCACTTGTCATAAGTAACTGAAAAATATGGACTTTAAAGCCCTTCATCGGTTCCTTTTGAACCGTGGGATGGTGTATCTCTACAGCGCTTTTATCGCCGGCTATTTCCTACTGCCAATGGCCGCCGGACACCGGCGTGCATACTACATACTGGTGCTGCCCGCCGCGGTATTGCTGTGGCGTGAGCTGCGAGACTTTTACCGAGAAAACCTGCTGAGTGCACTGCTGCTTATCTACTGCCTGTACATGATGACGGGCCTGGCGTGGACAGACGATTTCACCGCACTCGGTGCCCTGCAATCTCTAGGTCATGCGCTCTGCGTTCTCAGTTTCTGCTACATCAGTGGCTATCTCTGGGTAGAACATGCAGCACAAATGGATCAGCTGGCTCGAAGGGTCACCTGGCTGGCCGGAGCCGCCGCATTGGTCTCGATTCTTGCTTGGTATGTTGCCAACCCTTTCCCATTTTCTCGCTTGGAGCCGTTAGGTGTTATGCATCACCAGAATAAAGCGGCATCCGCATATGGCGTTTTCCTGGTTCTTACCATGCACTTCTTGGTAACCGACAAACCCGGACGCATGCGACTGGTTTACGCGGCAATTGCGACCGTATTGCTTGCACTGGTGGCATTCACCCAATCGCGCACGGCCATGGCCGGTGTCACTGTCGGTTTACTTGTGCTGTTAGGTTATCGCGGCTTAGGTATTGCGATCGTGGGCGTCATCTGTCTTTGGGCATTGATGTGGCTCACTCCAGAATTCTGGGATAACCGCGTTGGCGATTATTCGTTTCGCCCAGGCATTTGGGAATCCGTAATTGAAAGCATGCAGGGGCACTGGTTAGCAGGACACGGTTATCTTGTGGACCCCCGCGTGCACGCATATGAGCAGATGTTCGATCACGCACACAACAGCTATTTGGGAACGCTGCGCGACGGTGGCTTGATCGGTTTGCTTTTGCTGATGGCAATTCTAGCGGTAGCACTGTCCTGGGCGTGGACCCTGCACAAGCAAGGCGGGGAACGAATCTATCTGGCCTTACTCTTATACGGTATGACCTCTATAACCATGGACTATGATCGCTTGTTATTGGGCCCAAGGGAAATTTGGCTGTTCTTTTGGCTACCTATAGCGCTTATTATGGCTACGTATCCAGCAAGGACATTGTCTGAACCCGCTCGCTACCCCGGATTCAATCGATGAGCTCGACTTGGCTTAAATCACTACTCTGCTGCGCCATGCTTGCACTAGTCAGCTCGCATTTGGCTGCTACCAATGTCGAGGAAGAGGTGATTGCGCTGGTGCCTATGCCATCCTGGGAGATGCTGGAATATGAGCAACGCGCGTTTCTCGTGCGAGCGAGGTCGCGTATTGAGGTGAGCCCTTCGCCCGAATCAGATGAAAGCTGGTTAATGACTTCTCGGAGCTCTGTGGCGAGCAATTCCGAGGAGGTGCAATTGGAGATTATGGCAATAGACGGCAGCGCTGATTATCGCAGCCGGCTCAGTCGAGGTAGAGAGCAACGATTTAAGACCTACGACTTTGAAGCAGAACATATTGATCGCGTCCGCTTCGACCCCGGTGGCGAATCGAGCCTGCCACCAGATCAATGGCCTATCAGCAGCCGCCAGAAGGTGAGCTATCCCGCCGGCGCAGAAGGACTCGCAGTCACGGACGGTTACGCACTACTGGTCATTGCCGGACAGCTACTGGAGTCGGGCCTAGAGAGCCTTAGCGTCGTTGTTAACACGGAGTTCAATTTCTATTTGGTGAACATGAGTGTGCAACCTGAAGATCAACTGGTCGACGCAGACTATCACGTGACCAACTCCTCCTCTGACATTAGCGGCAAACGTGCGGCCCGCGCTGTAAAACTCGCGGTTAGCCCTTTGGGAGAGCAACCCGACAAACATGATTTCAGCCTGCTCGGACTCACCGGTGACAGCACTATTTTCTTCGACATGGAAAACGGCCTGCCTATACAGCTGCGCGGTCGCGCACCGCGGATAGGGAACACCCAGATCAATCTGAAAAGCGCAACGCTGCGTTCGCCTCTGGTGTGATCGCTGCACCCAGCACCGTTGGCCTTATCAGCAACCCTGCCAGCGGACACAACCGAGATCAATTCCAGCAGATTGAGGCGCGCATCGCCAGGTGCGCAAACGTGCATCACCTTATCACTCAATCTGAGGCAGATATCGAGCCCGCTCTAAAGGAGATGGCTGCGATGGGGATCACTGTTCTGGCCATCAACGGCGGCGATGGCACCGCAGCAAGCCTATTGGGCAAGTTGCTGGACGGTGGTCTGTTTGATCCTCTTCCTACAATCATTCTGCTTCCGGGCGGCACCGCGAACATGACCGCTGGTGATGTCGGCGTAACGGGCTCACTGGCAAAAGCCACTGAGCGTTTCTGTGCCTGGTGTGAAGGGCCTCGCAACGAAGGAGAGAGCATAGAACAGCGGGCTCTGATGAAAGTCCTGCTGGAGCATGACGGCGGCACTCACTACGGTATGTTTCTAGGTGGTGGTGCAGTCATTCAGGCAACCGAATACGCTCACGCCGAAGTCCATGCCCGTGGCCTGCGCGACGATTTCAGTCTTGCGTTGACGACGTTGCGTGCGGTTTGGGGACTGGTGCGCAACGATCCAAAGTTCAGCCGCTACGTCACAGTAAAGATGAGTCTCGACGGTAACCAGGCGGTGACCAGGGACACACTCATCTTAGCTATCAGCACTTTGCAGCGACTCGCCTTCGGCATGCGACCCTTTTTTGGCGCGGAGGAAGGACGAGTGCGTCTTACGCTGTTTGAACGTGGCTGCAGTCGCTTTTTCCGCACCTTTGTCTCGATCATCCGAGGACGCCCCAATCGCAATGCCATCCCCACCTCTGGCTATTTCAGTCACAATGCCGATACCATTACGCTGCAAATGAACGGCAAACTCAATCTGGATGGGGAAATCCTGCTGGCACAGGGCAGGGTTGATATCAGCGCTATTGGACCGCTGAACTTTCTTCGCCTGTGATCCAATATCCTTCTGTCGTTGGCCCAGACGCAGATGAAGACGTCAATCTGCGCGCACTGTTAGATAAACTCCATGCACAGCATCACCATGCCATCTGCGCCACGTTGGTGTATGGGTCTTGCCTAAGGACCGGCGACATTTACGACGGCCTGCTTGACCTGTATCTGATCTGTACGCACTACCGCGAGGCATATCATCGCCGAGCGTTGGCGGCCGCTAACTGGCTGCTTCCTCCAAACGTGTTTTATGCCGAGGTGTCGGAAGACGAAAGAACCTTGCGCGCGAAGGTCACTGTCATTTCGTTTCAGGATTTTCAAAGAGGTTGCTCGAGAGCCTGGTTTCAATCCTATATTTGGGGGCGCTTCGCGCAGCCTACCCACATTCTACATGCCTCCAGCGCGCCAATACGCGAACAAGTCGAACATAGTCTTCTGCAGGCTGCCCACACTTTGTTGCGCAATGCGCTGCCAGTTATGCACGTCAGCGGCACGGTGACGCATCTCTGGCAGCAAGCACTGGGTTTGAGCTATTCCACTGAACTGCGAACGGAACGCTCAGGTAGAGCCGCGGAACTGGCTTCGGAGTCAAAATCGTTTTACGAGACTGTGACCCGTGCACAGGCGGCCTCGCTTGGCCAAGGCTTTACAGTGTATGATGTCGACGGCGAGCTGAGATACCAAAACACGATAAACAAAAGCCAGCGCTTTGCTGCAACAGCGGCCTGGTTCCTTCGCAAAATTCAGGGCAAACTGCTCTCGATCACGCGGCTGGTAAAGGCTCTGTTTACTTTCGAAGGGGGGCTCGATTACATCGCGTGGAAACTACAACGGCACTCTGGCGAACGAATCGTCATACCCGAAAAAGTTCGTCGCGCTCCACTGATCTACATGTGGGGGTTTTTCTGGGGCCTTTATCGCCGCGGCGTCTTTAAATAATACATGACCATTTCTTCTCCTCCCTCCCCGCGGGTAGCCGTTTGCGTCTGCACACATAATCGCGCCGAGGTGCTTAAGCGGCTGTTACTTAGGCTGCGAGAGATCGAACTGGGCGAACACCCGCCAGAAAACGTCGAACTCATTGTCATCGATAACAACCCAAATTCAGCGACTAGAGATATTTGCGAACAAACCGGTCGCAGCTTATCCATCAGTGTGTACTACACTACCGAGCCCGAGCCAGGGATTACCTACGCGCGCAATCGAGCTGTAAAGGTAGCCCTTGAACGCGGCGCCACGCTACTCGCCTTCATTGACGATGATGATATTCCACAGCGCGACTGGTTGCTGCAGCTTGTCAATTGCCAACTGGAAACGGAGGCAGATCTGGTCTTCGGCAGTTGGGTGTTGGACGATCAGATGCCCGAATGGGCGAGAGAGTCAGGCATTTTCAGATCGCCCACCAAATCCAAACAGGGCAAAAAGGGGGGGCGCTACGGTTTGCCGGACTGCGCATCCACCTGCAACCTGTTGGTGAGTAAACGCATACTTGAGCAGGTTGGTGAACTGGGCCCGATCTTCTCTCATGCATTCCGCAACAGCGGAGGAGAAGACAAGGACTTTTTTATTCGAGCAAAGAACATCGGCGCCAGTCTCGCCTCTGCCGAAAAGTCGATAATTCTCCGCGTCCATGGTCCAGACCGATATACCGCCAAGGGCCTAATTAGGCGCGGCTTCAAAAACGGCTGCTCGCAGGTCAATATGGCGCGCAATCATGGCGACGGCGCCAGGCGCTTAAAGCTCTTGGGCACGGCGCTGGGTAAAATGATTATTTCTATTGTGATATTGCCTTTTTCCATTTTCTCAAAAGCGACATTCATGCACAGCCTGTATCGCGTTGCGAAGGCCACAGGCGTTTTCTACACGACAGTGACGGGGCGCAGCATCAAATACTACTCGGAGTGACCGGGCGCCAGCCACAGGCGATGCCCGCATTGCATTGGCCTATCGTTGGAATTATGCAGTTCTGCCTCATCTCCCACCCAAAAACTCGACAAATCATTGTTTTTAATCATTTTTTTTGACCAATCTGGTATTTTTCCGCAGTTTAGAGATAAATAACAGGGCCGATGTGCGGCCCTGAGCCGCACTAATGCCAGTGTGAGCAAGTACTATTCACACTGAATTCATGGGTGGCCAAATAGCAAAAAAAGGCCTGTTACTTTATAGTTCTCCGGTTGCAAACAGACCGCAAAACCCCTATGAAAGCCTGCGTATTTATCCAAACCAACCACAAGCAAGTTACTGGCGCACTGGTCGCCAAGCACGCACTGCGCCGCTATTCCAGTAACAACGACAAATTTGATGTTCAGTTGGTCGATAGCCGCGACTATCCCATGTTTGCCGCACACGAGGGGCAAGACTACCTGCGTGATGGTGTGAAGCGAGAATGGCTGAACGATGACCTTCAGTCTTTCACCCCAACCCGCTTCATGCCACCCAAGCTCATGGGCTATGAAGGAAGAGCCGTCGTAATTGACCCAGATATTTTTGCAGCCGCTGATATCTGGGAACTGCTGAGTCGCGATATGCAGGGCAAAGCCATCATGTGTCGAATGCGCTCAGGTCCTAAGGGACTAGTTGATCGCTGCATGGCCAGCAGCGTCATGTTGCTTGATTGCGAAAAGCTCACGCACTGGGACGCGGAGCGCAGCTTTGAGGCGATGTTCGATTTTACCCAGGACTACCAGCCCTGGATCTGTTTACGAGAAGAAGATCGCGAGACTATCGACTTCTTCGAGCCGGAATGGAACGACTTCGATAAGTTCACAACGGCCACCAAAATGCTGCACACCACGCGGCGGAAGACCCAACCCTGGAAGACGGGATTACCCACTGACTGGCGCCCTGCCGAGCGATTTCGCTTGTTTCCACCTGTTGCCTGGGTGATGCGGGCTCGCCGCAAGCTGTTCGGTGAGTATGCGTTCCTGGGCAACTACAAGCAGCACCCCGATCAGAACCAGGAAGACTTTTTCTTCGGGCTGCTCAAAGAGTGCATTGCCAACGGGACGATCACGGAAGCGTTTTTGCGTGACGAAATGTCTAAGAACCATGTTCGACATGACGCCTTCGAAGTGCTGGAACGCACACCTACTCTGCCGCCGGCACCTGCACATCCATTGAGCGCTCTGCCAAAAGCCGCCTGACAGCGTCCGCAGCTCTGTGCAGATCGACGGAGGAAGTGGGCTCATCACCCTGCGGTCTATCAATCGGTAGCTTAAGCTGCTTGGCAGCGGCTTCGACACCGGCTTCGTCCAACCAGCGCGCCTCACGGTCAGCCACCATACGCATTTGTATTCGACCAATATCTCTACGCATGCGCTGCGGCCCCAGCGTCATTGCGAAACGATGGCTCAGTGGCTTGTAGCGATAGCTGTGAGCCAGGCGCCACCAGGCCAGATCGCTATCTCCCATATCAAAAATAAACAAAGGGCGCGCCATCGCAGCGGCCTCTGCCAGCATAGACATGGATTCCCCCGTTACGACAAACGCGTCGGCCAGAGCCAACAATCCCCGGTAGGGGTTTTGCCCGCCCTGTTGCCACCGATAGTGGTAGTGCGGGCACAACAGCGCTTGCTCCACAGCATCTCCTGCTGCTACCGGGGTGCGCGGGCTGTCGCTGGCAAGCACCGATCCACCGCAGGTCGCGGCCAAACGATTCGTTAATTCGCCCAAGCGCCGACCCTTTTCAGGTGTAAACACAAAGCGGCCGCTATCTCCTCCTATCAACAAAGCAATCCAGGGGCGCGCAAGCTCACCGAGCAGCGGCTGTACGCGCTTGGCATCTTCTTTCAGGTCGCAACGTGACAGTCTGTGCAATGGCAGACTGTTATGGACGATGTTAGGCGCACTGGGCAAAAAATACTGAGGCGTTGTTACGATAAGATCCCAGTCTTGCAGTCGAGACCAGGGCCTGCCCATTTGCACCAGCAGGGCTTTTCCACCGGAAGTCGCCTTAATCCAACGCGCAAGGTGTTCGTTGCGTCTTCCAGCAGTGATCACCACGTCTGGCCAGGGTGGCCTGATTTGCGCGACGGAAGGCGCATCGATACCGGCAAGCGTCGGTGTTTGACGTAGATGCGTTATCAATTCCCAGGATCGGGCACTGACTCGCTTCTCTTCATAGGGCAGCGCGAGCTCATCGGCCAGCGCTAATACCTGGGTGTTATCGCCCGCTTTCTTTCCGAGCAGGCACCATACCTTGAGGTCTTTATCGCTCAATGTCTCACCAAAATATTGCCAAAGCCTTTCGTTTATACAGCTATATCGCAGCGGTATAATGGATCTTTGACCAAATCATTTATCCGCGGTTAGGTTGCCTCTGATACAGAGCGAGCACAACAGCGATTAGTGATCTACACCATAGGCCCCGGGCCAGCCGCTAAACTACCACAACACTAGACCGAGGGAAGGCAGCGTTGAAACCCACTGTTTTCATTCACACCAACCACAAGCAGAAATTGGGTGCTCTGATCAGCCGCTATTCTCTGAAGAATGCATCCTCGAATGCCGATAACTTTGACGTGAAGTTCATCGAGGTCAAAGACTATCCGTGCATGCTTGAACGCGAAGGTAAGCTTTACTCACGGGACGGCGAAATGCGCCCCTGGCTGAACAATGACCTGCAGTCCTTTACACCGCTGCGTTTTGCACCTCCCCAGTTGATGAATTACGAAGGCAGAGCAGTGATTATGGATCCGGATATTTTTGCCCTGGGCGACATCTGGGAGCTGCTCGATCGCGATATGCAAGGCAAGTCCATACTGTGTCGCCCGAAATCTGGTCGCAAGGGCCGCAAAGGCGCCTTTGCTAGCAGCGTGATGCTGCTCGATTGCACCAAGCTTAAGCATTGGCAGTTCGAATCAAATTTCACCGAGATGTTTGAACCAGTTAAGCGAGACTATATGGATTGGGTGTCACTCAAGCTCGAAGATAGAGACACCATTGGGCCGCTTGAAAATGAGTGGAACGACTTTGATAACCTAACTGAAGATACCAAGCTGCTACACAATACAAAACGCAAAACACAGCCCTGGAAAACGGGCCTAAAAGTCGATTATCGTCCGGCCGATACCTTTCAGCTGTTTCCTCCCAGACACTGGTTGCGCCGAGCACGACGCGCGCTGTTCGGTGACTACAAATACGCCGGCACTTACGATGCTCATCCTGATCCAGCCCAGGAGCGATTTTTCTTCGGCCTGGTGAAAGGCGCGCTTGAAGACGGCGCGATCACCGAAGCGCAGTTAAGAGAAGAAATCGAGCTGGGTCACCTGCGAGAAGATGCCTTTGATTTAGTGAAGGCCGCCTGAATCGACTATCCGGCCACTCCTATTGATAGCCAAATAACGGGTCTAGCTCTGCAGCAAGCTTCGCATCAATCGCGGCCACTTCTTCATCGGTAAAATAATCGCGATAGCCACCCACTTTCGCGCGGCGCACTTTATAGCTGTCGGGATTGTCTTTGTCCCGCGGCATCATACGCCCGCCCGCGAAGCGGAACTGTTTATCGCCTTCCATTTTTTTCATGTTCTCGAAGGAGGAGTACTGTACTGCGGCGTCTATATGCTTATCGCTTGCATCAACTTGCATAAACGCTAGCAGCTTGCGCAGTTCCTCATGTGGCTTTTTGCGCAAATCTTCGTAGCGCAGCAAATGAAATGCCTCCACGTTTTGCGCCTCGCGAGCCCACAAATTCAGGTAATCAAACACCGCCTCCATGCTGCCACCATTGTCACCGATGACAAAGTCAAACAAGCTGATATCGCTGCCCTGAGGCGGGTAGTTATTGATCGCGATTTTTGAGGGCTTGATGCGAAACTTCCATTGAAAGAACTGGGAAACGGCAACATCCCTGGGGTCGCGTGCCAGCAGCACTACACGCTTTCCGTAAAACGGCTTTTTTGTTTTGTGGTCTCCGGTGAAATCTTTAATGTAGTTGTCGTGAGTGAAAAAAACTTTTGGCACAGACGAATTCAAATTGTGAAAATTATCAAAGCCTAAAATAGCGTTCTCGGGAAGCTTGTACATCACCCGAAACAGATGGGAGATCATCACTCTGAGCCAGGTGCGCCCGCTTTTTCCAAACGACACGATAACCACATCAGCCCGCTGCAATTTGCCATGCTGCTCAACCCCGCGCAGCTTTCGCTCCGCCTTCAAAATAACGTCTTCAGGCTGACCGCGCATGCGCCAGTGCAGCCACTTGCGAGACAGCTTCTTGCGGGCCGTTTGCAAGCCCTGCCTCAAATTCTGGATAGCGAGGTTCACGACGTTGAGCCGCCATATCCAAAGACGGGGTCCAACTGAGCGACCATGGCATCCAGTGTGGCACACTGTTCGTCAGTAAAGTAATCGCGATAACCGCCCACCTTGGCTTTTCGCACCTTGAACGACTGCGGGTTATTTTTATCACCCGGCTTAACCCTGGCGCCGCTGCCTTTAAAGAACTTCTCCTGCTCCATCTTTTTCATATTGTCGTAGGCCGCAAACTCTACCGCCTCGTTGATCTGTTCTTGAGTCACGTCTGTGCCGGTAAAACTGAAGATGTCAGACAGCGTCTTCGCAGGATTCTCTCGCATGTCTTCATAGCGAACGATTAGCACGTTCTTTAGCTCAGGGATCGCTTGAGCCCAACCATTAAAGTACTCGATGATGCGGGGCACTCCGGCATCTTTATCGTTCACGAAATCCCAAACGTCAATGTCGGCTCCGTGGGGTGGATAGTCGTTGATGTACTTCTTGTTGGGGCGCATTCGAAACTGCCATTGAAAAAACTGAGAGACAGCGACATCGCGCGGATCCCGCACCTGCAGCACGATTCGCCTGCCTTGAAAGTGGGCCTTGGACTCCCAATTACCCGTATAGTCGCGCAGATAGTTGTTGTGGGTGAAAAACACGGCCGGCAGCTGCGGGTCGCGTTTTCTTAAATTGTCAAAATCGAGCAGCTCCTGCGCCTCGAGACCACCCTTGAGCTGGTAGGCGCGAGAGAGCATTACGCGCAGCCAGGTACGCCCAGACTTACCCCAGCTCATCAGCACCCAGTCGCATTTCTCAAGTTTTTTAAATTCCTCCCGCCCGCGCAGCCACCGCTCAATACGCTTACGGCGTGAGCGCGGTAACCAAAAACAAACTAACAGAATAAGGTGTCGGATTACGGCGCGAGCAGTGTCGGCCATGAGCGGGTGCACCTCGCTGGCGGGGAACGTTTACGGCGGGGCATCTTACCGCAAAACATCCGCTGTGGCAGCTTGGGCATCTCCTTGATTTGCCGCACTATTAACAGAATTCCAGGCGCACTATTAACAGGATTGTGTCGCTTCGCTGCTTGCCCGTTCTCACGCCCCCATACTAAAATCACCGCATGTCCCTGATCAATCTCACAGCGGTCCGGGAAGCCACGCTCAACACCGACCCCTTCGACTACATGGTGGTGCCTGACTTCTTCGATGCCGAGGTCTTGTCTCGAGTGAATGCGGATTATCCGGCAATAGAAACTGCCGCAAATCACGCACTCGATAACCTTCATTATGGCCCAGAGTTCGCCGCTCTCATGGAGGAGCTGCGCGGCCATGAGCTGGCTGTCGAGTTGGGTAAACGCTTCGACATGGAGCTGGCATCACTGCCAACGACGGTTACTGTTCGCAAGTTTTGCGAACGGACCGATGGCAACATTCACACTGACCACAAAAGCAAGGTGATCACGGTACTGCTCTATTTCAATGAGGGTTGGGACAGCGAGGACGGGCAGCTGCGTATGTTGCGCTCCAAGAGCGATATAGAGGACTACTCAGCTCAGGTACCACCTTTGGGCGGCACATTACTCGCCTTTCGCCGTACCGATCATTCCTGGCACGGTCATACCCGATTCGTGGGTGAGCGACGCATGGTTCAGTTGAATTATCTCGACGAGAGCCCTCTGGCTGTAGCCGCGCAACGCGTCAGCCGATTTGGCACTCACTTCATGAAAAACGTCTTGCGTATTCGCTAAGCACGCTCCCGCTATACGCGCGATACAAGCTCTGAGAAGCCTCTATTGATTGTCAAAAAGGCTCTCAATCCTGGCGATCACTTTACCAACATCGTCGGGCAGTTCGGCAGCGCTGCTGCGAAATGTCTGCCCCGACCACACTGCCATATTACTATCGACCAGCAATTGGTGGAAGGCGCGAAAGTCTCTGGTGGCGCACAGCAGCTTGAATACATCCAGGTAGTAGACGCCGCGCGCCACCTTGTGTCGCATTCGATCTGCAGCGCTATTCAGACGCGGATTGAACAGCCAGTGAGCCAGGGCGCGGCGTCGTTGATCCAGTCCTCCTAGCCAGCCGGTAGGTAGGGGAAAAATGGCCAGTGGCTTGCGCAAGTAAATCACTTCCACCATCATCGACACGCTGTCGCCAGTCACAATAAAACCGTCGGCACTACCCAATAATGCCCGGTAAGGGTTCTCACAGGAGTCTGCCGACCATTCGAAGAAAACCGCTTGTTCCGGAAGATCCCGCTTTAGCACCTCCACCACCTCTGGTGTCGTTCGTCGGCTGGTGGTGATATAGGGCGTACCCTTCAGGTCTTCAACTACCCAGAGCGCAGTTGCCACCAGCTCGTTGGCCACAGCGGTGTTCATCACAAAGGGATTCGTTTCCCCGCCGACCAACATCGCTATGAGCGGCCTATCAAGGCTTGCAAACCGGCTCTCCCAGGATACGGCCTCCGCCGCAACATCCGCCTCACTCACCCGCATCAGCGGCAGCGTGGTTGGCAAAAAATTATGCATGGGCGGCATTTGGTTTTCCGCGCTGGCAATCACCAGAGAAAAGTCCAGCATATGCCCCGATGGCTTGCCCACCAGCACGATTTTTGTTTTGTTACCCGATTGCTGGCGAACCCATAGCGCAACCATTGAGGGGCGCCGGCCCACCGTGATGATCAGATCTGGCCAGGGACTCTCAAGCGGGTCAGATTGCGATAAATCCAGATGATCTAGCGAGGGGCGATAGCGCGGCTTGCCCAGCACCCATTGCGGCTGCATGTGAACGTACTTGTGTTCTACCGGCCAAGGTAAAGCGTCGACAATAGTATCAACCTGCCCATTGTCGCCTCGCTTGTCACTGAGAATAACCCAGGTGCGCGGCTGCACTCAGGCCTCATCCTGGCAGTAGCCCAATTCGGGCAGAATAGTCTCGCGTACCAGTGCCTCTAGCTCAGCTACCTGTTCCGGCGGGAAATCCTCGCGATAACCACCGACTTTGCCGCGGCGCACTTTGAAGGTGCTGGGATCGTTGGCATTAACGAGTTTCATGCCGCCCTGGCTGAAAGTGCCGCTGGTTTCTAGTTTTTGAAGATTGTCGAACGAACCCCAGTCAACGGCCGCCTGTACCTCCTCTTCACTGAAGTCTTCTGCCATCAGCGAAAGTATTTTTTGCAATGTCGGTACCGGGTTCGCGCGCAACTCCTCGTACTTTATCAGTGCAGCGTTGTCCAACTCCTTGATATTTCGCGCCCAGGTGTTTTGGTAGTCAATCAAAAAGGGCAGGCCAATATCCGAGTGTCTAACGAATTCCCACATCTGCACGGTACGTCTATCAATAGGATGATCAATAGAGTGATTAATCAGCTCCTGCTTCGCACGAGACTGCCTTTTAGTGAACTGGTGGTACCAGGACACCGCGATATCAATCGGATTGCGTGCCAGAAACATAACCGGCTTGTGGCGCAGCGGATTATCTGCAGCACCAAAGGACAGCAGCTTCCCGACTTCGCCCTCGTAGCTATAGCAACCGTTAGTGGCAGCCAGCCTGGGTATCGCGGGGATCTTGCGGGCAAATTCATCCGTGTTAATGAGTTTTGATTCTGGCAGATCATAGCGCAGCTGATAGAGCCTGGAGATCATCACCTTAAGCCAGGTATTTCCACTCTTTGGGTGGCCAATAATAATTAGATTGGCAGCATGAGCTTTAGCCAGTTCCAACGCGGCGAGATGTTTACGCCGCACTGCAACTCGTGTTTTGGCTGGAAGAGGCTCGGTTGGAATGAGGATAAGCGCTTTCTTAACGCCGTCACTCAACTTGAACATGTGAGCACACTCTCAAATAGGATGGTCCGCCAAAGGGGCGTGCAATTATGGAGCAAGCCACCCAAAATAACCAGACGGCGGCGGCATAGGTTACAATGGCCGCGTCTGCACAAAAGGCACTCCTCAGTTGATCATCGATCGTCACATCAGCCTTGAAATTTTGCGGCCCTTTACTATGGGTCTTGGGCTGCTGGTACTGGTGTTTATAGGCTACTCTGCCGCCAAGCAGTTGACTGCCGCCGCCGCAGGTCAACTACAGATGCTAACCGCTTTCAAACTGGTTGGGCTCAATACCTTGGTCACACTGGAAGTGCTTATGCCCACCGCCTTTTTCTTTTCAGTGCTGGCGGCGATTGGCAAGTTGTACAAGGACTCAGAGATGAGTGCACTCTACGCGGCGGGCGTCAGCCGCGCTCGCATCCTTGAGGCCGTGCTCAAGCTGGCGCTGATCGTCGCGCTGGTAACAGGCACCATCTCCATTTTGGGCAGACCCTGGGCCTTCCGCACCAGCTATGAACTCGAATCAAAAGCCATGGCCGCCTTTGACCTAAAAAAAATGGCGACAGGCGAGTTTGTCAACATGAGCGGCAGTGAATATATCTTTATCGCAAACGATCTTGAGCTGGACCGAGGCCGCCACAAAGGCGTGTTTCTTCAAAAACGCTATCAAGACGCAGGTCGTACCGAGATCATCGTTGCCGAGGCGGCAGAGCTGCCCGTCCTCAACCCAGGGCAAGCAATGCAGGCAGAGTTTTTCAACGGCTATAACTATCTGCTGGACCAGCGTAGGACACAAGATATCACCCTGAAGTTTGACAATCTGATTGTGAGATTAGACAACCGTGAGGCACAGGAACAGTATCGACGCAAAGCGGAGACTACACTCAACCTTGCGCAATCAACGGACCCAAAAGATGTTGCGGAGTTTCAGTGGCGAGTCACGACTCCGATAGCCACAGTGTTGCTAGCGCTGATGGCTGTCCCGCTGGCACGCTCAGCACCGCGCGAGTCGCGATTTCGCAACACGGTTATCGCAGTCTCGATTTATGTAGGTGTATTTGCGCTCACCAGTGTGGTGCGCATGGGCGTTGAACAGGGTCAAATCAACGCCATACCTGGCCTTTGGGGCGCCTACGTTTTTCAAGTCTTACTACTCATTTTTCTCGTTACTCAGCCCTGGATGAAAAGACGTTGATTCTGCAGCGCTATATCGCCATCAACCTGATTAAAGGGTGGCTACTGGTGCTGCTGGTGCTGGCGGCGATCTTCGGCCTGCTCAGCTTTATCAGCGAACTGGAACGCACCCGCTTCGGTTATGACGCCTTGGCAGTAGCTCGCTATACGCTGCGCACACTCCCCGCCGAACTGGTTGACCTAGCACCTGTGATCGCGTTACTGGGCAGTATCATTGCGCTGGCTAATTTAGATCGCTACAACGAGCTGACTATCATTAGCTGTACGGGCTTTTCGCGCTCCAAACTACTGGCGGCCATCGCGCTTCCAACAGTCATTTTTATGGGTTTTTTGTGGATCTGTATGGAGTACATCACACCGCCACTAAAGCAGTCCGCCGAGGCTGAGCGATACGCCCTACGCTTCCGCAATGAAGTGCGTATTCCCGATGGTGGCGTCTGGTCAAAGAGTGGCAACCGTTACATCCATCTCGGTAAGATGTTTGAAAATGGCGTACCCGGCGACATCAATCTGTTTGAGTTTGACGACTCGGGCAGACTCACGCGTGCTCTGCATGCAAAAACCGCTGACGTCAGTCAGGACCGGACCTGGTTGTTTAAGCGCGTGCGAGAGAAACGTCTTGTCAGAGACAAACTCGTCACACGTCACTACCCCGAACTGGAAATTACAAACTTATGGTCGCCGGCGGAATTACCCACGCTCACGCTAGACAGTACCAGCATGCGCTTATCAGTGTTGGGCAACTACAGCCAATACCGCGCTGAAACAGGTCAGCCTAATGAACGATATCGCAGCACGTTCTGGCAAAAGGTGCTAATGCCCTTAACCGTTGGCGCAATGGTCCTCTTGGCAACTCCCATAAGCGCAAGCCTTGGTGCGAAGCGCAATAAGAGCTTCGGAATAGATATCGCAATCGGTGCACTCGTGGGTATTCTGTTCTACCTGGGTACCCAAATCATTTTTGCACTAGGCCAGCTCATGCACTTAAACATTCTGCTCGTGGCCCTGACCCCTACCTTACTCATCCTGGCCTGCGCCTCACTCTTATTGCGTCGCATGCATTGGTGACTCGCACTTGAAATCCATTCAGTCAATGCCAACAGCAAACACTTCACGGACGGCCTAAGCATGGGCTTGATGCTCAACTTCTTTCGCGCCTACCCGGCTCAGACCGTCTTGATGCTTCTGGCACTGCTCCTATCGGGTATCGCGGAAGGCATTGGACTATCTGCCCTACTACCTATGGTAAATATCGCCCTGGGCGCTGAAGCCACTGCCACGCTGGGACCATTCGTCCCCGAGAGCGATAATGCTTTCGAACAAGCCGTGCTGGACGCACTCGCCAAAGTCGGTATCGCACCTACCTTGGGTAATATGCTGCTGATCATGGTGGGTATGCTTGCACTAAAAAGCGCGTTCCTTTTGGCGGCACAAAGACAGGTAGGCTACACCGCAGCTCAAGTGGGCACTGATCTGCGGCTGCAGATGCTGCGCGCTGTCCTTAAAAGCAAGTGGGAATACTTCTTGCACCAGCCTGTTGGCAAGTTGACCAACGCCTTGGCAACAGAAGCACAGCGTTCTTCTACCGCCTTCGTCAATGGCGCTACCGCAATTACCTTTCTGATCCAGGCAATCGTCTACGGTGGTGTCGCGTTCGCCATCTCTTGGCGCGCTTCCCTAGCTGCCATTGGTGCCGGCGCGCTTGTGATTATCCTTTCGCACTTCCTCGTTAGACTAACGCGCAAGGCCGGTAAGCGGCAGACCACACTCATGGCCACACTGATGGCAAACCTCACCGATACATTGCAATCTGTAAAGCCGGTTAAGGCAATGGCGAGAGAGCATCTCGCTGATCAGGTGCTGGCGCTGGATACCAATCGACTCAACAAAGCACTGCGACGACAGGTCATCTACGCCGCCATTTTGGATTCCGCACAGGAGCTCATGTTCGCGAGCTTCATCTGCCTCGGCGTCTGGGTAGCCGTGCAGAAGTTTTCCATGGACCTTGCCCTGGTGCTGGTGCTCGCCCTGGCGCTGGGTCGTGCCTTTTCCTTCTTTGGCAAGGTGCAGAAGCAGTATCAAAAACTCGCACAAGGAGAAAGCGCTTACTGGTCGATCATGGCGTCGATCGAAGCTGCGACCGCAGCGGAGGAAAAGCTGGATGGTGGCTCGGCAGCTAGCTTCGATAAACAACTGCGATTTCACGATGTCGTATTCGCCTACGACGCGCAGCATCCAGTATTCAATGGTCTCAATCTCGAGCTGAGAACCGGTGCGTTGACCACGCTGGTTGGACCATCTGGCTCAGGTAAAACCACCATTATCGATCTGGCAATAGGCTTGCTGCAGCCCGACGATGGTGCAGTGCTATTGGATGGCGTTCCACTCTCCGATATCGATATCAAAGCCTGGCGAAGATTGATTGGCTATGTACCGCAGGACACGCTGCTACTGCATGACACAATTTTGCACAACGTTACTCTCGGTGATCCAGCGTTGACTGAAGACGATGCAAAAAATGCCCTGCGCGCCGCTGGCGCGCTCGATTTCGTTACTGCATTACCGGAGGGGCTCGAGACGGTTGTGGGTGAGCGCGGCGGAAAACTCTCCGGAGGTCAGCGCCAGCGTATCGTTATCGCTAGAGCACTGATCAACCAACCGAAGCTACTTATTCTTGACGAGGCTACCAGCGCCTTGGATCGCGAGAGTGAAGAGGCCGTTCGTCAGAGCATGGAATCACTAAAGGGCCAGCTCACCATTCTCGCCATTTCACACAATCGAGCTCTCATTCAAGCCGCCGACTATGTGTACGAGATGAATGGGAGTGGCGCGCATCTGCTAGACGAAAGCAGCACGGCAGAGCTAACCAAATAGCGCTTTGATCCTGGACACGGCGCGCTGCATATCTGTTTCTGCGGGCAACATTGAGACACCCAATTCCTCTTCCAGCCAAAATGCCCGTCCACCATCGCGCAGTCGCTGGTGCACCAGCGTAATATCTCGACTGAGATGCTGCCAAAAGAAACGCATTAACCAAGAATAAAACCTTGCTCCCAACCGAAACTCGGTAGGGATGTCACTCTTGCCGCGCATTCCACCCAGATCGAACATCTTCACTGGCTTACCTGTTGCGCAGGCCTCGGACAGCATCGCGATACTATCGCCGGTCACTATGAGCTGATCGGCCAAAGCCAGCATGCCGAAGTAGGGGTTATTGGGGTCGTTGGGCGCCCATCGGTAAAAGTAGTTTGCTGCGTCAATGCCGCTTTCTAGCGCTGAAACTGCTTCGCTATCCGTGCGCGAGCTGGTGGAGACGAGCAGAGAGCCACCGCTTTGCCTGGCGATAGCTGACGCTTGATGGGCGAGTCGCGATGCAGCGACGGGACCAAACGTAAAGGGCCCGCTGTTGCCGCCAACGATGATGGCAAAGCGCGGCGCTGGCAGGTGCTGAAACTTATCTTGCCATTGCTTGCGTGCATCGGACAGCTTTTCTTGCGTGACGCCGTGCAAGGTCAATGTGTTGTTCAACACATTTTCAACTTGGGCGACCCGATACTGCGGTGTGGTGATAACCAGGTCAAAATCACGCAGCGGCCCCCAGGGTCTCCCGACGTGAACATAACGACTGTGCCCACGAGACTGCTTGCGAATCCAGCGGCAAACCGGCTCGTTGCGCACTCCGCAGGTGACCACGAGATCAGGCCAGGGCGGCTTGAGCAAAGCTCTGGAATCTTGAGTAATCCCTCTCAGGCTACTCAACCCCAATACGTGAGGGGCTACCACGTGCTTGCGATACGCGAGTTTCTTCGACTCATAGTGCCAAGGCAGCGCTTCAACCAGAGCGCGTACCTGACTTTGTTCACCCGCCCGATAGGCATCGATCAGCCAAACGATGCGGTCTTCATTCATCGAAGATCACAACCATTATGAAAACAAAGAGGCGAATTAACGGCACACATGGCGCACCGATTGAGTGCTGGCATTAGCACTGTTCCGTGGGTATAGTTCCAGCCTTCGGAATCTAGCGACTTAGCTTAGGTGACGCAAGAGCACTTATCACATGACAGACTACCAAGAATATCTGGATTTCCTGTACACCGCGCTCGCATCCCAGAATAAAAAAAATATCGAGCTAACCGAGACCACACATCTGGTGGCTGACGTGGGTTTAAGCTCACTGGAGGTCATGGAGTTCATCGAAAAGATTGAAGACCATTTCGATATTTCGATCCCTCTCAATATCCTTCCAGACGTCAATACCATTGGGGAACTGGCGCAAAAGGTACAGGAACTCAACCCCTGAGAAACGGTCTTAGTGCGCAGTAAATGCACTACACTGTAAGCGAGTCTTGTCGCATCATTCGCGGTTAAAACCACCCGTCCGGGCAATCGGTAAGATAGCCAAGGAACAACAGGCAGGGTTGAATCATGTTATTCGATAAATTTCAGACTATGGCGGCCTTTCAGGCAGAACTTGCCGAGCGAGGCGTCACGCCCTTTGGTGCAGTCACAGAAAAAATCCTCTCGCCCACCGAAGGGATCGTAGAAGGACATAAGGTTATTCTGGCTGGTACTAACAACTATATGGGGATGTCATACGATCAACGCTGCATCGACGCGGCGCAATCTGCTGTCGCCGAGTGGGGTACCGGTACAACCGGTTCACGACTTGCCAACGGCTCCTTTGCCGAGCACCAGGCGCTAGAAACAGAAATCGCCGAGTTCTATGGCGTGAGCAACGCCATTATTTTTTCAACGGGATACGCCGCAACAATGGGTATGTCTGCCACGCTCGCAGGGCCAGGCGACGTCATCCTCCTCGACGCCGACAGCCATGCCAGCATTTATTCCGGCGTGACACTAAGCGGCGCAGAGATCATTCGTTACAAGCACAACAATGCCGATGACCTGGCTAAGCGGATGCGACGTTTGGGTGAGCGGGCCAAGCAAACACTCATTATCGCGGAGGGCATCTATTCGATGCTGGGTGACGTCGCGCCACTGAAAGAGATAGCTGCCGTTAAGCGCGAATATGGCGGCTGCCTAATGGTTGACGAGGCGCATTCTATGGGTGTGCTTGGCGATACCGGACGCGGAGCTGCGCAAGCTGCTGGTGTTGAAGCAGACGTGGATTTCACCGTGGGAACGTTTAGCAAAAGCCTGGGCACCATCGGCGGATTCTGCGTCAGTCCGCATGCGGAACTGGAAGCGATTCGTTTCTGCATCAAGTCTTACATTTTCACAGCATCTTCTTCTCCTTCCGTTGTGGCATCCACCAGAGAGTCGCTGCGTATTATCAGCCGTGAACCCGAGCGCCGGCAGCGAGTCTGGGACAACGCCAACCGTCTCTACGACGGACTCAAGGCCTTGGGCCTGCCGGTGGGGCCCACCGCCAGCCCGGTGGTAGCCGTTGAAATGGTGGATCGATCTCGCACGATCGACTGCTGGAAAGCGCTGATGGAAGCCGGAGTCTACGTCAATCTTGTGATTCCGCCCGCGTCACCATCAACGAATTTCCTATTGCGAAATAGCGTCAGCGCCGCACACTCCTCCAAGCAGATAGATACGATCATAGGCGCATACGCCGGCTTGAAGGCAGCCGGGCTGTTCGAGCCCGCAGAAGCAGCTTAGAGCCGTCACCCGCCTCGCAGCGACTCGAATATGGAAAAAATTATTATTACCGGCAACGGCCCCCTGCATGGCACGGTAACTGCAGCAGGCGCTAAAAATGCCGCCTTGCCCATCATCGCAGCATCCTTACTCAGCCCGGAGCCGCTGATAATCAGCAACATTCCCGCAGTGCGCGATATCGATACGGCGCTGAAACTGCTAACACTGCTCGGTGCCCAGGTCGAGCGCGATGATACCAAGCTGAAAATTGATACCAGTCAGGTGGGGTCGGTCTACGCGCCATACGAACTCGTCAAAACCATGCGCGGTGCCATTCTGATGTTAGGCCCTCTTTTGAGCCGCTTCGGTGAAGCCGATGTATCGCTTCCGGGTGGCTGTGCAATAGGCTCTCGCCCGGTGAATGAACACATCAAAGGTCTTCAGGCCCTGGGCGCTGAGATTCATATCGAAGCAGGCTACATCAAAGCCAAGGCGGCGCGTCTGAAAGGGGCGCATTTCACCTTCGATATTCCCTCTGTCACTGCAACAGAGAACCTGTTGATGGCTGCAAGCCTGGCGGAAGGTACCACAACCCTCGAAAACTGCGCACTGGAGCCGGAAGTAGGCGATCTGGCGCGCCTGCTGATCAATATGGGTGCCCGCATCAGCGGTATCGGGTCCTCCGCTCTGACGATCGAGGGTGTAAGTGATTTATCGGGTGCCAGGCACCAGGTACCGCCTGATCGAATCGAGACGGGTACCTTTCTAACTGCAGCCGCGGCTACTCGCGGCAGCATCCGAGTTGAGCGCACAGACCCAAGCTTCTTGCAGCACGTACTGGGGAAATTGGAGCAGGCAGGCGCTAAGATCGAAGCGGGACCCGACTGGATTCATCTGGACACCGAGGGCAAACGTTGCCAGGCAGTGCATATTAACACCGCCCCCTACCCTGCGTTTCCAACAGATATGCAGGCGCAATTCATGGCACTTAACGCCCTGGCAGAGGGCTCGGCCACCGTTGTAGAAAATATTTTTGAGAATCGATTCATGCACGTTGCAGAGCTGCAGCGTATGGGAGCGGATATTGAGCTGCAAGGGCATACGGCGATTGTGCAGGGCCGCGAGCGCCTTCAGGGCGCCCCTGTAATGGCAACGGATTTGCGCGCCTCGGCATCGCTAATAATTGCCGGTCTGGCAGCAGAAGGAGAAACCCGCATCGATCGTGTTTATCACCTCGATCGGGGCTACGCCCACATAGACCGCAAACTGGCGGAGCTGGGAGCAGACATCCGCCGCGTGCAAGACTGACACGATGCAGTACTTCGCTCAGCTATCCGACCCACACCTAAGTTCGCTAAAAGGCGTCAGGCCTGCGCAACTGCTGAGCAAGCGCGCTCTGGGGTATCTTTCCTGGAGCCATCGCAGACGGCACGAGCACCGCGCAGAAGTGCTTGAGATACTGAGGCAGGACCTTAAGCAGTTCGAGCTAGACCAGGTGCTCGTTACGGGCGATCTCACTCATATCGGATTACCTGAGGAGTTTCAGCAAGCCCTTACCTGGCTGCAGAGTCTCGGGGATCCCGCAGATGTCGCCGTGATTGCCGGCAATCACGATGCCTCCGTCCCAACACCTTGGCAGGACACCTTCGCGCTGTGGCAGGAGTATATGGCGGCGGACCAAACCATAGCCCATGTAAACACGCTCGATAGGTTTTTCCCCACGTTGCGCGAAAGAGGCGACATAGCCTTCATCGGCCTGAATACGGCCTGCCCTAAGCCGCCGCTGATGGCGACCGGTACAGTGGGGGAAGCTCAGCTTAGTCGATTACCTGCCCTGTTGGATGAGGCCTACGCCCGCGGCCAATTCCGCGTGGTGTATCTGCATCATTCACCGCTGGTAGGCAAAGACAAATGGCGCAAACGTCTGACTGATGCTGAAGCCGTCCAGGCGACGATAATCGAACATGGCGCTGAGCTGGTACTCAATGGCCATGGTCATCGTAATCACTACGACGAGCTTGCTACTCGCCAGGGTATCGTTCCGCTAATCGCGATCCCCTCGGCTTCGTCTCTGGGGCTGCACGGCGGACAGGTTGCCAGTTACAACCACTATGGCGTGGAACCGACAACCACCGGCTGGCATCTCAGTATAAATTCAAGGCAGTTTGATCAATCGCGGCAAGACTTTGTCCCGAGTCTGTCCCGCAGCGTCGATTTGACGCGCCTGGCAGCGGCAAACAGCACCTAGTTACGCATTTTCTTCGGCTGCCTTAGCTAGCGAGCCCTCGACGAGTACCAAATCGGCCACAGAATCTACATCAATGGCGGCGTTTGCGTAGGGCAGAATCACGGCGCGGATGCGCAAACCCAGTCGCTTGCTGAGTTTCGCCAGTGCTTCTTCCAAGGACAGCAGACCAAGTCGATAACGAATCACCGCCCACCAGCCCAATAAGCCAATGACAATCAGTGGTTTCTTACGCTGCTGCTCGATACGACGCCAAAATCGAGCCGCTCGACGCCCCTCGGGGGTGACAAAGGCGAATAAGTTACAGCCACAGAATTCTCCATCACTGAAACGCAGCACAGTCTTTTTGATACCGGGATAGGCCTCTAGCACCAGCGCGTGCGGCGCCAGACCCACCGCAACGTCAACATCATCCACCAGACTTTGTCGCCCAAAGGCATCAACAATTTCCGCGGTTAACAGGGGATGGTCAGCGGTGGTCAGCAGCACCGATTCCTCTGGATCCAGGCTCTGCATTGCTTGAAAAGCGCTGGTGCTTGGACTGACTCCCGGCTCCGACCAGATCACTTCTTTATCGGCAATCCACTGTGACAGCGGTTCGTCCCTCGCCACCTCGCTGGCTTCCGGCCCGGACATCACAATTTTGTTGACTACCCTTGAGGCGCGCAGCGCATTGAGGACGCGGCGCACCATGGGCATACCGTCCAAATCGATCATCGCTTTAGCGCCGACCTTGGAGTGATTGATCAAGGAGTCTGCTTTTGTTCTGTCACCTGCCAGTACAATGGAGGTCATGCGGTATTGATCTGGGTTGAGCTGCATCGGTCTCGCTGCTGGTAGTTATAGGTCTTTTTCGTAAACGCGATAGCGCTTATACGCCTCACCGCCAATGGTTTCAATGATATTTCGCATGCCATCGTTGTCTTCGAGGATCCAACCCATCTCGACCTGGGTCACGCCGCGCGCGTGCAGTTCATGGCGCACCGCATCAATCACCATAAAAGCCAGCGTCGGGCCGAGCCGAGAGTGCTGGTAGGACTGTCGAACTCCCATGAGTGGAATTCGCGCACTAGCGGGGTGTCTGACCTTCAAGCGCCAAAGTAACTTTGCCCAACCGAATGGCAATAATTTGCCGTTCAAATCGCGAGCGGCCTCGTTCAGATTGGGTAGCGCAACGATAAACGCAACGGGTTCGCCATCATATTCTGCAATTTGGATGTATTCATCGGGCATAACCATGGTGAGCGTTTTGACCGTGTCTTCCCACTCGGCAGCCGCCAGCGGCACAAAGCTCCAGTTGTGCTGCCAGGCATCGTTAAATACATCCAGCATGATTGCCGCGTCTTCGGCCAGCTGTTTCCGCCGCAGTGATCGCACACGCACGCGTTCAGAGACCCGACTTGCCAATCGAGTCATCACCTTAGGCGCGTCAAAATTCGGCTTGATGTGATAGGCCAGAAGGTCCTTGGCAGGCATAAAACCCTGCTCTTCAATACGCGGGCCATAGTAGGGCAACGCATGCCCCATAAGCACAAAAGGTGGGCTGGAAAAACCGTCAACCAGTAGACCAACCTCTTCGTTGATGTGCAGATTAATGGGCCCTCTAACCCGGGTCATGCCTTCGCTAGCTAGCCATTGTGCTCCCGCGCCGAGCAGTTTCTCGAACACCGCGGGGTCATCCTCGGCCTCCAGCAGGCCAAAATAACCCACACCATCGGCATGCTGGCGCAGGTGTAGCTCATCTATCTGCGCGGTGATGCGACCGATGACCTTACCATTTCGCCGCGCCAACCAGGCGCGAAAGCGGGCATGTTCAAAGAAGTGGTTTTTGGGTGACAGCCGCTCTTTTTGCTGAAATTCCAAGGGAGCGATCCAAACGGGATCCCCAGCGTATAATCCGTGCGTTAAGCCCAAAAATTCGCGCCACTGGGTGGATTCGGTTACCACTTCCAGCGCAATACCGTCATCCCCGGCCATGGCCGCATCGCCCCCTGTCCATTACCCTAAATTGGGAAAGGAACGGAGTATACCTAGCAATCGGGGACTTGAAAAATTTGTGGCAAAAACTTTCGAAATAACATAGACTTGCGCGCGCTGCCGATATCTGAAAGAGCGCTGACGAAAGGCATTAGTACCCGCCTATGATTGGTATTATTACCTATGAGCCAGAAGCTCGAAAATGCTAAAGTTGCGGCGTGTTTGGTGACCAGTCCAGGTCGCCTTTAAGCAAGGGCTTAGTGTGATGATTAGAACACAACACCAGCCCGCACGATTCACTGTTTTATCGGTTTCAAGCCACAGCTCTCCACCATTCTGAGAGCGCGGCTGATAAGACGTTTTTACCGGCAGCAACGGACAGGCTGCCCTTATTGAGGACATTCCATTGGCTTGTGCAGAACTCAATCCAACGCCGACAAGACACGACATCGCTTTTCGCGCTGCTGATTTTGCGACGCTGACCGATGCACTAGACTATGCAGCACACGGCGAGACCGGAGCCAACTTTTACACCGGCCGCGGTAAACTTTATGCGTCGTTAAGCTATCGAGCGTTGCGCCAAGAAGCGCTCACTCTTGCTCACAAACTTCTCGGCCTGAATCTTGAACCCGGCAGCCGCGTCGCTCTCGTCGCGGAAACCACGCCTGAATTTTTGAAATTCTTCTACGCCAGCCAATACGCCGGTCTGATCCCTGTTGCCCTGCCCGCATCGATCAAAGTGGGCGCGCACCAGGCCTACGTCGCACAGCTGCAGCGCTTGTTAGAGGCCAGCGATGCTTCCTTAGGCGTTGCCTCAGAAGGCTATTTGTCGTTTCTGCAAGAGGCGAGCGAAGGCTTGGGTATGCGCATGGTGGATACGCCTGAAGCTTTCCATGGCTTGAGCGCAATCGAGCAAGAATTACCTAAAGTTAACCCCAGCGATATTTCTTACATCCAGTATACCTCTGGCAGCACCCGCTTTCCTCGCGGCGTGGTGATCAAACATGAAACCGCGCTGGCCAACCTTCAGGGAATTATCGGCCCGGGCCTGAGAATGAATGGCGACGATCGCATGATGTCTTGGCTGCCGTTTTATCACGACATGGGACTGGTCGGTTTTATGCTAGTACCTCTGTGCGCACAGGTATCGATTGACTACCTGGATACACGAGAATTCGCGATGCGGCCCCGTCAGTGGCTAGACCTGATGACCAAATCCCGGGCTAGCATCTCCTTCGCACCGTCATTTGGCTATGACCTCTGTGCTCGACGTGTTCGGGAGGCTGATCTGGAAAATTACGATCTCAGCAACTGGCGCGTTGCCGGCATTGGCGCTGAGATGATTCGCCCCGAAACACTGGATTATTTTGCCGACCTGCTGGAGCCCTGTGGCTTTGATCGCCGCGCGTTCCTGGCTTGCTATGGCATGGCTGAGTGTACGTTGGGCATCAGCTTCTCGCCGCTGTGGACTGGCTTCACGACCCATCATATCGACAGCGATCACTTATCGGATCATCATCGCGCCGTGTTGTTGGATGAAGGCGACCAGCGTGGGCGCGGCCGTCATTTTGTCAACTGCGGTATCCCACTTCCGGGCTTTGAAGTTGAGATTCGCGATGACGAAGAGAACGTGTTGGAAGACTGGCACAGCGGCGTCATCCATTTGCGCGGGCCCAGCGTGATGTCTGGCTACTTCAACCTGCCGGAGGAGTCACGTCATGCGCTCGACGACGACGGCTGGCTAAACACGGGCGATATTGGCTATTTGGTGGACGGCGTTCTGACCATTACTGGGCGCAAGAAGGATCTGATCATTATCCACGGCCGCAATATTTGGCCACAGGATCTGGAACACATTGCGGAGAATGAACCCGAGGTGCGCTCCGGCGACGCGGTAGCCTTCTCAATACCCGATCACGAAGGTGAAGAAATGTGCGTGCTGCTGGTGCAGTGTCGCATCACCGACCCGAAGAAGCGTCACAATCTGGTTCGCCGCTTGAGCGCGCTTATGCGCCTGGAAATGAGCCTGGACTGCTTTGTCGAGCTCGTTCCCCCTCGATCGCTTCCGAAGACATCCTCTGGCAAGCTTTCTCGTGCAAAAGCGCGCCTGGACTTTATTGCCACTCATGAAGACGACAATCTGAATGCGGTTACCGAAGAATTCCGCTTGAGGGTTGCATCAGCCTGATCTCCCGCGATGGCCTCATCGCCGTCACCGGCGCCAGCGGATTTATCGGTTCCGCACTTTGCGCCACGTTGCGTCAGCAGGGTTATCGCGTACGCGCACTGGTTAGAAGACCCGAACATTCGCCACAGCTCGCCGAGTGGGGTGTCGATATCCTGCGGGGTGATGTTGCTGACGCACCGCAAGTCGCAGCATTAGTCGCAAATTCGCAGGCAGTCGTGCACTGCGCGGGAGTCGTTAGAGGCCGCTGCCAGCACGATTTCGACCGCGTCAATGTCGATGGCACACAGCGGCTGGTCGACGCTATCAGTAGTGCTCCCGTAACGCCAAGATTGCTGCTGGTGTCATCTCTGGCAGCGCGAGAACCGGATCTATCATGGTATGCAGCCAGCAAAGCGGCGTCGGAGGCCATACTCAGGGCCCAAACAGGTATTCCCTGGCTCATCATCCGTCCACCAGCCGTTTATGGTCCGGGTGACAAGGAAATGCTGCCTATCTTTCAAGCGATGGAGAAAGGTATAGCGCCGGTGCCCGGCGCAGTCACTCAGCGCACATCGCTGATTCATATTACCGATCTGGTTAAGGCCATGATTGCCAGCCTGCAGAGCGATATCGCGGTGCATCAGGTTTTCAGCCTCTGTGATGATCGCGAAAACGGCTATAGCTGGACAGAGATGGCGGATATCGCCGCCGCCGTCTACGGTCGCAAAGTACGGCTTTGGCGAGTACCTGCCTGGCTATTGAACAGTATCGCCACGCTCAATGTACAACTGGCGAGGCTCAGCAAGCGGGCACCCATGCTAACGCCGGCCAAGCTTCGGGAACTCCGTCACCCGGATTGGGTCGTAGACAATCACCTGATCACCCAACTCACCGGCTGGACGCCCCGCATCGGGCTCGAAAAGGGCTTGATATCGCTCAGTCAGGCCCACAGGGTTAGTTGAGTCGGATCAATTGTGGCCGCAGCGCCGCTCCTCAAAGCGAGCACTTGGGGCAATTCGAGACGATTTAAAGCGGCAATATGACCGCTAATTCCGACCGGTTAGAATGCCCTGTCTCGGCTATAATATCGGGTCCAAAATCGTGTGATTTCAATGAGGTAGACAAGGCCTTGGCTGAGTTTATTGTAGGCAATTCAATGCGCAAGCTGGCGCGGCAGCATCCACTGCTGCAGCGGGCTCTGTGGCGCTTGGATTTCCTCCTCGTCTCTGTGATTGCCTGGCTGGCAAGGCGCTTACCCATCGATACGGCCTCTCGTTTTGGAAGCCGGATTGGCTCCTGGATAGGGCCGAAGATGAAGTCTAAAAGCGCGATCTACCGAGCAAACTTTGCTGTCGCATTCCCCGAGAAAAGCGAGCAAGAGCTGAACGCACTAGTGAAGTCTGCCTGGTCCCGGGCAGGACGCATACTGGGCGAATACCCTCATCTGGACAAAATCCTAAGCGAGCCTGACCGGCTGGAAGTAGAAATCCGTGAACCCATAGCGACATATACCGATCCCAGCAAACCCGCTGTCATTGTTTCGGCTCATGTCAGCAACTGGGAGATCGCCTGTACGGCGATGGCCAAGCTGGGTATGCCCAATGCCAGCCTCTACTCACCGCCCACCAATCCACTGTTAGATCAAATGTTGCTCGAGTCCAGGCAGGCGCTCAACTGTCAGCTACTGCCGCGAGACAACAGCGCTCGATCGCTGTTACGCGCGCTGAAAGAGGGGCGCAATGCAGGTATGGTTATGGACCGGCGAGTTGACGACGGCAAACCGATCCAGTTTTTTGGTCGGGATAAGTTATCGACTATCTTGCCCGCTAAGCTGGCACTAAAGCACGGCTGCGAAATGGTCCCGATTCAGATCGTACGCGTACAAGATGCACGATACCGAGCCATTTTTCATCCACCTATTCGGCCTCGTAACCCGCAGGCCAACGAGACAGATCAAGCCATCGATATGATCCAGCAGTTGCACGGCTATTTTGAAGACTGGATTCGTGAACGCCCAGCCGATTGGTTTTGCACCAAACGCCTGTGGCCAAAACACACCGAAGCGAACAATCCGGAGGTAACCGGCCGTGACGCCGAAATCGATTCCTATGCAGCCTGATAAACCGCACGAATCTATACGCCTATTTGAAAACGACCTGTTGGAGCGCCTGTCACACGTGCACCCGATTACTCCGCTACTGATGTGGGGTCCTTTCGCACTGTGGCTGCTGTGGCGCAGCTTCGCGGTTTACGAACTCCCGCTCCTGCCCGTGTTGGCTATTGGCGTCGCCGGTATTGTGACGTGGACACTCACCGAGTATCTACTGCACCGCTTCCTGTTTCATTTCCCGGCCAAGAGCGCACTGGGCAAATGGTTGGTGTTCCTGTTTCACGGCAATCACCACGATGATCCCAAGGACAAGACGCGCCTGGTGATGCCGCCGGCAGGTTCTATTCCTATCATGCTGGTGCTGTATCTCATTTTTGGCATGTTCATTCCACAACCCTGGATACAGCCGTTTTGCGCCTTTTTTATCATTGGGTATCTGATCTACGATTACATTCACTATTCGACACACCATTTCCCGATGCGCAATCCGGTGGCAAAGTACTTAAAGCACTACCACCTGAAACATCACCATACGAAAGATGGTGGCCGATTCGGCGTTAGCTCACCTTTGTGGGACAAGGTATTCGGCACATTCCCCCAGCAGGGTTAAGCCAACCGGTGCCACAGTTTTACTTTATTCCCAAGCGGCTGGCGCGAAAAGCGCCAGTCCTCACCTCGATCGCGCAATCCATTGAGGCCTTCGGATTCCGCTGTATCTTTTGGTGCATGAGCCTGCTCTCCATCGATAACGCGCGCAAATTGTCTGCTGTCGCTTTTGGTCTGCTGGGCCCATTTAGCGACAAGGCTAAAAAGGCCGAGTCCAATCTGGCCATTGCTTTTCCGCATTCCACCGAGGATTGGCGCAAGCAAACAATCAAGGGGATATTTCGCTCACTAGGCGAGTCCGCGGCTGAACTCATCAAGCTGGAAGATATTTGGAATGAGCGCAGTGAGCGCTTAGAGTTCGTCGTGGAACCTGAGTCCAAAAAGCTCATGGAAGAGAAAGGGGCGGCAATTTATATCACCGCGCACATCGGCCCCTGGCAGGTAGCCCCCCTCATCACAAAACACTTCGGCATCACCATCAATACCATGTACTCGCCCGAGTCCAATTCGGTGGTTGCAGACCTGATGTTAGATCTACGCAAGTTTCTGGGCGAGAAGTTGATTGCCTCTGACGCCGGGCCAAGGCCAATGATGCGGGAGTTGAACGCGGGCAACAGTATCAATATGGCCATGGATACGCGCTTGGATTCCGGCAAGCTGGTCCCCTTTTTCGGCCGCGAAGCGCTAACAACCACCGTGCCCGCGGCCCTTGCCCTGAAAACCGATGCGGCACTGGTGGTGGCGCGTGCGGAGAGGCTACCCAAAGGGCGGTATCGCATTACCGTTTACAACCCACTGCAAAGTACTATTCCGGAATCTCCGCAGAAGGAACAGGCGCTGGAGCTGACAGCGCAAATCAATCAACACTTTGAATCCTGGATCAGAGAATACCCTGATCAGTGGATTTGTTTGAAAAGACGCTGGCCGAAGGCACACAAACTCTAGGGCGCATTGGCGCGGATGGTGCTGTGCTTCAGAACAGTCTAGTACTGACCTAGGCACTAACCGATTGCTGGGGAGGCTCCCGATGCCGCTTGGCCAGCGATGCCGCCTCGTCCCAAAACAGCTCCCCGATACAGTGTCGCTCCAAATAAGCGACTGTCCCGGGAGGTAAAGAATCCTTGTAGCGGGTCAATACGCTGTGGTCTACACCCGTGCTCGCCGCAAAAGACGAGTTACTGCGGCTAACCTCCCCTCCCTGAGTAAATTCCAGCACGCGATGCGAAAACTCAATGCCCGCAAACTCGCATACCCTGCGCATGCTCGATTCCGTATCCGTCACCAAGTCCTCGAAACGCAGTCGTAGCGCCGGTCCAAAATTGACCCCAAACTCGTCAATTTCCTGCCAGTAACGGTTCTGGCGCTGGCAAAACCGACGCAGATTCAAGGTGGGGTTACGTACCAGTTTTGAGCTTAGATGGGCGCGCGGATCTCTCACCAGAAATATCGCGCGCACGTCATAGCTGCGCGACAGCAGGCGGCCTACCCTTGTCAGGTCATTATTGTTGGTCTGCAGGGCACAAAAGATGACGCGCAGACGTCGATCACCAGGAACATGTCCCAGCGCTACCGCCAATGCCTCAACGTGATTGCGAACGAGGCTGTCTAGGCTACCGCGTTCATGATGTTCACTGATGTACTGGTAATAGGCATCGAGATCCAGCGAGTCCTTGGTACCAAATACTTCGGTTCCGTGACCCGCATTAATCCGCTCCAAATGCCCGTCTTTCTGCAGTTCACGAAAAAAACCGGGTGCCCCCGCTTGCGAGCTGAGTAACCCGCGCAGCCTGAGAAGCGGGTGACGGGATAGGTGACGTACAAAGTAGTCTTCATCTGGCGGCAGCAAAAGCTGAGGATGATTATCCAGTAGGCCGCGCAACAGGTGGTTGCCGCCTCTAGGTGGCGCACCCAGTATCAATAGCGGCGGCTTTGTGTAGAGTGGCATATCTAGATACTGCCACCCCATAAAGGCTGGCCTACTACGTGCTGTTGAGCCGGCCGGTCGCCGTTAAACCTCTTCAGCATACTTGCCTCTATTCGTTCTGGCATGGCTTCATCGCAATCACCTGGGCATCTGAGACACCCAAGCATAGGGCCTATTCACACTATTTGAATACACCCTAGTACATTAAACGCTCTTTATCTGTGACTAATTCCTTACCCGTCACCAACCGACGGAGTTTCTTCGCAGCCATCCGCACTGGGCGGTGCTCTTCGAAGACGACAATAAACACCTTGCGAAATCGGTCTTCAGGACAGTCGATACGGCGCACACCGTGCCAGGAATTGCCTTTTCGACCAAATATCAGACAGCGATTATTCTGGGTCTCGGCAGGGTACTCCGCGACAAAGTCATCAAAGCTTGGAGCGCTGTCGGCACTAATACGACCCCCATCGTCGAGAATGACGGTCTCACCACCCCAGCCGGTGTCCCAATCCTCATCGGTATTTAGATAGAAGATCTGGGAGCCGATTTTCCCCTTGGAGTCACAGTGTGGGGAGACCTCACCACCGTGCGGCGTAAAATGCCAATGGAACCGAAACCGCACATGCGATACGTTCAACAGCTCACACACGAAATCCCGATACGCCTCGCCGCGCAGCTCATCAACCAACGCCGACCAGGAATTTGAGAGCGACATTCCTTCCTCAAAGTCGAGAACATAGCGATCGTGACTCGCCTGGCCGTGTTTGCGCTGTTTTCCAAAAAAAGCGCGAAATTCAGAGATATCTGGCAGCGTCGCCAGTAACTCCGGATAGTGTTCCTGACGGATGAAATACTGCGGATTGGCCCAGGGGAATGGCTGGCGCGTGCGAAAAGCCGCGCTATCCATACCGGCCATGAGCTCGGTGTTCAACACTGTTGAGCTAGAATTTTCCATATCTACCTACACCAAAAGATCCGTTAATTATACGGCTGCCGACAGGGGCTAGACAGTGACATATTGCAGCCTTGCGATGCGTCGACGGTCTTCCTGCGGTACACTCGGCGGTCGCGTGTTCGAAGGGTCCTTGCCGTGAAACTATCCACATTTGGCAGCAAATTTGCCGGCAAGTTCGGCATCGTCGAACTAATGGACGATCTCAGCAGCGCCATCAGCGAGAACCCAGACACGGTCCTCATGGGCGGTGGCAATCCCGCTCGACTGCCGGCAATGGAGGCGGTCTTTCAGCGCGGCATTCAGACCCTTTTGGATGACGCGGACAAGCGCCATGAGCTGCTAGGTGCGTACCAGTCACCCCAGGGCAATCTGGAGTTTCGCCAGCAGCTCGCGCAATTCCTCAACCGACAATATCAATGGGGGCTTAGCCCTGAAAACATCGCGATCAGTAACGGCAGTCAGTCGGCATTTTTCGTATTGCTGAATATGTTCGGCGGAGCGATGCCCGACGCAAGCCATCGCAGCATCCATCTGCCACTAGCGCCTGAATATATGGGCTATGATCATATCGGCCTGACCCCAGAGTTCTTCACTGCCACGCAGCCGAGCATCGAACTACTAGGTGATCACCTGTTCAAATACCATGTCGACTTTTCCCATCTGGAGGCGGTTAAACACATCGGTGCTCTCTGCGTCTCAAGACCGACCAACCCGACTGGCAACGTGCTCACCGACGAGGAGATGGATCATTTAGAGCGCATAGCGCTGAACAGGGAGATTCCCTTGATCGTGGATGGCGCTTACGGTATGCCATTCCCGAATATCGTATTCACTGAAGCCAGACCGGCCTGGGGCGACAACACCATCCTCATGCTCAGCCTGTCCAAACTGGGGCTGCCAGGAGCAAGGACGGGTATCGTTATTGCCAGAGAGGACATCATAAAAGCCTTCACTAATGCCAACACTGTCGTGAGTCTGGCCTGCGGCGCTCTCGGACCCGCACTTGTCGGTCCGCTGTTTGAGCAAGACGAGATTCTGGCCCTCAGCAATAACGTGATCCGACCTTATTATTTGGAACGCTCGCAGCAGACCGTCAGCTACTTCGAAGAGGCGCTGGGCGACTTGCCGTTTTATATTCATAAACCTGAAGGCGCTATTTTTCTATGGCTTTGGTTCAAGGACTTACCCATCTCTAGCGACGAACTTTATCGACGCGCAAAAAAACGCGGTGCGCTGGTGGTCCCCGGCCAGGGGTTTTTCTTGGGTATCGACAGAGACTGGCCTCATCGGCATGAATGCCTACGGGTATCTTATGCTCAGGATGCGGCTGCAGTAAAACGCGGGGTTGCTATTATTGCTGAGGAAGTGATGAAAGCTTACGGGCATCACTAACCCGGCTTCGAACCGTGCACACTAAACTGAACTAGGAGTTCTCATGACACGCAACAAGGCCCTACTCTTTCTGATACCCGTGATTGTCATTGTCGCGCTGGTACTGGCCTTACCCCTATTCATTGATAAAGACAACATACTCGATCTGGCCGCGAAAACGGTTAAAGAACGGACCGGAGCCACCCTCAAGGTTGACGGTCCGGTCGACCTTAAGGTGTTTCCTCGTATTGGCGTGGATTTGCAGGACGCAAGCTTGACCATGCCCGAGGCGGACCAGCCGAGCCTGGAGGTTGGCTCGCTCGTTCTGGATTTGCGCCTGTTTCCGCTATTGACTGGGAAGGTGGAGCTGTCAGCACTGTACGTGGATAAACTGGTCAGCCGGGTTCCCGCAGCGCCCGAAGAACCGGGTGTCGACACCAGCGCCATGACCGATGCAGAGCTCGACGCGTATTACGCCAAACGCCGCGCCGACCAAGCCGAAGCGGGTGCGGCCGCGGCGAGCGGCGCGCTGGCTGTGCCGCTGGCATTGAACGTCAAGGTGCTGGACGTGGGGGACTCCCGAATTGAATTGCTATCGGAGGAGGGTGTACCCGACACCACCGTCAAAATCGAAACACTGCTGGCCAGAGACTTAAACCTTAGTGGCCAACCTATATTTCTGCAGGCCAATATCGAGCTGATAGCAGAACAAGCGATCACCATCGGATTAGACGGCGAACTTCGCTTTGATGAGGCGCAACAGCTGGTGTTGATCGATACACTCGAAGTGGGTGTAACCGGCGCCACACCCAATCCAATCAACCTCAGTAGCGAAGGCCAGTTTGATGTCAATCGACAGATCGCTGATCTGCAGCTCAAGCTGTCAACAGGCGACAGTGAGGGCAAAGGTACGCTGCGCTACGCGGCGTTCGAAAGCCCTAATATCGATGCCGATATGCATTTCAATCAGCTCGACCCCGCCATGCTGGTGATCGCCGGGCCCGAAGCCGCCGCCTCAGCAGATACCGCAGCCAGTGGTGATGATCCCTTGCCGCTGCAGGCCCTGCGTGAAATCGATACGAAGGCGAGTCTACGTGTGGATAAAGCAATCGTCGGCGCTCATAGCATTAACGATGTTCAGGGCGAATTGCGCGCGGTGGACGGCGTCATACAATTGCAGCCGCTCACCGCAACCGCCTATGGTGGTGCGCTCTCTATGCAGACCACATTCGACGGCAAACACAACACCGCAGTGCTAGACACAACCGGAACCCTGAGTGATTTGGACATCGGCGAAGCACTTTCTGTTGACAGCCCTGAACCGGCCGCAACGGGCAAAGCCAACCTCAACTGGACACTCTCAGGACGCGGCCGCACCTCTAATGAGCTTCTGGAGAACTTGACCGGCCCAATCCAGTTGACCACTAGCGATACGGTGCTGCAGGCGATTGGTATCGAGGGTATGTTGTGTCGCGCGGTAGCGCTGACAAATCAGGAATCATTGACTACCGCATTTCCCAACAACACGGCGTTTACCGATCTCAGTGCAACAATCCAACTCGCGGACGGCCAGGCAAAGCTATCACCGCTGACAGCGAATCTGGCCCACGTTTCTTTATCGGGTAACGGCGATTACAACCTGCTGAGCCAGGACTTCGATGTCACGCTGGAGGCGAAGCTTTCTCCAGAATTGGAAACACTGGACAAAGCCTGTCGCGTGAGCAAACGCCTGACCGCCATCGATTGGCCTGTTGTCTGTAAGGGCAACGCAGAGGGTGAACCCGCGGGCTGGTGTAAGGTGGATACGCAGTCCATTATCGAGGATATGGCTCGCGGCGAGGCAGGACGCCAGATAAAGGAAAAAGCCGGTAAGCTTCTCGATAAGCTGTTTAACTAGTCGTCATCAAAAGAAGGTAACGAACACTAACTCATGCTACCGGTACAGTCCGCTTAGGACGGCCAATGCTTAGTGAGCTCGCGAATAGACAAGGGGCCGACAATGATGCAATCAACAAGTGTCGGCGGCCGAGCCAGTTTAGTTGAGTACTTTGTAACCGCGGCCGCGCAGGCACCTCTTGACCACCTGCACCTCTTCCTGTTCGCCTCGGCTGGCACCTTTGGCGCCGCCACCGACCGCGCCAACTCCCGCTGCCTCGGCGGCGTCTCCCGTGATCGCGCCAATCAGTCCACCAACAACGGCTCCTGAGGCAGCGCCCTTGGCCACTTTTTTCCCAGTTTGTACTTCCGTTGCGTAGGATCGGCACTCCGCCAGATCATCGTTGTAGCGAGACATGTCCACACCTTTCTGGTCGATGATGATTTCATCGGTGGTGGTACACGCAGAAAGTAACGCGACGGCTGCGATTAAGCCCAGGTATTCCCTACTCATAATTTCTTTGACCATCTCTGAAAGAAAAGTTCGCTCGATGCGAGGCTATCACGCTAAAAGTGCTGTGTCCTTGCCGTAAGTTAGGAGAAAGGTAAAGAAAGGTTAACAGCGATGTTACCGCTCAATTACGACAGTCCGTGTGTTTGCGAACGTAGACAATCCCAAGGTCTGCACTTTTGGGGCGCTACTGGGCCTATCAAACGAAAGAGGGGTTCGCTAGATTGGTCGGGGCATTCACCTGCTAATCCACCGTTCACCGATGCCTGAAAGTCGACGCGCTTCACATTCCAAGTTTGGAAAACCGCAGTGTCAGGCTCCACCCGTAACACTTCGTATGGACAATTGATAACTGTTTCTGCGAAACAATTGAAATTGCGACCGCGTTCAATAAGCGTGTGCAACCCGCTATAGTTAGCCACGCGCCGCAAAGCGTCAATGCACCTATATTTTTCTCGAGCACACACGGATCAATTTATGTCTTACAACACACTACGCTACGAACTAGCCGATAACATCCTTACCCTGACGCTCAACCGCCCGGATCATCTGAACTCCTTCACCGTTGAAATGGCCAATGAGTTGATTGCAGCTTTCAATCGCGCAAGTGATGACGATGAAGTGCGCGCGATCGTGGTGACCGGGGAAGGCAGAGCGTTCTGCGCTGGAATGGACTTGACCGCCGAAGGGAATGTCTTTGGCCTTGACGAAAGCCTCACTCCCTCTATCAAGGACATGAACGAGCGCTTGCAGGACCCACAGATTATCGAGAGCGTGCGAGATACCGGCGGCAGAGTGACGCTGGCGATCTACGAGTGCACCAAGCCAGTCATCGGTGCTATCAATGGCGCAGCCGTGGGGATTGGCGCCACCATGACCTGTGCCATGGATATTCGCCTGGCCTCCGAACACGCAAAAATTGGATTTGTATTTAATAAGATCGGAATAACGCCAGAGGCGTGCTCCACCTGGTTTTTGCCGCGGATTGTGGGCATTTCTCAAGCGCTGGAGTGGTGCTACACAGGCGAGATCTTAGATGCAGAAACCGCTCTGGCTGGCGGCTACGTGAAGGCGGTTCTACCTGCAGATAAGCTCCTAGAGGAGGCCTATGCCCTTGCCGGGCGCATCGCGAAACACAGCCCGGTTGCCATCGCCCTCACCCGCCAAATGATGTACCGCAACGCTGCGCAGGCACATCCGGTTGAGGCGCACAAAGTCGATTCACTGGCTATTTTCTATGCTAGCCAGACCAGCGGCAAAGAGGGCGTCGCGTCCTTTTTGGAAAAGCGTGCGCCACATTTCGCGGATACCGTGTCGGCGAATATGCCGCCGTTTTATCCGTGGTGGGATTGAATGCGTGCTTAAACCGTCGATCCAGAGTATGTTGCGCGGCATGCAGCAGGTACTACTAGCGGCGCTTGCATTGACTAGCGCCCACGCCACCTTCGCTCAGTCCGAGCAGGGTGCGCCCGTCAGTGCGATTGTGGTGGAGCAACAGTCTATCCAACGCGTTGTCGACCTAACAGGTACCGTGACTGCCGAGCGTGCCGCCAGATTGTCTGTGGCCACAAGCGGTCTGGTATCTGCGATTTACGTTGACGCCGGTACTCAAGTTCAGGCCGATGATATTTTACTGGAACTGGACCCCGAGCTTGCACAGCTCCAGTTCGATAGCGCGCGAGCACAAATGGAGCAAGCCAACACAGCGCTCAAAGACGCGCGTCGCAGACTGCAAGAAGCGCAAGTGTTAGTCCCGCAGCAAAGCATCGCTGAAAGCGCTGTACGAGATCTCGAAGCTGAGGTTGCCAACGACGAGGCCGCGCTGCATCAGGCCACAGCCCTTGCCGCCTACCGCGAAGGCATTCTGACACGCCATACATTGCGCGCCCCCTTCTCTGGCGTGATCGCCGCCAAGCGCGTTGAAACGGGTGAATGGATAGATCCTGGTCAGGAGGTCTTGGGGCTTGTTGCGATTGACGATGTGCGAATCGACTTCGCGGTGTCTGAAGACTTTCTAAGCGCGATCAACCCCGACTCCACGGTGACATTCAGCTTGAACTCTGACCCCCAGCAAATTTATAACGGTCGAATCTCAGCGGTTGTACCGGTCACCGACCCAACCGCTCGCACATTCTTGCTGCGTGTGCTGGCAAAAAACCCGGGGCAACACATGCTGCCAGGGATGTCTGTAAGTGCGGCACTTTCCATTGAGGTAGGTCGCGAATCCGTTGTGGTACCGCGCGACGCCATCATTCGTTTTCCCGATGGTCGAGCTGTTGTGTGGATAGTGGATAGTAGCTCTGGCGAGCTAGTTGCTCGCGAACAGCCCGTTCAGGTAGGACTCAGTTTCGATGGCAGAGTGGAGGTAACATCCGGGCTGGAGTCGGGGGCAACTGTAGTCACACGTGGCAATGAGGCCTTACAGGGCGGCCAGCGCGTCACTATCCAGCCAGCAACTGCCGGGCGTTAACTCCGTGTTCGAGCGCATTATCAGCAATGGCAAGCTACTCACTGTAGTGATCCTAGTTCTCGTTGTGCTGGGTACAGTGGCCGCCTTGCGAATCCCTGTGCAAATGATCCCTGATCTCGACGTTCGCGTGATCGGCGTGAGCACCGACTGGCCGGGTGCAACACCACAAGATGTTGAGAAAGAAATCATCATCGAGCAGGAAGAATATCTGCGCAATTTGCCCAACCTGTCACGCATCACCGCAACGGCCAGCAATGGTTCCGCGGAGATCGAGCTGGAATTTCCCTTTGGTACCGACATCACGGAAATGATGATCAGAGTGAACAATGCGCTGAGTCAGGTGCCATCCTATCCAGAGAATGTTGACGAACCGAGAATTGTCGCCAATTCGTTTTCCAGTAACGCGTTTATGTTTTTCAGTATCGTCACGCTACCCGGCAATCCCAGACAGCTTAATCTGGAGATGACGCTGGATTTCATCGAGGACAATGTTAAGCCACGACTGGCAGGTGTGCCGGGCGTGTCGGAGATTTCAGTCTTCGGCGGGGCGGAAAGACAAGTCCAAATACTGGTTGATCCGGCGCGTCTGGCCCAGCGCGGATTGACGCTCACCGACCTGCGCGATGCCATTCGCAATCGCAACCTCGATCGCTCTGGCGGCACCGTGGATTCGGGTAAGCGTCAATATCTGCTGCGCACCGTGGGTCGCTTCGAAACCATCGAGGACGTCAACCAGATGATTATCGAACGGCGCGGCGACACGGTCATTCGTTTATCCGAAGTCGCTGATGTGCAGCTGGATCATTTCGAACGCACCGGGCTATCACGCTTCAATGGCTCCCCTAATATTTTTGTCTCGGTTCGGCGTGAACCCGGTTCTAACGTCATTGATATCAAGCGGCTGATGCTGAAAGAAGTCGACGCCGTTAATCGCAGTTTGCTTGGCCCTGCCGGCATGGTGATGAAGCGAATTGCAGACGATGTCACCTACGTCAACGCGTCAATCCGCAACGTGTGGAAAAACCTCGTGCTAGGCGCTCTGCTGGCTACGGTTGTGATGTATTTATTCTTGAGATCCTTCAAAGCCACGCTATTAGGTGTGATTGGTATTCCGCTGTGTGTGCTGTTGGCCTTTCTTGGCTTGCTATTGGCGGGGCGCACAATCAATGTGATCTCACTCGCTGGCGTCGCCTTTGCTATCGGTATGACGCTGGACAATAGTATTGTGGTGCTCGAGAGTATTGAGCTTGAGCGACGGCGTGGCGCTGATCGCATTAAGGCCGCTCTGGAGGGAGTTAAACAGGTCTGGCCCGCCGTCTTTGCCTCTACTATGACTACCATACTGGTATTCCTACCCGTCTCCTTCGTCGCTCAGGAAGCAGGGCAGCTCTACTCTGATGTGGCGATCGCGATCTCCGCGGCAATTCTTGCTTCGATGCTCGCAGCGGTGACTATCGTACCCGCGGCAGCCGCCAGATTGGACTTTGCAGGGGCGGCCGCAGAGGAGGGAAGCGCGACCTCTAATTCAGCCTCACAATCTACAAGCTGGCGCGACAGGATACTGCGTCTGACTAGCACCATGATCGCGACACCTGGCAGTCGTTTTCTTTGCATCGGACTCACCGCCGTAATCAGTGTTGCAATTATTTGGCTGCTCACGCCCGCTGCCGAGTATTTACCCGAGGGCGAGGAACCGAAAGTGTTCGCGGTCATGACACCCCCGCCTGGTTATAATCTGCAGGCCATGGAGCAAATCAGTCATGAGCTTGATGACTGGTTCCTGCCACAGGTGAATGCTGACCCTGCCGACTTTGAAAGCGGTGCAACGGACGTGCCGCCCATTCAATACGTCAATATGTTTTTCGACACCTCCCGCCTAAGAATCATTACGGAGCCGGTCAGAGTGCGCGACATGGATGCTCTGATGGATGCGATGGTGCGCAAATTCAGAGAGTATCCAGGCATGCGCGCGTTTGCGGCGCGCGGTTCAATCATCAGCAGCAATGACGGCGGTTCTCGCAGCATTAATCTCGATATCGCCGGCCCCAATATGTCTAACATCTACGATGTTGCGCTCGCCGCCTATAGACGAGCGGGCGAGGTCTTTGAGAACCCTCGCATCCAAAGCCAACCGGGTTCACTCAGCCTGGCACAACCGCTGGTAGAAGTGCGACCGCGCTGGGAGCGTGCAGCCGAGTTAGGCATGGATGCGGAATCGCTTGGCTTCACCGTGGCGGCGCTGACAGATGGCAGCTTTGTCGATGAGTTCTTTCTCGAAGACAATAAGATCGATATCTATCTCTATAGCGACGTTGGACAAAACGCGACCCTGGATACGCTTGGGCAGCTACCACTGTACACACCGACGGGGGAGATCTTGCCGCTGGGTGTTGTCGCCGACATCGATGAGACGGTAAGCAGTACGCGGGTGCGCCGCGTCAATGGACAGCGCACCGTGACACTCAACGTCATTCCACCACGCAGCATCGCGCTTGAAACTGGTGTCGAGCGCGTACAGGCTGATGTCGTGGATTATCTTCGCGAGCAGGGTGCGATTCCCGCGGACGTCAGCGTGGCGATATCTGGGGCCGCGGATCAGTTGGATGCGACCCGCGAATCGCTTGTAGGTAATTATATGATCGCCTTGATCGTGATTTATCTATTGATGGTCGCCATATTCAATCACTGGGGATATCCCTTATTGATCATGACGTCGATCCCATTGGGAATCGCTGGCGGCATTGTCGGGCTGTGGCTACTCAATGCCGTGGGCGGTTTATTGCCACTGTTCGGTTTCAGTGCGATTGTTCAACCCTTCGACATGATTTCCATGCTCGGCTTTCTGATCCTTATGGGCACAGTCGTCAACAATCCCATCTTGATAGTGCATCGTGCAGTCAACAACGTGAATAGCAACGGTATGTCACCCGTCGACGCGGTGAACGAGGCCGTCGCTGCCCGTCTGCGTCCTATCGCCATGTCGACCATCACCACTTTGTGTGGTCTTGCGCCGCTTGTACTCATCCCTGGCGCGGGTACGGAACTGTATCGCGGGGTGGGCGCGATAGTGATGTTTGGCATTCTTGGCGCGGCGCTCGTCACGTTGACAACGCTACCCGCGCTCACGGCCGTCATACTAAGTTGGCGCCATGACTGGAAGCTGAGTTCGCAGCCGTCGACCGGCGATCGCATTAGCTAGTTTCATCTTGTCATTTGACACAGGTTGATCATCGACAGCGAGGCAAACGAGAGTAGCTAAGCGCTCTCACCACGTTTTCTTGCCCCACCAAAATCGCTTTTGATGAATCCTAGGTATCAATTTAGGAAAAATTTACGCTTATTGTGAACCAGTTGACGTTCTGAGACTCGAAGCAGGTGCATCGTGCCCGCAACACGATCTATGCTTTATTTAAGATCAAAAAATGCTGCGATTAGCAGCACGTAGAGGCGATTTGCCAACGGAGTTAGCATGCCAACAACAACTACGGCCAAGCCACCTGAAGTGAGCGTAGAAACCGTTACCTTCACCAGCCAGTTAAACACCAGCGAGGCGTCTAAACTCGATCCGATGCTACTGGCGAGATTGGACACTGGTCTTTTAAGGTGCCTGCGCAAATTGGGTACGCCACGACAGCGTATTTGTTCCGCACTTTGTATCAGCTATGCAGAGTATGACGACATCGTTGAGCTCTTAGAGGACGATCAGTAATCTCTCTCGCTCGTTTACCGTCAAATCGTTGAGCATCACGCGCTAACGACCAACATGGTTGAGAGCGCTAACGCCCTCCGGACACGTCGATAAACGCACCGGTCGTATAACCGGACTCTTCAGATACCAGCCAGGCTATAGCAGCAGCCACCTCCTCTGCCTCACCACCCCGTTTCATCGGTATAGAATCTTGCAAGCGATCGACGCGCGCTGGCTCGCCTGCAGATGCGTGCATATCGGTGTAGATAAGCCCAGGCCGAACGGCATTGACCCGTATGCCCTCGGTTGCGACTTCTCGAGCTAGGCCTATTGTGAGAGTATCAACCGCACCTTTTGAGGCCGCATAGTCGATATATTCACCGGGTGAGCCAAGTCGAGCTGCTGCAGAAGAAACGTTAACAATAACCCCACCCGAACCGCCGCTGACTGTAGACATGCATGCGATGGCCTCGCGAGCACACAACAAATACCCCGTGACGTTGGTCGTAAGTACCTTGTTGATTCTATCTTCCGTCATGTCGACTACTCGGGTTTGCGGCAAGACCATGCCAGCGTTATTGATCAGTACACTGGGTACACCAAGCTGCGTTCTAGTCGACTCAAACAGATGGGTTACCTGCGTCTGTTTGGAAACATCAGCTCGTACACAGATTGCTGTAACGCCGTGCGTTCTTGCCTGCTCCGCCACACGGCTGGCGGCCTCTTCATTCGACACGTAGTTGATACAAACATTGAAGCCTTCTTTTGCAAGGCGGATTGCGGTCGCCGCACCAATGCCCCGACTGGAGCCCGTCACGATTGCGACACGAGCCACGGCTCAGATCTGCCATCTCGAGACGATGGGGACATCGATATCCTCTTCGTGCAGCACCGCTGCATCCAACGCCACTTTAACGCCGGCACAAGCCGTTTCAACCGACATACTCGGCGCCCCCAGATTATCGGGAAGTGCTGCTACCTGTGGTAAATGAGGCAGGTGTATCCAACCGACACGAACGGGCAGTGACGCGGTAGCAACATGGTGCAGCACACCGTACATAAGGTGGTTGCAACAGAACGTGCCAGGTGTATCGGAGATATCGGCAGGAATACCCGCATCTCGCATCGCTTTCACCATGGCGCGCAACGGCAGCGTTGTACGGTAAGCCTCTGGACCACCGTCAATAGTGGGTTCTCCCTGGGGCGCAACACCGCGATTGTCGGCAAGCTCGTAGCGCGTGCCGTCGTTTAGGTTCTGCGCCAGACGTTCTACCGTGATCATCGCGCGACCACCGTATTCACCCATCATCACCACCACATCCGGCTCTAGCTCTTCGATGGCCGCCTTGACAGCGTCAACGCACTCAAAAAATGCGCTTGGAACCACACGAGCATGAATGCGCACACCGCTGACGTCTTCTCCATCCAACGCGCGAGCTACCGCCTCGGCGGGATTTTCTGGGGTATTTCCAAAGGCCTCGAAGCCTGTAAGCAGTATGCCGGCCATGAAGGGGTCTCCTGTAAAGTCATGCAAAGGCAGCGTGCAGTATAGCTGCCACGCCACTTAGACCCGAAATTATCGTTCCCAAGACCACACAGCTAGAGAGTGCGTTACGATTTATCGTACCGGTTTTGTCGAGAAGTCTGAGTCGATCTCAGCAGTGCTCGCACTGACAGCGGCCTTCGTGATCGAGATAAACAGCCTTTGCTAAGACCGCAAGAGCAAAAATCGCACGCGCACGCTAGTGGGTACAGACGACAGCAGCTATCTTAGATCTTCATCCGTGGCCGCGCCCTTGAGATCAGACTCATCGACCGAGAGATCGACACCGTAATCCAAGTCCCTGTCATCAGCATCGCGCGCACTTGCAGTCACTTCTTCACCGCCAATCATGGCATCTTCCTCATCGTCAAGGAAGCTGGCGTTGTCTTCCACGCTCTTTGCCTTGGTGAACATTTCACCTTCGTCGTTAGCGGCATGCACGTAGCCCATCGGAAATAGAAAAAGGGTTGCAACAGAAATTACGGTCAGTGGTTTCATGGCTGTGTCCTTAAGCGGTGGTTCAATCACCGCTCCTTTTCTGTTGATTCCACTCCTGTTTAAACGTCTCGAGGAAATCGTCGTCGCTATCAACAGGTTCAATTTCAACTGTAGTATCTCGCTCCTCAAAACCAACAGTGTCACTGCCATACTCCTCCGGCACGCCCGCGTCCTCTGCTTCTCCGACGAAGCTAGCGTCTTCATTCGTATCTAGTACTGTTTCGCCGTCGTTATCGGCCGCGTGCAAATAGTCTACGGAAAATAGCACAATGGCTGTAAACGAAAATACTGTCCATGACTTCATCGTCCTCTCCTTACCATCCCATTTAGGGTATCGTTAACGGTACTCAGGCCACTTAAGTCAACGGCTGTTCCATGCATAAAAAAGAATGTGTGTCGGCCAACACGACAGCCACGCTAGCGATATTAATAGGCCAAAGACAAGACAATCGCAATGGAAAAACATCCAAAACAGCAGTGCTTTCGATAAGTAGAAACGAAGCGATGCATAAGAGCATGCACCGAAGACTTAGTCATCACAATCCATGTCTACAGATACCGTTCAATTTACAGCTGCAAACAGGCGAATAAGGGACAACTATAAGGGGCATTAAAACAAGGCCATACACTTTCACTCGCCAAATAAGATCGATACCCGTGACGCCATCTCTCAACGGTTTGGCAGACCTCGCCACGGCTCGGTTAGCCAGATGATTCCCGGACGAAAAGCGCGGAACTCGCTCAGCCCTGGCACCAGCAGAAAGGTGGGTATAAACCCAGATACCAATAGCAGCCGAGCAACGGAATCGAGACGCAGCAGCTGCTCAGCGTTTCGCTCTTGCTAGCTCTCAGAAGGCAAGATTCGGCAGCATAATCAGCTAGATTACTGCAGCTGCTTTCCATCCCGAAGGTAGCAGTAAACAAGCACCAGCAGATAACCGGCGATGGCTACGGTTTGCAGCCAGTACATGGTAGTAGACTGGCCATCCAGTAGCGTTGAGCTTAGCGCTTCGGACAGATTCACTGCGCTTAACCCAGCCACCGTAAGCGCTAACACAATGATCGCGCTCAGTGCGACATCTCTGTGTTTGGAGGCTGAATAGAACAAAGCAACATAAGCGCACACGGCAAACGAAATTATCTTGTCCTGATAGGCGTAAAAAGGTGTGTCGTAATAGACGAACAGTATCGGCACCTTGATGATAAAAAAATGTGCGATCGCCATACAAACAAAGTATGCAGCACCCACCAGGAAGAAGACTTTTGTTATTTGTGAGTTCATTGCAAGCGCCTCGGGTAAGCGTCGATTTATAAGCGATCCGAAGCTTAGCCCCTGGTGGCGACAATAACTATTGTACTAAAGCATCACGGGTATTAGGGGTTATCCGACAGCGCCGTGGTACTTTAGTAGCGCTCACTCGAGCACAGAGCAAGATGACCCACGATACCTCTCTCGGTCGTTCCATACCTCCGTGCAGAGCACGGGCGCATATTGGCCTTTAGCTGTTTCGGCGATGGCGAGAGGGAAGTCCGCTGACGGGATATTGCGAAGCCGAAACACCGTTTGCTTAGAATGTAATGCTGCGGGATCTCCGAATGCGACGCTTGAAACCACATCTGCGTCGCCCTGCCCGACAAGCTGCCATAAAAGCTTGGACTGAACATCGGGTATGGGTTTCCAATCAGCCATTGCAATCGCAGGCATAAACAGGAATAAACAGGCTAGTACTCTCTTCATAAGTCCACTCCGTCTGATGAGCATTCATAGCTGCCGCGAGAATATGCGTAGCAGCACGCCTAGCGCGACATAAAGCGAGACAAGCCCAGGCTGGAATACCCGAGGAAGGCAACTATGCGAGCAGCGCTCGGGTTTCAAACCCAGGCCGGTTAGGGCGCTGCATATGACCGCAAACGCGCACGCGGGTTCAAAACAATACCGAGAAGCAAGCCTTCCAAATGGACGTTACGTACAGCTGCTAGAGCGCTGAATCAGCCAGTAGTGTTGGCTATGACGCTTTCGAAATAGGCATCATCTTCCAGGGTCTGTGCGAGGATCATGGCGCCCTCCAGAGTCGCTATAAGCTTAATCGCTGCTTCGCGTCTCGCTTGGGGCGTTGCGGGTTCATCAGCGTGCTCTAAGACTCTCTCCAACCAATCGATATTGCGTTCAAAGAACAGCCTGGTCTCTCGACGAAGCGCATCCGGCAAAGACTGATACTGAGCACCCAACATACCGCACAGACACATCAGACCATCTTCTGTTAACGCCTTGCGAAAGTGATTGCGATAGTGCTCAAGCCCTTCTTGCAGGGAAGCAAACTCAGAGGGGGTACCTAGGCTTTCTAAAAACTGTTCCGTATAGCGATTCGCTAGCGCCGTACCCAGATCTTCTTTCGTGGGGAAATGGTAGTGAACGCTCGCCGATTTGACCCCGGCCTCTTTCGCAATCTCGCGAAAGCTAAAACCACTATAGCCACCCTGTCGCGCCATTCTCTCAGCAATGTCTAGAATCTCGGTCGCCTTATCGATTTTTGCCATATTCAGAAATCTCTCACCGTCACGGATACGGTATCAATTCTCTGCAGATATATCTATCTATCGGAAGATAGGGTTTGACTCAATTGTCGTATTCTTCTAGTATATACCTATCGATAGGTAGATGATTAGTTTTCTGTCCAAGCTGCGCACATGGCGAGATTGATTGATAGCGAGCATTGGTGACAAATTAGTAATGAATTGGAGGGTTTCGCGATGGACGTAAATGCTGACTTTAGGCGACCAGCCAGCCTACATACACAGGATATGCCCTGGGTGCCCTCACCTATGCCTGGCGTTGAACGCCGCATGCTGGATCGTATGGGCGGCGAGGTTGCGCGGGCAACCAGCATTGTGCGCTACGCGCCCGGCAGCGCGTTTTCAGCCCACACCCATACAGGCGGAGAGGAATACTTGGTGCTAGAGGGCGTGTTTCAGGACGAACATGGGGACTTTCCTGCCGGAACATATGTGCGCAATCCGCCCACGTCTAGTCATACCCCCAGGGCGGATGACGGCGCAACGATACTCGTAAAACTGTGGCAATTTGATATGAAGGATCGCCAGCAATTGTCGGTGGACACCACCATTGCAGATCCCGTGGCCATTGCACCGGGTGTATCTGAAATACCGCTCTATGCGGACAACAGAGAGCGTGTTCGAATCGAAGTTTGGGATGCACACACAAAAGTGAACGTCTCTCAGCACAAAGGCTTTGAAGCCCTGGTTCTCGAGGGCAGCTTTAGCTTTGAAGATCAGACATACAAAGCGCATTCCTGGCTGCGACTGCCGCCAGACTATGCATTTGAGGGAACTGCCGGCGAACTCGGCGCGCGCCTTTGGATCAAATCAGATCATTTAGGAGAACCGCAGCTAGCGCCGGAAGATCGCGATCTATCGACTTGATGCGATTAAGAGGTCAATCGCTTAGGTATGGTAAACGCGGGCGGGTTTGAGATACACGATTCGCGTGCGCTTCTCCTCTGCTTCATTTTCCGCGACCACATCGCCATACCATCGCTGCACCCCCATATTTCTTTGTGTAAGCATATTCAGATGCTCCACCGCGTTCTCGCTGACAATGTCATGCAGTTCACAGCGCACCGCGATATAGAGTGTCTCATTGCCACCATGAGTCATTAACACAGTGGCTTTGCGTTCCCGCTTGATACCGTTTAGCTTGGGCGAGCCTTCCATCACATTCAATTTAATATACTCACCATCGTAGTCAGGCCACACCAGCGTGGATTGAATACTTCCGTCCTTCGAAAGTACGCTCAAGGTTGCCGAACCGGCCGCAGATAGTAGTTGGGCGTAAAATTCTGGGATCATATGATAACTATACTCTCGACAAGGCCCTATGCTTAGAATGTGCAGCCCGGTGCGTTTTCAACTGCTCCGCTGCGATAAAGCAGCAGGTCTCGCGCGTAGGCATTGAACTCCTTGAGCGCAGAGGCATAGCTCCACAATGCCGTTGCTGGGGGAGCTGCGCCCGCCGCTATAAATGTTTCACATAAGGTCTCATCTTGTCTACAGGCGTAACGATGCGCTCGTTTTGCGTGCAAAGAGTCCGATACCAGGAAAACGCGATCGCGTTGCGGAAGAAGTAAAGCAGCACACCCCACATTTTCCCAGGTCGAGCGAGCGGTTTGTTCGACGATGATGTCTTCCTCTGGAACACCGCTACGCTGAGCAAGCGCGGCCATGGCCGTCGCTTCAATGTGATCGTTGCGAACCGCAGCGCCAGAGAACACCAGCTCACTGCACCCTTGCTGCCTATAGAGTTCAATTCCCTGTTCAACTCTGAATCGAGCCACATCGCTCACACTGCCATCTGCATTGGTCGGGTAGCCTAGCACTAATACAGAACAGATCTGCTCATCCGAGGGTGGTGGCCATGTGGAGGCCGTGAGGCGGTAGGCGATGACGATGGACGCCGGGATAAAAGCGACTATCAGGATCGCCAGCAACCGACCCATCATTTAATCGCGTGCCACCTAAAACTTCGAAAAGCGATGCTGTTCTAAGATCAACGGTACTTCCCCGACCGGTTTGCTTCGACAACAGCCGTGGTTGGCAAAAGGAGTGAAAACACAATGCAGTTGCAACAAGCCGATAAGAGGCTATAACACGGTATAAACAGGATATAGTTAAAGGTTAAAGCCCAACCTTTTTGATGGCGATCTTGTGACTTTTGGGAATCAAAGTAGCACCGCGAGGTGTTTTTTGAATCAGCGTGTTGAAGTGGATCGGTTGAAACTGATCCTTTTTGAAGACTGTCTTTAGTGGATCATCTAGCTGTGTCAACTCAACTTCTAATACACCGAGGTACTCGTTGAGTTTGCTTTCATAAAAGTACAGGTTAGCGAGGCTTCTGTTCATCTCACCGGTAATGGCCTCGGGGTTTCGGTGCATTTTATCTTGCAGGTCGTCTATCGTAATCCAAACCCTCATCATCTCCGATTCCACGTATTTGAACTCAGAGTGCAGATGTTTCCCTATCTGCTCGTAGGCCAATCCGGTATCGCCGCAAACCAGTTGGCAATTCATCGAGCAGACTACAAAAAGTAGGAAGGCAGCCTTCACATACAATACCTTTGTTCGCAGTCTTTACCGCGTAACGCTACGGTCTTTCCTAAAGAGCATAGCAGCCGTCCGCAGACTCGACCCAGCAAGTTGTACTGCCATCGCTCTCAGTTAAAAAGCCTATGCCAAAGTGCACGCAGAGTCTATCTTTCAATCAACCAATACAGCTGCCCGCAACAAACGGATGCGCACATGTTAAGCGAGCGTTGGCAATCCACCTGACGACCAAATTGTGCGCGAGAGTGAACCGTTTTACTGCAATTTCCAGAATTTAGAACACACACGCAAATAGCCCGCCGTTATATAGGTCTATCATTTCGCTGCAGTATCGAGATTCGCGCCTCACCCTTTTTCCTGTTAACCGCTTGAGCATGTGCGTGCATGCTGCGCGGACCGATAGAAAATGATAGGCATGTAAATTACGTTCGCATGCTTAACGTCGATCATCGTAAGCCTGCCTAGAACGTCTAATATCATCATGATGTGTTTCCGCCCAGGACACCAATTGATACAGTGGCTTAACCAGCCCTCGTCCCATTTCGGTGAGTTCATATTCCACCTTCACAGGCACCTCGGGATAAACCGTCCGGTCGACGTAGCCTTCGCGCTCTAAGTCCCGCAGCGTTTGGGTCAGCATCCGCTGTGATATACCTACGACTCTGGATTTAATGGAGTTAAATCGATCGGCACCATCCACTAGCGCAAACAAAACAAGCATCGACCACCTGTTCCCAAAGTGAGAAATCACATTGCGAATGGGACACTCCTCGTTGTTAATAAACACCCGCTTTTCTGCTTTCGCTTGTGTTGCCACCAGTGACGTCTCTCCAAGGCTAGATTATCGCTGCTTGATTCTCTCTCGCTGCGTTCCGATGCAGGTTACTTGCGTGTGCCTAGGGCAGTTCCACGTGCCTAATTGTAATCAAAATGGCCGTAAAGTAATCTAGTATATATTAGTAACTATGTACTTAATAGGAACCAACATGAAGCAGCTCATCTTTTCTTTATTCTTCCTCTTCGCCAACACCGTCGTATCTGCTCAGCAGGAAGGCAATATCAGCATCGACCTGGCGACCCTACAAAAACCGAATTGGACAGAGCAAGAACGGCAAAACGTCCTGCTGATTACCGATTTTGTACAGAATATGATGAACGACCATAACTTTGATTACATCTTGGAGCACTATAACGACAGCTCCTATGTACAACACAATCGCAATATCCCCGACACGATCAACGGCCTTGTGGGGTTTTTGCAACAGCTCGTTGAGGATTACCCGGATTACACCTATGACGTAAAGCACGTTTACGCCGACGGAAATTATGTCGTCTTCCACTCACATGCAACTCTCAACCGGGAAGATAGAGGAGACGATCAAAAAGGGCTCAATATCATTGATTCATGGCGCATTGAGGGGGGCAGGATTGTCGAGCACTGGGATGCAATCCAGCCTCTGGATGGGTTCTTGCGTTTCAACGCCCTCCTCAATGGCGGCACAATTCGAAACGCCAACGGGGTGTTCTGAGCCGCCATATGCTTGCAGACGCTGAGTTCAGGCCTATCACATTAAGGGTTGGTAGGCCTACAGCCAATCCCATGTCACGCCGTAACGCCTGCACGCTTCATCATAATAAGCTGGATCATCCGGCTCGTCGTCGTAGTCCATTAAGAGCTCCTCGCCTGCGGCAATGTCATACGCTGCAACGAGATCAAAGTGGCGACTTTGCAAAGCCTCGTAAATCTCTGGTAGCGAGTGAGCGGTCAACTCGGAATAGTTAGCGGCACTGCTTTTTCTTTTTACATTGGGCCGATCTGAATGGTTGATCAGCGCGCCTTCATCAAAGAATTCGACCATGTAGCCGGGAAACTCCTCAATGGAAGTAATATGGGTTAGCAGATACACCGCGTCTTTGCGTGAACGCTCCACTAGTAACGCTTCCAACAAACCGCTATCCAGTACTCTGTATTGATTAGAAACGTGTCGCCAAATAGTCGTTCCCCTCGCGACATCTTTTTCAGCGAACACACCCAGGCCTTTGTCTGCGGAGGGTCTAACGGAGCAGGGGATGCACATCCCCGACGCCAACTTTGTGTTTGAACTCATGTCGTGTCGCGTTACCCACTAGTGCATTGATAGGGAGGGACACAACGCCAAACGAAATTCCTACCAAGCATCGTTCGCAGCCTGTTAAGCAGACCCCCCATTGCTCGTGTATCTTATCTTTTTGCCAAGGTATTTATCATACATCGCAATATGAGCTGACCTTGAGAAGGTATCAGTACGTTCCTCATACTGCGCGATCCAGTCCAGCAGCGCAGCCAGATTTGCATCTTGCGCGGCTTTTGAATCGTACTTGTGAGCTTCCCAAGGCCTCGCTTTGGCGTTGGCGATACACAAATCTATTGGTAGATCCAAAAAGATAAGCTCGTTCGCACGCTCGAGTAAGGGTTCAATAAGGTCGGAGTAGCAACCTTCGATTGCCCACTGTGGGTGACGATCGATGAACGCGTCTGTCTCTCGATGAGATTCGACTAACTCTCTTCTTGTGGGGGGTGATCCTGACTCCCAAGCCAGCGTGTCTAAATCCAGGTGAGCCAAGCCATGCTCAGCGCACAGCTTTCTTGCCAACGTTGACTTACCAGAGCCAGAGTTACCAAAAATCACGATCTTCTTTATGTCTTTCACCCCAATCACCAAACCCATCGCAGCGGGGCATGTTCAGACCCTATTGAGCGCGCATCGCACTCGCTTTTCATACCCAACGGATAAACCCAATGTCACGCTGGCGCTTTGCCTGATTCACTATCGACGTAAATCTATCAAGGTTTGCACCAAGTCAGAGTGTTGACAGAAGTAGTGACTGCTGACTGCTCTAGAGATTATCCGAAGCGGTTTCAGTTAAATGGACTTGATCAACCATAACAAAATACAGCACATTGATAGTTGAAACCAACGGAGCTTACTTGGAGTGCAGCATGAAATTACAGCTGATCAACCCAAACACATCGGAATCTATGACAGCGCTAATGGCAGAGGCTGCATCCAGCGCGGCTTCCCCAGGAACGGAGATTGTGCCGACAACGGCTCGTACTGGCTTTCCGTATGTATCCAGCCGTGTGGAAGCAGAAATCAGCGCTACTCATATTTTCGAACTGATTGCGGAGCACCACACGGAAATGGATGCCGTGATTATCTCGGCCTTTGGAGATCCTGGCATCGTGGGCGCGCGTCAGCTGTTCGATCTTCCAGTCGTTGGCGTTGCCGAGTCCGCAATGCTAACTGCCTGCGCGCTTGGTGGTCGCTTTTCAATTGTGACCTTTTCAGATCAGCTAGCAGACTGGTTCCATGACTGCATGTTGCGCACCGGCCTCGAACAGCGATTTGCCGGTATGCGATTACCCGATGAAGGCTTCCAATCGATAGACAACGTGCAAGACGAACTTGCCGACCGCCTGGTGGAACTCGTTGAAGAAAGCGTGCGCGTAGACCGAGCAGATGTTGCCGTTCTCGCCGGGGGCCCACTTGCCGGGCTCGCGGCAAAGATTGGCCACCGCCTACCGATACCGGCAGTTGACCCGGTCTCAGCCGCTGTGATGTTCGCGGAGGGTCTGGTTCGTCTACGCTTAAATAAAGCCACAGCGGGCGGTTTTGCACGCCCGCCAGCTAAGTCGAGCATTGGCTTGGCTGACAGCCTCGCAAGGCGAATAGATCACACAGATTTTCCCGCCTCTTAAGTCTCTTGGACGAAACGCTCATAGTGTTGGAGAGTGCTTCGACCGTGAAAGGAAGGGAAAGTAGACGATAGCAATCCGTAAACTTCACCGTAATCGCCTATCGACGGGCGTCCTGGAAAAGCCCGTTACTTCGCTAATCGAGTTTCGATGTAGGCTTTTCGTACGGCAGCGCATTCAGGATCGACCAGAGCCGCTATCAAGCCATCGGCGTCAGACCAGGCTCGCTCCGCACCCACCATTTGTGCGGTCACGGCGTTAGTATGCCGTTTGGTCGCTGCCACAGGCATGCCTGGCTTGGCGGCGATACTGGCTGCAAGTTCATCCACTGTGCTATCCAGCAAATCATCACTCACTACCCGGTTGATGAATCCCACCTGTTGGGCCTCGGCCGCGTCAAACTCTCGGCAGGTAATCACCAGCTCCTTGGTCATTGCCGGCCCAATTTCTCTGACCAGGCGCTCGATGCCGCCCCAGGCAAGGGGTATGCCTAAATCGACCTCTGGAATAGAGAAGCGCGTGCTGTCCACCGCCACTCTTAGATCGCAGGCCGCCGCAAGCACTAGCCCGCCGCCCACACACCAACCCTGAATGCGCGCAATACTCACCGCACGCATGGCCTCCAGCGCTTCCGCCATGCATCTACCCGCATCCGCCGCATCTCTTAGCTGGAGATCATCAAGTGATGGAAAACCCGCCAGGTCGGCTCCTCCTGAGAAAGCGCGCCCGCGCCCGCCAACGACCACCACTCTCACGTCTTCATGATCATCTAACCAGCGGGCCGCAACGACCAACTCCTTTAGCAGTTGAGTAGATAGCGCATTCAAACGCTCAGGACGGTTCAACCACAAGTGCGCGATGGGGCCGTCGACCCTCAGCTCAAGTGTTTCGAACGAATTGTTCGCGTTCATGCGTTATTGCTCCTTCTTATCTGAGATTTCTGATTCGATTTCAAAGTCCGCTACGTTCCATCTCGAACCATATGCACCAGAGGAAAGGGATTTCCCTGACCATCAAGCTCTGATCGTCCCGAATGAGCGAATCCCAATTTCTTATAAAACGCGATCGCATCCGGGTTCTGCTCGTTAACGTCGACTTTTGTCGCGCCAAAATGCGCTATCGCATACTCGACTAGCGTCGTGCCAACGCCTTTGCCAAAGAAGTCCGGTCTCACGAAGAGCATTTCGATATTTGTATCGGCAACACCGAGAAAGCCGACAAGTTGACCGGCTATAGAAACCTGGCAGAGCTCAACGGCGTCAAGGTAGCGCTCAAGGATAAGCGGTTTTAGCTCACGGATATACTCTTCCGGAAGGAAGTGATGAGTCGCGCGCACAGATGCTTCCCATACTTCGATAAGCTCCGGATAACGATCTCTGCTGACGCTTAGAACTTTCATTCGTTTTCGTTTTGATACGGCCT
>JBCCNJ010000003.1:0-78376 GCA_039025905.1 Pseudomonadota bacterium | reverse complement strand
CTGAAAAGACGCCGCCAGCCGTTAGAAAAGCGCGGTCACTCTTAAGTGCTTCCAATGCGACATCGAGGCTCGGTGCCACCGTGGGTATTTGTTTGCCTTCCTCCGGAGGAAGGTCGTATAAGTCCTTGTCTGCGGCATCGCCGGGGTGCGTCTTGTTTTGAATACCATCGATGCCAGCCATCAACATGGCCGAAAAGGCGAGATAGGGATTTGCCATTGGGTCTGGAAAACGCACCTCAATCCGTTTGCCTTTCGGGCTTGGCTCGTAGGGTATTCGAATGGATGCCGACCGATTTCGCGCTGAGTAGGCCAACATGACAGGTGCCTCGAAACCAGGTACCAGGCGCTTGTAGGAATTTGTTGCCGCATTGGTAAAGGCGTTTAAGGCGCGCGCATGTTTGATGATGCCGCCAATATAAAACAATGCCTCATCTGACAAACCGGCATAGCCGTCACCTGCAAAGAGATTGGCTCCATCTTTATAGATAGACTGGTGGCAATGCATACCCGACCCGTTGTCACCAACCACCGGTTTGGGCATGAATGTGGCTGTCTTACCATAGGCGTGTGCAACATTGTGAACACAGTATTTGAGGACCTGTACCTCGTCAGCCTTGGCCATCAGCGTGTTGAATTTAATCCCGATCTCGCATTGACCCGCGGTAGCAACTTCGTGGTGATGCACTTCAATCTCTAGCCCCATTTGCTCCATTGCTGTACACATTGCGGCGCGAATATCGTGCAGTGAGTCAACGGGCGGCACTGGAAAATATCCGCCTTTGATGCCGGGTCGGTGGCCGGTGTTGCCTTCATCGAATGTGATGCCAGAGGACCAGGCGGCTTCTTCCGCGTTGACTTTGTAAACGGCTCCGCTCATGTCAATCTGCCACTTAACGTCATCAAATACGAAGAATTCAGGCTCGGGGCCAAAGAAAGCCTTGTCCCCGATCCCAGTGGTTCTTAGGTAGTCCTCCGCGCGTTGCGCGACGGAGCGCGGGTCTCTGTCGTAGCCTTGCATCGTTGTAGGCTCTACTACCGTACAGCGAATGATCACCGTCGCATCATCGGTAAATGGGTCGAGTAGGGACGCCTTGTCATCAGGCATCAAGACCATGTCGGAATCGTTGATCCCTTTCCAGCCAGCGATGGACGAGCCATCGAACATTTTGCCGCCCTCGAAAAACTCTTCGTCCACCACATTGGCTGGAATCGTGACATGCTGTTCCTTACCTCGAGTATCCGTAAAGCGCAAATCCACCCAGCGCGCTTCGTTTTCTTTGATAAGCGTTATTGTATTGGCGGACATCTTATCTCCTTGATGAAACGTTCGATTGATCTAGTGCTGTTTAGGGGCTCGTAAAACGGTGGACTTTAAGCTGGTCTAACAGCGGTAGTAGGCTCTTGCGGCACGTTATCGACGCGCCATGCAAACTACAAAGCTCAAGGATCCTAGCTAGCACAGCATCGCATTCGAAGCCGAGTAGCGCTCTAAGCTAAGCCTCAGTCTAAAACAGACAATGCGATCGTTACAGTCTGACGTTCAGAGCCGTGAGCGCATTAATCTAGCACTCGTTAGACAGTTCAGCCCAAGTAATATGCATGAATGGACAAGAAGTATTCACACTGTCTGGTGTGGCCCGTTCGTGTATAATCCGCGCCCTTTCCAGCACGCCTGCCGCAGCGGTGTTGAGTCGGGCGTACCGACTGGGATGCCGACGACACCGTGTTTTAGACTCATTCATCCATGGAGAGAGCTCAACAGTTCACCGCTCACCGCAAGCTCATTTGTGTTTTGATTGGTGTTATCAGAGGTATTCATTCGTGATAGACAAGCTTCGCAATATTGCCATTATCGCACACGTTGATCATGGTAAGACGACGCTGGTCGACTGTCTTTTGCAGCAATCCGGTACGCTCGATCGACGTTCGCAGGGCTCGGAACGGATCATGGACTCCAATGATCAGGAGCGCGAGCGCGGTATCACCATTCTCGCTAAAAACACGGCGATACGATGGAATGAATATCGCATCAATATTGTCGATACCCCGGGGCACGCGGACTTCGGTGGTGAGGTGGAGCGTGTTCTGTCGATGGTCGACTCGGTTTTACTGCTGGTAGATGCGGTGGACGGTCCTATGCCGCAGACGCGGTTTGTCACTGCGAAAGCTTTTGAACAGGGCTTGAACCCCATTGTCGTTGTCAACAAAATCGATCGCCCTGGAGCACGGCCAGACTGGGTGGTTGACCAGGTTTTTGATCTGTTTGACCGCCTGGACGCGACCGAAGGACAGCTGGACTTTCCTGTTGTTTTCACCTCGGCGATTGAGGGTATTGCCGGGTTGGAACACGATGCCATGGCCACTGATATGGTGCCGCTCTTTAATACCATCATCGAACAGGTCCCGGCGCCCACCGTGAACTCCGACGGACCCTTGCAAATGCAGGTGTCTGCCCTGGACTACTCAAGCTATGTCGGCGTCATTGGCATCGGTCGCATCACCCGTGGCAGGCTCAGTCCCAACACCCCCGTGGCGGTTGTGGATGCAGAGGGTGAAACGCGCCGTGGACGGATACTGCAGCTGATGGGTTATCTCGGTCTGGAGCGATTGGATATCGACAGCGCTGAAGCAGGTGACATTGTTTGTGTTACGGGGATAGAGGGCCTGAATATTTCAGATACGCTTTGCGATCCCGAACACATAGATGCCTTACCCGCTCTGTCTGTCGACGAGCCTACCGTGAGTATGACGTTCCAGGTGAATGACTCCCCGTTTGCCGGCAAAGAGGGCAAATACGTGACCTCCCGCAATATCAAGGAACGCCTGGAGAGGGAGTTGATTCACAATGTTGCGCTGCGTGTGGAAGCGGGTGATAGCCCCGATAAGTTCAAGGTGTCTGGCCGAGGAGAATTACATTTATCGGTCCTGATCGAAAGCATGCGCCGGGAGGGTTATGAACTGGGTGTGTCGAAACCCGAAGTCATCCAAAAAGAGGTCGATGGGCAATTGCATGAACCGTTTGAACAACTGGTGATCGATTGCGAGGAGCAGCATCAGGGGGCGGTCATGGAGGAGCTGGGATTGCGCCGTGCGGAACTGGAGAACATGGTCCCGGACGGTAAAGGTCGAGTGCGCTTGGAGTTCATCGTACCCGCCCGTGGCCTGATCGGCTTTCGCTCGATGTTTCTTACTATGACCTCGGGTAGCGGCATTATGACGCATGTATTTGATCACTATGGACCCGCGAAAAAAGCGGATTTGGCTGCGCGGACCAATGGGGTATTGGTATCCATGGTGAAGGGCAAGACACTGGGGTACTCCCTGTTTAATTTACAGGATAGGGGGCGCTTATTTATTCACCCCAATGTCGATGTATACGAGGGCCAAATCATTGGGCTGCACAGCCGAAACAACGACCTTACGGTGAATCCCACCAAGGGCAAACAGCTAACGAACATACGCGCGTCTGGAACCGATGAAGCGCTTACCTTAACACCCCCTGTGATTCACACCTTGGAGCAGGCGCTAGAGTTTGTCGCAGATGATGAGCTGGTTGAAGTCACGCCACAGAGCATTCGCTTGCGGAAAAAGCTCCTGTTAGAACACGAACGCCGACGGGCTGAGCGTGGATAACGGATGAAAGCCCTGTTGCAACGCGTGCAACGCGCGAGCGTCAGCATTGAAGGTGAGATGGTGGGTGAGATTGGTGCGGGACTGCTGGTGTTCCTAGGATTTGATCACGAAGATAGCCCCGCTGAGGCTGACCGTGTGCTGGATAAGCTACTTAAGTATCGAATGTTTGCTGATGATGCAGGCAAAATGAACCTAAGCGTCAGCGATACTGGTGGGGGTGTGCTACTGGTATCTCAGTTCACCTTGGCAGCGAACACGATGAAAGGATTGCGGCCTAGTTTTTCCCAGGCGATGCCTCCGAGGGATGCCCATGCGCTTTATAACTATACGCTGGATCAGCTTCGCAATCGTCATCGCCCGGTGGCGGCGGGGCGGTTTGGCGCAGACATGCAGGTGGAGCTGATTAACGACGGACCGGTGACATTCCTGCTGGAGTCAGTGTGATCGGTGGTAAACCATGTGGCGGTGAGGGATCCCCTCTTCGTCAAAAAGCTCACCCTCTGGGACAAAGCCCAAAGTGCTGTAAAAGTTCTCTAGATGGGCTTGACCATTGAGCCTAACGTCGTGCTCTGGCCAGCGCGCCAGGTTGTGCAGTACCCCGCGCTGAACCAACTCTTTGCCTACCTGGTGACCTCTGGCTGTAGCGCTAACAACGATTCTTCCGAGAGCGCTGTCAGAAAAATAGCTGCCGGGTGCCAGCGCGCGCTGATAGGCAAGTAGCTCATTCTCACCCCAGCACAGCATATGGATGGCGTTTTGATCCCGGTTATCGAGATCCTGGTAAAGGCAGTCTTGCTCGAGGACGAAAACTTCCTGTCGTAAGCGTAGCAGCGCATACAGATCGCTATTGCTGAGATCGTCAAATTCGCTAGTCTGCCAGCGGTACACCATGATTGTGAGATCCTACGTCGGTTTTGGCTGCATGAGACATAGGGTATCTGATCGAAGCTGTCGTGCCACAGATAATTGTGCGCTCTACGGCCGCGGTTTGCGTAGAGTTAGCGGTTTCCAATTGCTACTATAGGGCGCTTCGAAAAGCGGCGACAGACATTCGTTCTCATCGCAGGGAAACCCTATTGCAAAAGAGAATGACGCGTTTTGCGCCAACTTTGCGCCAACAGGGCGAGAACGAATAGGATTCTGCAATGTTGGCTGACGCCAATTTGACTCAGGACTTCAGCTTACTAACCCAGCAGTATCGTGAACTGGTTGAAGCTCTGCTTGTATCGGTAGGTATGACCGGCATACCTCTGGAAATCTCACCCTCCTCCGAAGGACACTTTCGCGGCTATGACGGCAATCAGTTCTACGTCGTGCAACGCGGCTCAGTCAACGCGCACTACCAGGGAAAGATCGTCTATACGCTGGAAGAGGGCGACATTTTACTACCGGATATAGCCGGCGATAGCGATGCGGTCAGCGCTGTGAATTATCGCAGCGAATTGGGCGCCAGGCTGGACAGTTATCCGGCCCTTGAGTTCTTGCGTCGGGTTTTCAACGATCCGGCAGCGATCCGCCTGTGGAGCAGAGTGCTGATCACGTACAGCGGTATGATGCTGCGTATTACCGCCGCCAACGTGCAGGAGGGGACTTCTGCAACACCCGGATTTGAAAAGTTCGCTGTTGGCGATGTCATCATTCGCCAGGGTGAACGTGCTGACTACGTGTTCATGCTCTCTGAGGGCGTCGCGGAGGTCTTAGTCGATGACGTTCCGGTAGGACGAATAGGCGAGGGCGAGATCTTTGGTGCGATGGCCGCACTCACTCATGCCGATCGCAGCGCGACGGTTAAAGCGAGAACCGAGTGCTCTGTAGTCAAGGTGCCCAAGGAGCAGTTTACCGATTTGATCAAAAGCAATCCTGCTACCATTCACAGCCTGTTGATCGACATGGCCAACTCAATTGTTAACTTAAATGAACAGCTTGTCGGCAGGTCGGATAGGTACAGCATAAGTTGACTAGCGCCTCTAGTGAGACGCGGCTGGGCAACCGCGACTGTTTGCATCAATTTGGACGCTGCGGCTGAACGAGACATCTGTGAGACAGATTCGCGATAACATCATTCACATTTTGATAAGAGAGGGGTAAATCCTGGGTAATGAGCGACGTGATCAACATTGATAGCGACGGTATAGAGCAGGTTTCGCTCAAGCAGTATGCCGAGAAAGCGTACCTGGACTATTCCATGTACGTGATTTTGGACCGCGCACTGCCACACGTTGGAGATGGTCTGAAGCCGGTTCAGCGTCGAATCATTTACGCTATGAGTGAGCTTGGTCTGAAGGCATCGGCAAAGTTCAAAAAATCGGCTCGCACCGTCGGTGATGTCATAGGTAAGTTTCATCCCCATGGCGATAGCGCGGCCTACGAGGCCATGGTGTTGATGGCGCAAGACTTCAGCTACCGCTATCCATTAATTGATGGTCAAGGAAACTGGGGTTCACCCGACGATCCCAAGTCCTTTGCAGCGATGCGCTACACGGAGTCTCGCCTGACTGCGTTTTCCGAGGTTCTACTGTCAGAATTGGGCCAGGGCACCGTCGACTGGATACCCAATTTTGACGGTACTTTGGAAGAGCCGAGCGTTCTGCCAGCACAGGTGCCCAATGTGCTGCTGAATGGAACAACCGGTATAGCCGTGGGTATGGCTACAGATGTGCCACCTCACAACCTGCGTGAAGTCGTGACGGCGGCCATTCGCCTGTTGGAGAAACCTAAGTCAACCGTAGAAGAGCTATGCGAGCATGTATTGGCGCCAGATTTTCCTACGGAGGCGGAGATCATTACGCCGCGCGAAGATATATTGGCGATGTACGAAACGGGCAGAGGCGCACTGCGCATGCGCGCCGTATGGGAGCGCGAAGGTGGTGACGTGGTTGTGACAGCATTGCCGCATCAAGTTTCTGGCTCCAGGGTGCTGGAGCAGATCGCCTCACAAATGCAGGCCAAAAAGTTGGGCATGGTCGCAGACTTGCGAGATGAATCCGACCATGAAAACCCAACGCGCTTGGTCATTGTTCCGCGCTCTAATCGCGTCGATGTCGATGGCTTGATGAGTCACTTATGTGCGACGACTGATCTGGAACGCAGCTATCGAATTAATCTGAACATGATTGGGATTGACGGCAGGCCGGGAGTCAAAGGGCTAGGCCGTATTCTTAAGGAGTGGTTGTCCTTTCGAACCGATACCGTACGTCGCAGACTCACGCATCGATTGGAGCGTGTGGAAAAACGGCTGCATATTCTGGAAGGCTATCTGATTGCGTTTCTGAATATAGACGAAGTGATTCAAATCATTCGCACCGAAGACAAGCCTAAACCCGCATTGATGGCGCGTTTTGGTCTCAGTGATGTGCAGGCCGAAGCCGTGTTGGAGCTGAAGCTGCGAAATCTCGCGAAGCTGGAAGAAATGAATATTCGCGGTGAACAGGACGAACTGTCTGACGAGCGCGATCAGCTCAAGAAAACACTAGGCAGTGCAGCGCGGCTGAAAACGCTGATTAAAAATGAGTTAAAAGCGGTGGCTGATAAATTCGGTGACGCCAGGCGTTCACCACTTCAGCTGCGAGACGAAGCCAAGGCCTTTAGTGAGTTGGAAATGGTCAGTGCTGATCCTATTACCGTCGTCTTGTCTGAAAAGGGATGGATCAGGGCTGCGAAGGGCCATGAAATTGACGCCACCAGCTTGAGCTACAAGTCAGGTGATGGGTTTAAGATTGCGGTGCGTGGTCGTAGTAATCAGCCCGTGGTTATTCTCGACTCGACTGGTCGATCTTACACGGTTGCCAGCCACAATCTTCCGTCAGCGCGAGGCCAGGGAGAGCCTGTCACTGGCCGCATCAATCCGCCGTCTGGGGCAACCTTTGAGGGCATGATGATGGGGGCTGAAGATCAGCTGTATCTGCTAGCAAGTGATGCGGGCTATGGATTCGTCGCGAAATTGGGCGACCTACAAACCAAAAACCGGGCTGGTAAGGCGGCGATCAGTCTGCCGAAGGGAGGACGCGTTTTGCAGCCCTCTCCCATCGAGGGTAAGGAAGAGGCCTGGGTAGTTGCCGTGACAAACGAGGGCCGACTCCTAATGTTCCCGCTCGCGGACCTGCCGCAGCTGGCACGAGGCAAGGGCAATAAAATTATTGGGATACCCTCTGCTCGAGCGCAAAGCCGTGAGGAGTTTGTGGTTGCAGTTCAGGTGCTTCACGAGAAGCAGTGTCTGACAGTGATCGCAGGCAAACGACATATCAAACTCAAGTTTTCAGAACTGGAACACTACCGGGGAGATAGAGGGCGACGTGGCAACAAGCTTCCTCGTGGTTTTCAAAAGGTTGACGCCATCACTGTGGAATAACAGACCTCGTCTACCTGTGTCAGGATGTTGCAAGCGTTTACTTACGCATCTGTCATTTTCTTAATGATCAGCTGTAGCTGACGCTCAAGTAGGTCGTGATAGGGCTCCTCGAATGTTTCCATGACCGCAAACTCCTGCACCTCTGTCTCCCGGTGCTGCAGCCGTGCTGCGACATCAGAATCCGTGCACACCCCGGGCGCTAACAGCACTCTGGGCGGTCGATTCGCGCAAATACTTTCTAGTTCGTCCAGAGTGTGTTGCATGTAAAGGCCGGGGTAGATGTCCGCTTCGTCACCGACTCCCAGCTCACTTTGTGAGATGGCCATGGCAATACCGAGATTGCGACGCATGGTTTTTTCAAGTTCACGACTGGCCGCTTCGATTAGCCAGGCACAAGAGGCCGCGCGAAAAGCAGCACTACCTGCACTGTTTGGGCCGTTAAAGAACACCGCGAGACCAAATTGGCGCGCCACGCGCAATTCTCCGGCATAGAAATCACCCGCGGCTAGCACGAGGTGGTGGAGACGATCGGTATATCGATGTAGCGCTCGCTCATCCAAGGTTTCAATGTAGTCAGCGAGACTGGTTAGATGCAAATAGAGTACCGCGGTAGTTCGATAGTTTTCCTCTCGAGGATTGGTTTTGCTGCGCGTCCGCAATAGATCCATGGGTAGCGCTTCGATATCACGCGCTAAGTTGTCCAGCTCGTTGAGTGAACGCCCGCTGTCTTGTCTATCATCCAGAGCAATTGCGCTGGACAGTTCGCTGATGCGACCGGCAAGGCGCTGCCCGAAATGTCGGGTGGTGATGTAAACCGTCAGACTGAGCAAAATTGCCAGGCCAATGAGGCTCAACACAAATTGCAAACGTGCTGCTTTCGCAGTATCGGTGCCGATGGTGATGACGACCCGGCCGGCGACGTCGTCTTCGATACGAACGGGGGCTCGATATTCATGTTGGTTTGGACTCGATGCGTCACCCGCCTGGACCAGGGCTTTGCCTTCTACGTCAAAGATAGTGACCTGCTGCGCCGATGAGGTTTCGACAAAGCGATGCAGCGACGCGGAGGCACTCAATAGATCTCCTGTTTCCAGGGCGATACTGATGCGACTCGCTACTTGGCGCGCCAGTGCCGACCCATACTCATCTTGCTGTTGGAGCTGCATATACCCTGTGGAAATGGCTGCCAGTGTGACCAGCGCCAGGCTCACCGACAGGCAGAGACCAGCGCTAACGACCGCTAGCTGTTGGCCAAGGCTGCTGTTTGAGAGGAGATTTTTCACGAGCGGATGCGTATCTGTTATACCCCGGTGGGCGCCAGTATAAACCAGGGAGATTTGACTGGCAGGCTTTTTGATATGGTCTGCGAGAAGGGCATTAGCGATCCAGGTGTTTGGTCTTATGTCGCTTTCGCCAGTCTGCAAGCAACGGGTAGAATACGCGGCTCAAGGCCGTCCGGAACGTCACTGTGAGCGATATATTACTAATCAGTTTCTCAGGTGAAGACCAACCTGGCATCACCCGCGGAGTGACTGCGATTATGGAGCGGCACTCCGTTAATGTATTGGACATAGGTCAGGCGGTTATCCATGCGACCCTTTCCATGGGAGTCTTGGTTGAGATACCTCAATATCATGATCCCGATGCCCTGCGAGCGGAGCTGACAGAGTACGCCCAAAGGCACGCACTGCAGGCGCGCGTAACATCCGTGTCCTTCGCAGATTATCATGCATGGGTGAAGGCACAGGGGCGGTCGCGCTACATCATCACGCTACTCGCTCGCAAGATTACCGCTCGCCAGTTGGCGAGCGTAACGGCGGTCGTGTCGCAGCACCAATTGAACATTGATGACATTACGCGTTTGTCAGGGCGCATTCCCTTAGGTGAGCTACCGCCACTGAGTCGCGCCTGTGTTGAGTTTTCTGTGCGGGGGCCGCTACAGGACTCCAGGGTATTTCGGCGTGACCTGTTGAAGGTGTCTAGTGATCTGGATGTTGATCTGGCTTTCCAAGAAGACAACGTCTACCGAAGAAACAGACGGTTGGTTGTATTCGACATGGATTCCACTTTGATTGAAGCGGAGGTGATTAACGAACTTGCACATGCGGCCCATGTCGGTGACGAGGTAAGTGCTATTACAGATAGGGCCATGCGAGGCGAACTCGATTTCAATGAAAGCTTCCGTGCCCGCGTTGCGCTGTTGCAAGGACTGCCTGAAGATGCACTGAAACAGGTAGCCGAATCACTCAAGGTGACTGAGGGCGCTGAGCATCTGATTTCCACGCTGCACACGTTGGGTTATAAGACGGCAATTGTCTCCGGCGGGTTTCTCTATTTTGCCAGACGCCTGCAACAGCAACTGGGGATTGACTACGTTTATGCTAACGAGCTAGATATTGAGGGCGGTGTGGTAACCGGTAAGGTGGTGGGCACCGTCGTCGACGGTGCCCGCAAGGCCGAGTTGCTGCGACGGCTCGCGGAGGAATTGGATATAGACCTGCAACAGGTGATCGCCGTTGGTGATGGCGCTAATGACCTGCCGATGCTCAGTATAGCGGGACTAGGGATCGCCTTTAGAGCGAAGCCACTGGTCAAGCAGTCGGCTGAACAGTCTATCTCCACTCTGGGGCTTGATGCGATTCTGTATTTATTGGGATTCTCTGACAGAGATCAGAACCGTCGAGACAACGGCAATCGGTGAATTGCCTGCGGTGCTTCTAGATATTTGCCCACAAGGAGTCGAAGCTCGAATTGACGGGCCGGGCTTTGTCCTCGGCTAACACTTCGTCAAGCTGTTTAATGTGGCGAAATTCAAACTGGGTAAACGAGCCGGTCACCGTTACTTGCTTAACCAACTGAATAAAAAACTCTTCATCGTGACGGGCAACCACAATCTTTTGACCCTCCCTGAAACCCGTTCTTGGTGTAATCAAGGTCGGTGGTTGGCCCACTAGTTTAATCTCAGGCAACAGCAGGACACGTTGAGGGTCTGTCTCGTCTCCTCTCTTAAGCACGGGTGTTTTAGCGCTATAAGCTCTCGCTTTTGGACTCAGCAGTTCAACACCCAGCAAGATGGAATCCCCACTGAACTGGTTGACCCAGCGTATTGCCGCAAGGGTCCAGGCATCGGTGTCGTTCTCGCGCACACAGATAAGATCTCCGGTTTTCAGTTCGCCGCCTCGATCTAAGCCCCACTGAAAGCAGTATCCACCCGGACTGGCATCCACCACTGTGACGGGGTAGGAATGGAACTCGGGCCGCTCCGGTTGCTCTTCACTGCTAATATCCAGGCGAGAGAGGGTATCCTGGTCTACCGAAACGTCAGGCAAATCGGCTGGTTCGAGAATACCGTACTCACTTGCCTGGTAATCTATTCGAGGGTTAGCTTGTTGCCAGAGGTCTCCCTTGTCCTTTTCGTCAATGAATGGGTTGTCACCCAAACGCTGTGAAGGTGGTGGCTGATAGTTGGGCCCATACATAATCTGATCGAAGTGCAGTTCTGCGCCCATGTAATAGTGACAGGCGCTGAGTCCAAGCGCGACCTGCATCGGCTTGCTTTCGTTTTTACGCGTGAAATTGCGCATGCTCATCTTATTAAAAGAGTCGCGCAGGTGTTTAAGCAGCTGTGGACTGATGACGGTGTCCCTATCAAAAACGATGCCTTGCTTGCTGTGCGAGTCGATAAGCTGTTGTAGGTGTTGCTCAAATGACTCTGTGTTGAGAAACCGCGTTCGTGGCCCAGGAGATTGTTGCGTGCGCTGGCTGTACACAGGTGGGCGGTCACTGTCCAGGTCCACACGGTAAAGTGCCTCATCCGTTGGCCGAGAACTGATCCTGACCATCGACCCCCATTCCTGTAAGCCTCTGTAAATTGCACTCATATCGTTTTGGCGCAGTTGGTTTGGTTTGCAACAGCCTAGGATTAAAGCCTGCATATAAGCCGTTGTGATTGTGCCGCTGCCCTCGAGTTCATCTTCAATCGTTAACTCGGTCAGCCGCTGTTCCTCGGCGAGCGCATAAAGCTGATGCAGTGTCAGCCAGGCGTGACTGGCAACTTGTTTGTAAAGCTGAAAAGTGAGGAGCAGACGAGAGGTGTTGCAACGAATCGCACGATGGGTTGCCTGGCAAACCAGGCGAGCGGGATTCACGTCGCTAATGCGGTCCTTTTGTTGGATGGTTTCAACCGCAACAATGGTGTAAGCCGCGCCCGCCAGACTGTAGAGATCATCTGTCAGTTCCGCCATGGCGCGAGACTGTTCGGGCATGATTAAGGGTTGTTTCAAGAAGCGCTTTGAGAGACTAGTTGTCGCAACCAGCATTGGCCTGCGTAGCGCCTCCAAAATGTCATAGCGCGCTTGTGGTGCCAACTCGCATCGGTTCAGGCGGTCTAGCGCTGTATAAAGTTGACTCGCCACCTGACTGGAGCTAGTTACGGGTAGCGCAGACGCCCACCGCTGCGCGTCAAGCGCATTGAGCTGGAACAGTGAAAAGTGCTCCAAATCCTGGCGTGGAATACGGAGTTTTACCGGTTCGGTTCCGGTCATTCGCCGAAATCTCCCAGGGGTTCGCGGGGACGAGGTATCATGCACAGAGTATCTTATATATTTTAGCCACCCGCCAATACGAAAAACGTGATCTGACATTAAGCTATTGGCTGCGTTATCATTGGCTGCTTTTTTAATCAACACCAGAGAACACCATGGCGAACTACTCCACCAACGACTTCCGCTCAGGGCTCAAGGTAATACTGGATGGCGAACCCTGCAGTATCCTCGACAACGAGTTCGTAAAACCGGGCAAAGGGCAGGCGTTCAATCGCGTGAAGCTCCGCAACCTCAATACCGGCAGGGTCTGGGAGCGCACCTTTCGCTCCGGAGAAACCTTAGAGGGTGCCGATGTCATTGACTTGACGATGGAGTATCTCTACACCGACGGAGAGTTCTGGTATTTCATGGAGCCGGACACCTTTGAACAGCATCAAGCAGACTCGAAAGCTGTGGCGGATGCACTGGATTGGTTGAAGGAGCAGGACAGATGTGAGGTGACTCTGTATAACGGTGCGCCGCTGGTTGTTACACCCCCGAATTTTGTGGAGTTGGAAATTGTTGAGACGGACCCTGGCTTGAAGGGCGACACCGCTCAGGGCGGAAGTAAGCCCGCTAAGCTCAGTACCGGCGCCGTTGTAAAAGTACCCCTGTTTATCAATCAGGGTGAAGTGATCCGAGTCGACACGCGCAGCGGTGAATACCAGAATCGGGTCGCGAAATCCTGACTTAAGCGTGGCCTGGCAGCCATCAGCGGGCTTTGAAGCATTAAAAAAGCGGGCCGAGCTGTACGCTCGGATTCGCAACTTTTTTGCGGAAAGAGCAGTGCTGGAAGTTGAGACACCGTTGCTATGTATCGCGGGAGTAACCGATCCCAGTATTGAGCCGCTAATCGTCGAGACTTCTCGCTCCGATTCAGCGCCACGCTATCTGCAAACATCCCCCGAATACGCAATGAAACGCTTGCTTGCACAGCATCGTCAGCCCATCTTTCAAATCAGCAAGGCGTTCCGAGACGGTGAGGCGGGAAAGAGACACAACCCCGAGTTTACGCTTTTGGAATGGTATCGACCGGGTCTGGATGACCGCGCTCTGATGGACGAGGTGCAGGAACTGCTTTGTCTTTGTGTGGGTGAGCGTTCTCGGAAAGACTATAGCTATCGAGATTTGTTTATCGAGCATTTGGAGTTAGACCCTTTCACTATACAAGACACAGCCTTAGAACGTGCAGCCAGAGCGCGACTGGATGTTGGCGATTTGTCAGCAGACCGGAATGTTTGGCTAGACCTACTGATGACCCACGTGATTGAGCCGAGACTACATTCTCCAGGTTTGTGTTTTATCTATGACTACCCGGCCTCTCAAGCCGCTCTCGCGCAAGTGCATGAAGTAGGCGGTGTTAAAATGGCGCGTCGTTTTGAATGCTATCTTGATGGTCTGGAGCTCGCCAATGGCTACCTGGAGCTTAAAGACGTGCAAGAGCAGCGTCTGCGTTTCGAAGCGGATAATATGAGACGCGATCAGTGTGGGCAGCAACAACTGCCGATAGACGAACATATTCTCGCGGCGTTGGAATATGGTTTGCCCACCTGCAGTGGTGTCGCCATGGGTTTGGATCGCCTGCTGATGTTGGCCCTGGGGTGCGACGATATCCGTCAGGTGGTGGCCTTTGACTGGACACGGGCCTGAGCCGATAGTGAGGCGAGATCAAGCAACGCTATTGAATGCCTTGGAAAAAGGCACGGGTACTGTCATCTAATGCATAGAAGGCTTCAATGCGTAGTTCATCGGTGGTGATATCCTGAGGCGTACCAAAGGTTGATATCACGGAAAAAAGCTTTAGTTGCAGGCCGTTTATGTCTAGCTCCAGGGGTAGAATGGGCAGCAACTGGGCTGTGCTAGGCTCAGTTTGAACACCTAATCCAGCAATCTCGATATAGCGGTTCAGTTCCCGGTGCAGCAATGGGTCTGCGCTCGACATGGCTTCGCTTCTCAAGCGACTGACAAACGCGGGAGCCGCTTGGTCCCAATTGACGATAAAGCGCCGCAAACCGTCGGGGTGTAGCGTTAATAGCGCGAGATTGCTATCAGGAGCGTGGCCGTTGATTTCCGGCATGTCATTCTCTACACCTGCCGCACTAAACATCACCTCGGCAGCTCTATTTTGTTTTTTTACATTCCAGAGGCGATCCACCGCGAAGGCTGGGAGCGGTTCGTGGTGTTCCAGGATATGGTTTAGCGCATCTAATACCGGCGCCATGGCTGGCTCATCGAGGGATGATTCTCTATAGAGTGCGGCAAATCCAGCGGATTGAAAAAGGGCATTGCGCTCGCGTAAAGGGATATCCATCGCCTCCGACAGTCTTGTCACCATCTCGCGACTGGGTTGACTGCGGCCCGTTTCCAGCCAGCTCACGTGGCGCTGTGATACGTTGGCGGCTAGTGCCAACTCTAGTTGAGACAGTTTCCTGAATCGTCGCCAACGGCGACACATCGTATTGAACTGTTGCGGCGTGGCCGCACTGGTGCCGGGCATCGCAGATCTCCTGTGTGAACGCATTGTGGCGGTCGCTGAAAAGTACATTCAATAACCTGGGAGGTAATTGCACCGATTCAGCTGCGCGTAGAGTATAGGCTCAAATCAATCGCAAGGAGATCAAGATGAATACGCGCGCGCTGGCTATCATTTTATTAGTGCCATTTACCGTATTGACTGCATACACAGTAGTGCAGGTCGGCTATATCGGGATCTTTGACTATCAGCGGCATAGCCCTGCAGGCTGGCAGGTCTTCGCCGATCTGGTCATTGCCCTATTGTTGGTTCTGACGTGGCTGATCGTCGACGCCAGACGCAACGGTCGCAATCCGTGGCCCTGGGTAGTGGTGACCCTGGTTTCTGGCTCCTTCGGTCCGCTGCTGTACCTGATATTCGCACGCACAGCGTCCGCCAATGCGAGCCAGGGATAGTCGACGAGATTCGGTTGGCGGCGAGTGTGATGCGATTAGCCGTATGCGTTGGCTTGTGAGGTCTTTGCTCGCAAGTTGCTTACGGCATGCGTTCGAACTGCAGAGCGTTATCCATCGGAGTAAGCCAGTCGACTCGCGACTCGCAGTAGATCTCTGCGACGGGTTTTAGCTGCGCAAAATCGTTGGATGTGGAAATTCGTATGGAGACAAAACTGTTTTCGCTTATTGGCTCGGGAGGTAGCGAGCATAGATGCGTACCACACTCACCACAAAAAACCATGCGGCGGGTGTTGCCCGTAGCGGACATCTTGTCGAAGTATTTGGGCTCGCCATGGGTAATCTTGAACTCATCGGGTTTGGCCAGAGCTACCATGCGAAAGGCAGAGCCACCGAAAATCTGACAGTCACGGCAGTGGCATACACCGACAAAATCTTCGTTTATAGTAGCGGTATAGGTGATGGCACCGCAAAAGCACGCGCCTGATGTTTTCATAGTCTTTCCTCGAGGCTTTTCATTGGGCCCGGTCGTACACGTTGTCAGTAGCAGTGTAAGAGATACCCTAGAGCTAAGCTAAAGAAATCTGCGGGAGATCGCAGCCAACTCGGTTAGAACCCAACTCGTTTAGAAGCCAACTCGGTTAGAACCCAACTCGTTTAGAACCAAAGGGCAAGCCGACCATTCACTTTTGGCGGCGCTCTGACGCCATTGCCGCTAATCGGGCTGCAAGTTCGCCGCGCACTTGCCGTTTTACTTCTGCGAAAGCCGGCTGTCCGGCGAGTGATCTAGACCTCTGTACGGCCATTTCGACAAGAACGTCGATTGCTACGACCTCATCAAACACGCCCTCACGCAACAGCAAATCAGCATCCACAATGCAGCTGCTTAGTGTCAGTCGCCGTAGCAAGTTTGGACTCAGCTCATGGGAGATCACAGCTGCCGGGCCCGCGGGAAAGGCAATGCCTGCGTTTGCTTCGGTAAGACCAAACTTCGCTTCTGTCTGAGCCGCGATGCGATAATCGGCGCATAGTGCAAGCACCAGCCCTCCTCCCATGGCATGCCCATTCACTGCGGCGACAACAGGAGCAGTGATTGCCATCAGGGCTGCAGTCATTGCCGTGATTTCATCGAACAGCTGCGTTCGCTGCGACTTGGTGTATGAAGCGAATGCTTTAGTATCCACTCCAGCACTGAACGCCGATCCAGTGCCGGTGATCACGAGTGGCGTTTGATCGTCATGGTGTTGCAAGAATTGTCTGAGGCCTTGCACTTCCTCGACGCCAAGCGTGTTCATCGGGGGAATGTCCAGCGTTAGCAAGACGGCGTTTTCGACCTCGTGTGAACGCAGTTTCATATTGATGCGCGCCTGCGCGCGCAGTCTGCCTGTTGTTGTGGAAGTAGATATTTGCAAAAGAAAGCGAAAGCGTGTGGCTGGAAGAGTAAAGAAAGCATGCAGAGTATCTCTACACGTTTATTGGTCAAGGTCAAGCCAGGTTGAAGTAGCTGGTCACACCGCTCAAGACATTATCCACTGCCACCGAGCTGAGTATCAGTCCCATTACGCGGCTGACGAGGCTGGCGCCAGAATCCCCCAGTATGTGCTGGATGGGTCGCGCTGCAAAGAACAGTAGCAGCGTGACGAGCAATACGCTGAGCATGGCACCTGCTGTGAAAAATTGCTGGGTGATAGTATGCCGATGGTTGTCTGTCAGCATGACAACCGCCAGCATTGCGCCCGGTGAGGCCAGCGACGGCACCGCTAGTGGAAAAACGGCCAGGTGGCTGGCATTGCCGCTGATCTGTTTTTTTTCATCGTCGATCTTGCTGTCGCCGAAGATCATAGTCAGCGCGAACAAAAACAAAACGATACCACCTGCGATCTGAAACGCTTCAAGGTGAATTTGCAGAGCGTTGAGAATCATCTGACCGGCGACGAGAAAGAACATCAGGATCAAAGCGGCAAAGGCAATTGCCTTGATCGCGACGGTATATCGCTCAGTGTCACTAAGCCCGACTGTTACCGCAATGAAGATGGGTATAGACCCGATAGGATCGATCACTACCCACAGTGCAATGAACTCCTTGAGTATGAGATTCCATTCCATAGAGAGTAAGGTCGTGAGGTATGGCCGCTGATTGTGATTCAGGAGCGCAACTGTAGCAAGACCGATACGGGCCTAAATCCGCTCCGATAATATGGCTGGCCCGTAACCCTCCAGAAAGGCCTTTGGCAGTCTTTTAGGTCGGCCAGTGCTGATTTCGATACAAGCAAATTCCATGGCGCCACGTAACAGGGTTGTTGAATCGGCTGGACGGACGATTTGAAAGTGCCGAGACATACTCAGTTTGCGGTCCCAATCGACGATCCAGGTGGCCACCACCACTTTATCGCCTTCTTTGGACGCCTTTAGGTAGGAATATTCGCTGTGGGCGATTGCCATGGCTCGATCCAAATCGCGGTAACACTTAAGATCCAAGCCCAAGGATATGGAATGTGACCAGGCGACTTGTTCACACCAGTGGGCATACACCAGATTGTTTGTGTGATTTAGGCCATCTATATCTTCGGGTTTGACGATCCGGTCAATCGTGTGCGGTTCAGGATGATCCCACAGCGCCTGTAGGTTGGTCATATCGGTCTGGTCCGGCGGCTGCGTCATCGGCGGGCTTCAATGCGAACCCAATGAAAGCATAGATAATCGCGATGATTGGGCACAAGTAGTTGAAGAAGGCGTAAGGGGCGTATTCCAAGGTTGCGATGCCCAAGGTAGCTGACATATAGGCCCCACAAGTGTTCCAGGGTATCAAGACAGAGGTGATCGTGCCTGAGTCTTCCAAAGTACGTGAGAGATTGAGTGGGGATAAGCCCAGGCGTTTATAGCTTTCGGCAAACATCCTTCCCGGTAGCGCAACCGATATATATTGATCTGCGGTCAAAAGGTTGGTGCTCACGCAAGTGCCAACGGTGGTCGCGATCAGCGGCCCGTGTCCGTTGACCCTTCGCATGATGCCATCGAGCGCATAGCTGATAATGCCGGACCGTTCTAGAGCACCGCCAAAGGCCAGCGCGCAAATGATTAACCAGACCGTGTATAGCATGCTGCTCATCCCACCCTTACTGAGTAGGTCGTCCAGTAGCTCATTGCCGGTCGTGGATTGGTAGCCGTCGATAAGGCTGATCCAGATCCCTTTCACAAACACCAGGGCCGTCGGGCTATTGGGCTCGTTGACAAATTGCACAATGACATCGTGTTGAAACACAAGCGCGAACACCGCGCCAGCTAAGGCACTGATTACGATGGCTGGGAAAGCGGGCACACGTTTGAAAACCAGCAGCAGCATCAACAGCAGTGGTAATAGCAAAACAGGGCTGATTTCGAATTGCGCCCCCAGCGCTTGTTGCAAATCCTCTATCTCCGTCTCTGTAGCGGTGGGCTTATCTCCAAGAAAAACAAATATACCAATGGTGATTACGAAAGCGGGGATTGTGGTCCACAGCATGTGTCGGATATGGTCGAAAAGATCTACGCTTGTGACGGCCGCAGCCAGATTGGTGGTTTCCGACAAAGGCGATAATTTGTCACCAAAGTAAGCGCCGCATATGATTGAAGCGGCGGTGATGGCGGGGGACATTTCAAAGGTTAGACCGATACCCATCAGGCCAATACCCAGGGTGCCCGCGACTGTCCAAGAGCTGCCCACGCTGATCGCTACCACCGCACACAGCACGGCGCTGGCGGCGTAAAACACGTTGGGGTCAAGGATCTCAACGCCGTAGTAGATCATTGCCGGGACGGTGCCGCTGAGAATCCAGGTACCGATAAGCATGCCGACCGCCAGCAAAATGAGGATTGGATTCAGTCCTAAGGCGATACCCTCGACCATCCCTGCCTGGACTATCCGCCATCGCAAACCGACACGAAGACCGACCAGCCCGACGATAGTTGCCGAAAGCAAAAGCGCGATTTGGTTGGCCCCCGCTGATGAATCCGTGCCAAATAGGTACACAGACCCGCCCAGCAGGACAATAAGAACAACAATCGGTATCAGTGCCAGAGCGGGTGACCAACTTACACTCTGGTGTCCATTGGTCTGTGTATCGGGGCTGGGAGATTCGCTTTCATTCGTCATATGTCGAGCATGCACGAAAAATCGACTTCGGTACAGGTTTTGGAGTTGCTGTGGGCCCGCATCGATGAGTATGGCAATGTGCGCGTGAAGGCGTAACATGAAGCCGCCTCATCACCGGGCTTGCGACTTAAGGCAGTAATTAAGGTACATATGACAGCAGTTCAGAACTCAGACCGACAGGCTTTACTCCTTGGTCTCACGGCCATTCTGCTATGGTCTACTGTTGCCACCGCGTTCAAGCTAGCCCTGCGGGAGATGGATGTGTTGCAGCTATTGGCCTACGCGATATGTTTTTCTGCTATTGCTCTGGTGCTGATAATTTGGCATCGAGGACAGCTATCCTTGCTCAGGGATTACCTTGCCCAAGCGCCCTATTTTTTTATCGGCATGGGCATGCTAAATCCGATCGCATACTATCTATTGCTGCTGCACGCTTATGAGCTGCTGCCCGCGCAGCAGGCACAGGCGATCAACTACACCTGGGCAATCGCGCTGGCTCTGCTCGCCGTTCCTATTCTCGGACAAAGGCTGCATTGGCGCGATCTGCTAGCGCTACTTCTGGGTTACAGCGGTGTATTGATCATTGCGACGCGCGGTGCACCCCTGAGTTTGGAGTTCGACAATGGGTGGGGTGTGATACTGGCGTTGGCTAGTACCTTGGTATGGGCGCTTTACTGGCTTATCTCGACTCGCCAATCACGAGATGGCACGGTTGCGCTCTGCCTCAATTTTTTGATAGCTGTACCCGTTGCTCTGCTGCTCTGTGCGCTATTTTCAGATCTGCAGCTTCCAAGCTGGCGCGCGCTTTTGGGAGCGGCTTATATCGGCGTGTTTGAAATGGGGGTCACGTTTGCCCTGTGGGCCGGTGCATTGCGCTTAGCGAGTGGGGTTTCGCGCGTAGGCAATCTTATCTTTCTTTCTCCACTCATTTCCCTTGTATTGATAGCGACAATACTGGGTGAGCACATTCATATTGCCACGCTAGTAGGTCTGGCGCTCATCATCCCCGGGGTCATGATGCAGCAGCGGCAATCTACGCAGTGAGGCCCGGGCTTGGTTGAAGCGATATCGAAAGCAGCGATACCCGAGCTGCCGCCGCACTACTACCGTGACAATTTTTTGGCACTGTGTGACACGGTCGAAGCTCAATACGGCGACCTACTCAGCGAAACAGAGCTTCAACATCTCGCGACTTTTAGAGCACTTTCTTTCGATTCTCAGTGTCTTTACATCAGGTTGATTTCGCGGGTGGGCCCCTGGTTTCGCGAAAGCAAACTGTCATATCCCGAGCTGGGAGATATCGCGCCGTGCATAGATGAACTGCTGGCAACCGGCATGGTTGAGCAGGCGAGCGCTCTGAGCATTGATGAAATTGCCGGGCTATTCACCAGCGCAGAGCTGAAGGCGGCTTTTGTTGACGAGTTGGAGGGCGTCTCAGCTCAAAACAAACGTGAGCTGATGGAGTCGATCGATTCGCTTGCACGCCACAAGGTAAAGCGAATTATGCGCAAGCTCGACGCCTCGCGAATCATTGCACCTTGTGGCCTTCTAGAAGTGGAACTTTACCAGCTGCTGTTTTTTGGTAATCGTGGCCAGAGTCTGACCGACTTTGTGCTCAGCGACTTGGGGATAGCGCGCTACTACCCCTATCGACTGGACCGAAAAACGCGTTTATTTGAGACCCGCGTTGCAGTGGAGGAGTACGTAGCTTGTGGAACACTGAGCGATGTTTTCTATGAACTGCATGAGAGCGGCCAGGTCGAGCTGCTGCCGGAACTTGCTGAGCAGGTGTTTGATCTGAACACGGAGTACGATTCGAGTAAGCGTCGTCTCTATAGGCTATGCAATGTACTGGCCAGAGACCTGGAGCGTCTCGACGAGCTCGTCTTGGCTGACAGACTGTATACTTTGAGTCAGCGTCATCCGGCACGGGAACGCCGGTTGCGCATCATGGAGCGCCAGCAGCAGTGGTCAGAGGCCCAGCAGCTCGCGCAGAGTATTCTGGCTGCGCCCTGGTGCGAAGAAGAGCGTGATGCTGCAGATCGCATACTGCCGCGGGTACTGCGCAAGCTCGGCGCTAAAGTCGCAGGCCGACCCAGAGACCGTTTCCAGCGGCTTGATCTTAGGATAGAGCCGGGTGAGTTGTGTGTAGAACAGCTCACCGCACTACACCTGCTCGACGACTGGGAACAGGTGCACTATGTCGAGAACAGCCTGATGAACGCACTGTTCGGACTCGCATTTTGGGAGGAGATTTTTCACCCGATCCCGGGTGCATTTAATAATCCGTTCCAAAGTGTGCCCACTGACATGTACAGCGCTGAATTCAGCAGGCGCAGACGCGACTTGATTAGCAGGCGTTTACGGCAACTGCGCCGACGCGGGGCGGGCAAGTGCCTGGCCGAGGCGTTTACTAGCTATGCAAACTATCAGTGTCGTTGGGTCGACTGGCGGTGCATCGATGCCAAGCTTCTCAATGACGTAACACACTGTATTCCAGATGAAGACCTGCTTTCTATCTGGGAGCGCATACTCTTCGATCCCGGAGAAAATCGGCGAGGCTTCCCTGATCTGCTCGCCTTAGGCAATGGCCCTGGCGACTATTGCCTAATTGAGGTTAAAGGGCCGGGTGATGCCTTGCAGGAAAGCCAAAAACGCTGGCTTCGATTTTTTGATAAGCAAGCAATACCCGCATGTGTTGCCTGGGTGCAATGGCAGCAAGCCAATGCAAACTGAATTCAAATTGAGCGTGGGTGAACTGGTCTCCTTCTGCCATCGCCGGGGCGATATTGATTACCGATATAAGCCTTCACCCAGTGCCGTAGAGGGCATTGCTGGCCATCAGGAGGTCTATGCAGATCGCGCAGACAGCTACTTGAGCGAGTACTCGGTGCAGTATGTTCACCGTCAAGAGAACTGCGTTGTCAAACTGGTTGGCAGGGCGGATGGATTTGATCCCTGCGCCGGACTGGTGGAGGAGATTAAAACCTGCCGGGTACGGGCGCATTTGATACCCGCAACTCTCAGCCAAATGCATTTAGCTCAGGCACGGCTATACGCTGCAATGATTGCAATCGAACACGATCTGCCAGCCCTAAACGTCAGGCTGACCTGGTTCAATATTGATTCCAAGGAGCAGAACAGCCTGGACGAATATCTTTTGCGGACGGAGTTAGAGGCTTTTTTGGACGCCTCCTTGGCTCAGTTTTCCCAGTGGATCGCAAGCCTAGCCGCGCATCGCGAACAGCGCGATCGGCGGATTACAGCACTCGCATTTCCGTTAGGTGAATTCAGAAAAGGCCAGAGGGAGATCGCCGAGCTGGTTTATAAGTGTATTGATCAGGCTGGTGAGTTGTTGATAGAGGCGCCCACTGGCATCGGTAAAACGGCAGCTGTTTTATATCCAGCACTCAAAGCGCTGGCAACGGATAAACATGATCGCATCGTATTCGCCACCGCCAAGACAGTCGGACGGCGCGCTGTGGAGTCCACCCTTGAGCGCTTTCAAGATGCTGGTCTACGCCTACGAACGCTCAGTGTGAGTGCAAAAGAGCGAATCTGCTTTTCACCGGGCAAAGCCTGTCATGGCGACGACTGTCGATACGCGCGCGGATACTATGATCGTTTGCCGCAGGCGCTATGGGCTGCTACGGAATCACCTACTCTGTATCGGAGCGATATTGAATCACTGGCAAAACGTTTCGACATTTGCCCCTATCAGTTGTCGCTGGATTTGCTGCCCTGGGTAGACCTGGTGATTGCAGATATTCACTATTTATACAGTCTGACGGCAACGATAGGATCGTTGGTCGAGCAGGGTAACCATCGTTGGAGCGTGTTGCTGGATGAAGCCCATAACCTGCCTTTCAGAGCGAGGAAACTGTTTCGCGCCGAAATAGCTAAGGCAGAGTTGATGGCAGCACGCCGGGCTGCACCGCGTTGTTTAGCGTCCGCACTGAATCGAATTAACCGTGTCCTTCTCGAGATGCAGCGTCAGCAGTGGGCGTCACCGGAATACGAGTCCTTAGAGCATGTTCCGGCTAGGCTTCTGCGAGCACTAACTAACTTTGTTGCAGCCGCAGGTGATGCGATGGCCGCCGAGGCTGGCGCCTTACATGGTAGGCCGAAGCTGTTGGATTTCTATTTTAGCGCGATTCAGTTTCTACGATTGGCGGACCACTGGGATGTCGATTTTCGCTGTGAACTTAGTCGGGCGGCTGGAAGTCAGAGTTTAAAGATCACTATTAACTGTCTCGACCCTGCCAGGCTATTAGCTGCAAGGCAGAAAGTACTGCATTCTGTTACCGCATTCTCAGCGACCCTTTCGCCCTCCAGTTGGACCCGCCACTCTTTGGGTCTGGACAACGAGGCGGTGTTTCGCAGAGTGGACTCCCCGTTTCAGCAAGAGCAGCTGGAAGTTTATCTGGCTACGCACATCAGCACGCGATTTCGCCAGCGCGAACAGTCTTTGCCACTGTTGGGTGCCACGATAATGGACTGGCTGTCTCTAGAAGGTGAGAACTGCATCATTTACTTTCCTTCCTACCGCTATTTGCAGGACTGCCTGGATCAACTTAAACAGCGTGGTCTTGAGAAAATTCGACCTAATTATTGGGTGCAGCAGCGTGATCAAGGTCAGACACAGTTGCCTGAATTGCTGACCCAACATCGCGATCTGGCGGCGTTTTGTATTCTCGGCGGTATCTTTGGCGAAGGTATAGATCTACCTGGCGACTTGCTGCGAAGCGTGGTGATCGTTGGCGTAGGCTTACCGCAGTTCAACCGTGATACGCAGCAGCTGCAGAACTGGTATCAGCAACAACAGGGAGCAGGTTTTGAATTCGCCTACCTGTATCCGGGCATGCAGAAGGTGGACCAGGCTCTGGGCAGAGTTATTAGAACGGTAGAGGACACTGGTCGAGCACTACTAGTGGATAGTCGCTATGGGGAGCGCCAGTATCGCGAGCTACTGCCGCCGTGGTGGAGCTATCGCAGTTGGGAAGGTGCTCAATCGAAGCGATAACCTGGCTTGGCGAATGCCAACTGGACGGTGCTGATGATGCGCTCACGAAAACCCCCCTCGCAATATGCCAGGTAGAATTCCCACATGTTTAGGAAGCGCTGATCGAAGTTCATTGCCAGAACTTTATCTTGCGCATCCATAAAGCGCTTGCGCCAAGTCGATAGCGTTAGCGCATAGTCGCGAGTGATATCGCGCAAGTGCACAATCTGCATATCGGTATTGCGAGCGATATGGTCGGCGATGACGGACATTGAGGGTAGGCTGCCACCGGGGAAAATATAGCGCTGGATAAAGTCGACGGAGTCGCGTGCAGATTCAAAGCGCTGATCTGCGATCGTGATCGCTTGTATCACCATTTTGCCGTTTGGCTTCAGGAGCTCGCTGCACTTGCTGAAGTACGTGCTGTAAAAGGCATGTCCCACTGCTTCTATCATCTCGATAGACACCAGCTTGTCATACGTTCCCTCAAGCTCCCTGTAGTCTTTGCACAGGACTGTAATCTTGTCTTCCAATCCGAGTTGTTCTACGCGGGCCTTGGTGTATTCATACTGCTCTTGCGAAATCGTTGTTGTGGTCACCTGGCATCCGCGCTCCCGTGCGGCATGGATTGCCATGCCACCCCAGCCAGTACCAATCTCTAGAAGGTGGTCGGAGGGAGATAGTTCAAGCTGTCGGCACAGCTCATCGAGCTTCGTCACGGATGCTTCATCCAGGCCGGTTGTATCAGTCTCAAAAACGGCGGCGGAGTACATCATTTTGGGGTCAAGGAAGAGTTCGAAGAAATCATTACCAAGATCATAATGTGCCGAGATGTTCTTCTTGGACCCCTCGTGGGTATTTCGCTTTAGCGCGTGAGACAGCTTTAAGCCCAAGCGTACAGGCCAGGATTGCTTGGACTCCAGTAGGTCCAACGTGGCCATATTAGCGCTGAACAGTCGCGTGACCTCTACCAGGTTAGGTGATGTCCAGCTTCCGGCCATGTAGGCCTCGCCGCTCGCGATGCTGCCACCGGCAATCACTTGCCGATAAACGACTCGATCATGCACATGAATTTCTGCTTGGGGCTGTGTGGGATTGCCGCTGGTGCCGAAGTGGAATGTATCTTCACCGTCGTAGATCGTCAGGCTGCCGACTTTTAGCTTGGCGAGCAATTTCAAACACACGCGCCTGGCAAGCTGGGTTTTGACGGGTAGGCGAGAGCTCGACTGTGCTAGTTCGACCTGGCTGGCAGTCAAGTCGCTTGGGTTACTCATGTTTCTGCTCCGGAGGGTTTGCTATTTGGGTGCGAATAGAAAGGTACGCCTTTCAAAAAGAGCCTGAAGGCTTGCCAGTAAATTGCCAGTGCAATTTTGGCAGTGATCATCGGGTAGCGCCACAGCGTTCGGTTGAGATTGGTGGCGGTTAGAGGCTTGGCCGCAAGTGATAAGCTGGCGTCAAACACTCTGTCACCGCCTTGAGTATTGGCTAAATGCAGCACGAGACGCTTGTCTGGCGTGCTGCTCCGCCAGTGGTAGCGCATGTCCATAGGATTGAAGGGCGACACATGAAACGCTTTTTCAAACTCGGTTTTCAGCCATTTACCCTGTTGTGGCCCTGGCAGGACATAGCTGTGGCGTTCATTCCAAGGCGTATTGTTGACCTCCGCCACCAGATACTCGAGCTGCGTTTCGCTCTCGTCAAAACAGTAGTAACAGGCTATCGGATTCATCGCGACACCGAAATACCGCATATTGGCCAATAGATAGATTGGCCCGGTGTGCTCGATACCGGTTTCTTCACGAATGCGGCGTCTGACTTCATCTACTAAGGGAATGTCGGGATCACCTAAAAAGTCCCTGCGGTCAAAGCGAGCCAGCGCTCTGCCCCTGGCTGACCAAAGTGGATGCGAATCGAACAGCTCAGGGAGCTCGTCCAGGCAGAGATATGGCATGAATACTCTGTAGCTGAATTCGTGCTGGCGCGGGCTTAGACGCCTGTGCCTTACCACACCCTCGTAAAGCTTGGATCTCACGCGGCGGCCCGATGTTGTTGATTGAGCGCTTCAGCCACTCGCAGGGCGCTGAAAACGCCATCTTCGTGGAAACCGTTGCGCCAGTATGCACCGCAGAACCAGGTGTTTCGCTGGCCGTTGATCTCCTGCCACCGCTGCTGGGCTGCAATACCCCCGAGTGAAAACACCGGATGGTCGAAATTGAACCGGCCGAATATCTTCACCGGGTTAATGGCGGCGGTATTGTTGAGCGTGACACAAAACGTTTCGGGCGCGGTGATCCCTTGCAAAATGTTCATGTTGTACGTCACTACGGCGCGTTGCTGATCACTACCCAATGAATAGTTCCAGCTGGACCAGGTTTTGCGGTTCTTTGGCAACAGGCGGGTGTCGGTGTGCAAAATGACTTCGTTTGCCTGGTATGGGAGCGCTCCCAAAATATCACGCTCAGCGGGGCTGGGTTCTTCCAATAAAGCCAAAGCCTGGTCCGAATGGGTGGCCAACACAACCTGATCGAAATGAAGTTCGCGACCGTCGAGCAAAAACAGCGTGGCCTGATTGCCCTGCCGTCTGATCATTTTCACTCCGCAGTTGGTGTAGATCCGGTCTTCAAAGCGCTGGCACAGAGGCCGCAGGTACTCTCTTGAGCCACCTTCTATGACCCGCCACTGAGGGCGATCAGATACAGACAGAAGCCCATGATTGCGGAAGAAGCGCAGGAAAAAGCTCAGCGGGAATTCCATGACCGTCGCAGCGTCTGCCGACCAGATAGCCGATCCCATCGCGATTAAATACTGCCGCTTGAAGGCGTCACTGTAGTGGTGACGATCGAGGTATTCTCCCAAGGTTTCACTGTCGCGCACGCTTCCGTTCTCGAGGTCTCTGACAGACTCTTTATTGAAGCGGAGAATGTCGCGCACCATGGTCAGGAAGCGCCATGAGACCAGGTTGGAGCGTTGAGCAAAAAGTGTGTCGAGATTGGTCCCGGAATATTCCAGGCCTGTCTCGTCATCGCGTACGCTAAAACCCATGGAAGTGGGCTTGCTCGGGACGCCTAAGCTGTCCATCAGCTCAATAAAGTTAGGATACGTCCAATCATTAAAGACAATAAAACCGGTGTCGATGGCGTATTTGCGTGTGCCGAGTTTGACATCGACGGTTGCGGTGTGACCACCCACCTGTTTATTGGCTTCAAATACTGACACCTCATGGTGAGTACTGAGATAGTGGGCACAGCTCAGTCCAGAGATGCCTGATCCGATGACGGCAATTCTCAAAGGCTTTGTCTCCATTAGGGAACCCGACATGTCAGGCGCACTCGGGGTTGCTATTCGTCAATATTACGCCGCCGGCTTGGGATCGGATCTGGTAGCCTCTTACGCTACGAGGTTTTTTATACCATTACGGTGTGATCTGCACTACTGCAGAGAGCGTATATATCGCTAAGTAGAAAAAGTGGAACGTGTTAGGTGGAAAATACTTTAAAGTTTTCAAGCACTTACAATGGCGGCAGCGCTGGAAGAAGGACCGATGAGTGGAGCGAATGTTTGCAGCTGATTGCGAAAAACGAAGACCGAGCTGCTTTTACTCGTTTTTTCCGACATTTTGCGCCGCTCATTAAAGCCTTTGCGCTTGCTGGCTCGAGCCTCTCTGCCTCTCTTGCCGACGAGTTAGTTCAGGAAGTCATGTTGAAGGTATGGCAGAAAGCGGGCGGTTTTAATCCTGAAAAGGCGGCCGCTAGCACCTGGGTGTATACAATTGCTCGAAATTGCCGCACTGACATGTTCAGACGACTACAAAAGTTCGATACACCACTGTCAGAGGAAGACGTCATGCCCGAGCAAGGGAACAGCGAGGAGCCGCTGGCGATGCTGCAAGATCGTCGCAGCCGCGAGAGCATACGTAAAATGATGAGTACACTGCCTCCTGATCAGATGCAGATTCTGGCCAAAGTATATATGGAAGGAAAATCCCATGCCGAGGCCGCCAATGAACTCGACCTGCCCCTAGGTACTGTCAAGTCCAGGGTTAGGTTGGCAATCCAGAAACTTCAGATACAGATAGATCGTTAGAATCATGGCTAAATATCATCCAGACTTAGACTTGTTAACCGAATACGCCGCTGGCACGCTGCCGCTAGCACAGGCCGCATGCGTATCAGTCCACATGAGCTATTGCGAGCAGTGTCGTCGCACTGTGAGCCAGCTACAGGACGTAGGCGCATCACTTTTTGAGGGCTTGCAAGGTGAGGCCGTTAGTGAATCGGTGCTAAACAGTGTGCTTGGGCAACTCGACGATGAAGCGCCGTTGAGCTATGTTGGGTCACAAGACCACGCCTCCGCCATAGGTAAAACACCAGCCATCTTGCAGCGCTTGATGAACGGCGACTACACAGACTTGGTGTGGAAGAAAATCACTAGCTCTTTGAGCATCAGCTATCTAAAGACGGGCGATCCCAACTATGAGTTTGCTCTCTACCACATCAAAGCTGGTGGAAAAATCCCCGAGCATTCACACCGCGGTGCTGAGATGACGTTAGTGCTTGAAGGTGGCTTTTCAGATGCCGACGGCTCCTATCACGAAGGTGATTTCATCATGCGAGAGCCAGGTGATGCCCATGCGCCCACGGCTGTACAGTCGGAAGACTGTATATGTCTAGCAGTATTGGATGCACCTTTGAAGTTTACGGGCTGGAAATATCGCTGGATGAACCCGTTTCTGCAGCTGTCTGCGGGTTAGCACGCTGGGCGCGGAACGACTCGCGCCCGAATGCTCAGCACGGATCTGTAACAAGCCTAACGAAGACCCACACTCAGAGTTCGCTCCTCGTATTCATCCTGTGAATATTCCCCATTGTTCAACCTTAATTCATGCTGTGATAAAGTGCGCCGCTGCCTAACAACAGGGCACCAATAAAAGCCTTCAAACTACGAACAGTATCATCATGGTCAGCGAGGTAGTAGGTCATCTATAGTGCCTGCAGGCGCCGATACGATCCAAACAAGCAGGGAGATAATAATCACAATGCGTATCGCCATTCCCAAGGAAGTTCATCCCGGAGAAAATCGCGTCCCGATCATACCTGACACAGTAAAGAAACTATGTCGTATGGGCGCTGATGTTACCGTTGAGGCAAGCCTGGGCGAAGGTGCGGGATTCACTGACGATGAGTATGCGGCGGCCGGTGCCGCGGTCAGCACGGATCGAGAGGCGCTAATTCGCTCCGCCGATATCTTGTTGCGTTTGCGTAAACCCAGCAAAGACGAGATCGGCCTCATGCCGTCAGGCTGCATCCACGTTAGCTATCTGGATCCGTTTAACGAGCGCGAACTGGTCGAGGCGTTCAAAGCCGCCGGTGTCACTGCGATCAGCATGGAAATGATTCCTCGCTCCACCCGCAGCCAGAAGATGGACGCCTTGAGTTCTCAGGCAAATCTGGCGGGCTATGTCATGGTCTTGAAGGCTGCCGATCACCTGCCGCGCATCTTTCCGATGATGATGACGCCTGCCGGTACGCTAAAGCCGGCTAACGTGTTTGTGATTGGTGCGGGCGTCGCGGGACTACAAGCCATCGCCACGGCCAAGCGCCTTGGTGCGAAGGTCACTGCCTTCGACACCCGGTCGGTGGTTGCCGAGCAGGTGCATTCCGTGGGAGCGAAATTCTTAGAGATTGACCTGGGTGAGACTGGACAGACCAAAGACGGCTATGCCAAAGAGCTGACTCCGGAGCAGGTTGAGATTCAGCGTCAGGCCCAAAAAGAGGTCATTGCCAAATCGGATGTGGTCATCACAACAGCACAGGTATTTGGTCGCAAACCCCCCGTGCTGGTGACAGCCGATATGATCGAGGGGATGGCGCCCGGTTCGGTGATTGTCGATATGGCCGCAGAGACGGGCGGTAATGTGGAGGGCTCGGTGCCCAACGAAATCGTCAAGGTTGGCGGTGTGACCATTATTGGTATGGGCAATTTAGCCGGGGAAGTGGCACGCGACGCCAGTCAAATGTACTCCTCCAACCTTTTCAGCCTGGTAGAAGATAACTGGAGCCACGACGATAAACAGTTTGTGGTGGACTTTGAAGACGATATTTTGCCCGGCTGCATCATTACCCACGGGGGTGAGGTCGTGAACGAAACCATCAAAAAAATTATGGAAGGGGGAGAATAACATGATGATACCGCCCGAAGTTTTCCTGACATTCATTCTCATGCTGGCCATTTTCTTGGGATTTGAACTGATCAATAAAGTCCCCGCAACCCTGCATACACCACTTATGTCCGGGGCAAACGCCATTTCCGGCATTACCCTGGTCGGGGCGGTGAGTCTGGCGGGCACGGGCTCTCAGGACCTTGCGAATTGGTTGGGTGCCGCCGCGGTCGCACTGGCAAGCATCAACGTTTTTGGCGGCTACATGGTCACCGATCGCATGTTGGCGATGTTCAAGAAGAAGGAGAGCTGAGCCAGATGGACACTCTCATTCAATTTGCGTACATCGTTTCCGCCGCACTTTTTATATTCGGGCTGAAGCAGCTGGGCTCACCCGCTACGGCCCGCCGCGGCAACATGATTTCCGCGACCGGCATGCTCATCGCTGTGGTCGCGGCGTTACTGCATCAGGGTATCGTCGAATATCAATGGATTGCTATCGGCATGGTAGTGGGTGCGATCATTGGCGGGCTCGCCGCCAGGTTGGTGCAAATGACAGCGATGCCCGAGATGGTTGCGCTGTTTAATGGCTCTGGCGGCATGGCCAGCTTATTGGTAGGTTGGGCGGCGCTGAGCCCGGGTGCATCCACGTTTACCCTGATCACGATCGTGCTCTCAATATTAATTGGTGGTGTCACCTTTACCGGTAGCTTGATTGCCTATGGCAAGCTCAGCGAACGCATCGGCAGTGGCGCTGTGCTCTTCAGCGGCCAGCAAATCGTCAACGGCATCATCGTCTTCGGTATTCTGGCAGGCGCTGTCATGTTCTGTTTGCAGCCGCAAAATATGTTCTGGCTCTACCTGGTGGTCGCGCTTTCCTTGGTTTTCGGCGTGATGGCGGTCATTCCCATCGGTGGTGCGGATATGCCCGTCGTCATCTCGCTACTGAACTCGTACTCGGGTTTGGCGGCCTGTGCGGCTGGCTTTGCGGTGAACAACAATATTCTGATCGTTGCCGGATCGCTAGTGGGTGCCTCGGGCATTATTCTCACTCAGATCATGTGTAAGGCGATGAACCGCTCCCTGGCTAATGTATTGTTCAGTGGATTTGGTAGCGGCAAGGTTGAGGCAACCGTGGTTGAGGGTGAGATCAAACCCATCAATGCGGACGATGCCTACTATGTGCTGGAAGCGGCCACCAATGTCGCCATTATCCCTGGCTACGGCATGGCGGTAGCTCAGGCACAGCACGTGGTCAAAGAACTGGCCGAGCTGATGGAGCAAAACGGTGCTGAGGTCAATTTTGGCATTCATCCGGTGGCCGGCCGCATGCCTGGCCACATGAACGTTTTGCTAGCCGAGGCGGACGTGCCCTATGATCAATTGCTAGAGATGGACGATATCAATCCGCGTATGGAAAACGTGGACGTCGCGATTGTGATCGGAGCGAACGATGTTGTGAACCCTGCAGCGCGCGAAGTGGAATCGTCACCTATCTATGGGATGCCGGTGATTAATGTGGATAAAGCGCGAACCGTGTTTGTTCTCAAGCGCTCAATGGCCTCAGGCTTTGCCGGGATTGAGAATCCTTTGTTTTATAAAGACAATACGCGCATGTTGTTCGGAGATGCCAAAGAGTCCATCAGCGGCCTGGTTCGCGAGTTCAGCGGTTAGTGCCTGCGCGCTGAGGCGATATCGCGAAGCCCAGGTTGTTCCAGCTTTGCGTCCTGAAACTGCAGGCTCGCGAGTCTTTGGTATAGAGCGCAGTCCTGCATGAGTTCCTCATGCGTACCTTGTGCGACAAGTTGTCCTTGATCGAGCACGGCGATCCTGTCTGCGTGCAAAATGGTCGAAAGGCGATGAGCTATGATAACCGTCGTCCGGTTATCCATTAATTCGTGTAATGCCTGTTGCACTTGATGTTCACTTTCCGTGTCCAGGGCACTGGTGGCCTCATCCAGTAGCAGTATTTCAGGGTCATTAAGTATCGCTCTAGCGAGAGCGATGCGTTGACGCTGACCACCGGATAAGCGCACGCCCTGTTCGCCCAGGTGGCTGTTATAACCCTCGGGTAATCGCTCGATAAACTCCTGCGCATGCGCCGCCTTAGCTGCAGCGACAACTTGTGCATCCGTGGCATCGGGTTGCCCGTAGCAGATGTTGTAGCGCACGCTGCCGGTGAACAGGGCCGGTTGTTGTGGTACCAGTGCCACGTGCGAACGCAGCTGTTGCAGACCTAATTCGCGAATGTCCTCACCGTTAAGCAGCACCCGTCCCAACTGGGGATCGTAAAAGCGCTGTAAGAGCTCGAACACAGTCGATTTGCCTGCTCCTGAAGGGCCCACCAGAGCAAGACTCTTGCCTGCAGCCACGTTCAGCGAGAACTCTTTTAATGCGGCATGGGCAGGCCTTGTGGGATAGTAAAAGCTGATATTTTCAAGCCTCAGTTGCGGACGCACAGAGCTTGCTTCAAGGTCCTGCGGTCCTGGGTCATTAATCAGACTCTGGGTGTTCAGTAGCTGAATGAGACGTTCCGCCGCCCCTGCGGCCCGCTGCAATTCACCCCACACCTCCGCTACGGTGGCGACACCATTGCCCACCATGATGGCGTAGAACACAAACGCGCCCAATTCTCCCGCGGTCATATTACCGCTAAGCACGTCCTGGCCACCCTCCCACATCATGGCTGCCATGCCGAAAAACAGAAGTAAGATGGCGCAACCGATCAACAGCGAACGCTGCCATATTCTGCGCCTGGCGATAGCAAATGCTCGCTCTACTTCTCGGGCAAAAGCGCTGGACTCGAACTGCTCCTGCGTATAGCTCTGTACAATGCGAATATGCTGTACGACCTCGCCTGCGTAGCTGCCAACACTGGCAATACTGTCCTGGCTTTGGTTAGACAGCCGGCGCACCCGGCGACCAAAGATCAGGATGGGGAGTAGCACCAGCGGTACACCAAGGGCGATAATCAAGCTGAGTTTGAGATTGGTGATAAACATCATCACCAGCGCGCCGATCATCGTCAGACTGCTTCGCAGCGCCATACTGAATGACGAGCCGATGATGGTTTGCAAAAGCGTGGTGTCGGTGGTCAGACGCGACATGATTTCGCCGCTGCGATTGGATTCGAAAAACCCCGGATGGAGGTGCACGAGGTTGTCGAAAACCGCCTTGCGCAGATCCGCACTGACGCGCTCGCCGAGCCACGAAACCAGATAAAACCGAATGAACGTGCCAATCGCGATGGCCGCGGCGATGCCAAGTAGCACGCTAATAGCGGTACTGAGATCTGCGCTATCGCCTTTGAAGCCGCGGTCGATCAGGATTTGTAGGCCCCAGCCTAGGGACAGCGTCGCACCCGCAGTAAACAACAGTGCCAGACTCGCACCGACTAACCGCCAGCGATAGGGCTTTAGAAATCCAAGCACTGGGATCAGCGCTGGCAGGCTGGCAGACTTAGGTTTGTCGGTCACGGTCTACTCTGCTTCCTGCGGTCGGTTGCGCGTGATTAGACGGCCAAAATAAATGCCCAGCTCGAACAGTATCCACATCGGCAGTGCCAGTAGTGACTGGGAGATGATGTCCGGTGGCGTGAGGAGCATCCCCAATACGAAGCAGCCCACAATGATGTAGGGGCGCTTCTTCGCCAGGTTTTCAGGTGTAGTCATACCAGTCGAGATCATCAGCACAGCGACGATGGGTATCTCAAAGGCTAAACCGAAGGCAAAAAACAGCTTAAGGACAAAGTTCAGGTAGCTGTTGATATCGGTCATGATAGTGACATCCGCTGGGCCAACGCTGGTGAAGAAGGCAAAAATCAGCGGAAACACCACGAAATAGGCGAAGGCTGCGCCGGCGTAAAACAGCGCCACGCTAGAGGCTAAGAGTGGCAGTGCGAGTCGCTTTTCGTGTTTGTACATGCCCGGCGCGATAAAACTCCAAATTTGGTAGAGCACATAGGGAATGGCGATAAAAATCGCGGTAAAAAGCGTCAATTTGAATGGTGTCAGAAATGGTGCTGCCACTTCCGTAGCGATCATGGTGGAGCCCGGCGGTAAAAGCGCTCTTAGGGGCTCGGACACGAATGCGTAGATTTCGTTGGCGAAGGGGAACAGTGCGATAAAAACGATCAGAACTGACAGGAGGGCACGCAGCAATCGGTCGCGGAGCTCTGTGAGATGGGCGACCAGCGGCAATGGCTGGTCAATGCTTTCCTGTTCGCTCATTGTGCGCGTTTTTCCGTCAGCCGATTTCGATCCTCGTTGCGATCAGGTGTGTCCTTTTGAGACTCGGGCGTGACGCTAGTGGCCGAGCGCAGCTGCTCGCCGAACTCGTTGGCCTGCGACTTTAGATCGTGACCGGCGTTTTTCAGATCCTGCAAAACGGCATCGTTATGCAGCTCTCGACTGACTTCTTGCTTAATATTGTTAAAAGACCGCTTTAGCCGGTTAAACCAGGCGAGCCCGGTGCGAATTGCACCCGGTAGCCGCTCCGGTCCGATAACCAGCAGACCCACGATGCCGATCAGCAGCAGCTCGGCAAACCCAACATCGAACATTCAGAACTTACTTGTCCTTTTCGGCGCTTGAGGAGGTCTCCTCGACCTGATCAGCCGCTTGCGCTGTGTCCTTGCCTGCAGGGGGTTCCTCGTGCATGGTTTTGCGAAACCCCTTGACTGCGCTACCCAGGTCGCTGCCCAGCGTACGCAAGCGTTTAGTGCCAAATAACATGATGACAATTGCCAGGATGATCAACAGTTGCCAAATACTGATTCCACCGACTCCCATTTTGCATACCTCCCGTTATCGCTTTTTACGAGCTATTTTTGCGCTCGCTCTTTTCGTGAATTCCAGAGACGCCCATACGTCCAGCCAGGCATGTGGTGACTTCATCAACATCTACATTCAAATGAGACAGCATGACAATTGTGTGAAACCACAAATCCGCAACTTCTCCTACCAGATCGCTGTTATCCGCCCCGGTGCTTGCATCCTTGGCTGCAAGTATGACCTCCGTGGACTCCTCGCCTACCTTTTCCAGTATTTTGTTAAGCCCTTGCTTGTGCAGGCTCGCCACATACGACTGCTCCGGATCTGCGCTTTTGCGTTGTTCCAAAACTGCCGCCAAATTTCGTAATACGTCACTCATGAGGACGATCCGTATATATCCTTGGGTGATCGCAGCACAGGGTCAGTTATCTGCCAGCCTTTGTCATGCTTTTTCAGGTGAAAACAGCTGCGACGTCCGGTATGACAGGCAATACCGCCCACTTGCTCTACCTTCAGCAGAACGGTATCGGCATCGCAGTCGATACGCAATTCCTTAAGGTTTTGTACATGGCCAGACTCTTGTCCTTTGCGCCATAGCGCTTGGCGTGAGCGTGACCAGTAAACCGCCCTTCCCTCCGCCAGTGTGAGCTCTAAGGATTCGTGATTCATCCAGGCGAGCATGAGCACTTCGCCCGACTCCCAATCCTGCGCGATGGCAGGTATCAGTCCTTGCTCATTCCATCGGATGTCTCGAAAAAGATCTGCTGTTTCCATCATAGTCATAGTCTCTGTGGGGCAACATTATGGCACAGGGCTGCTACCAGCACAGATTGATAATTTTTAGTGTTTTCGGGGCCATACAAGCAGAAATCCTAGTGCAAACAGTACCCAGCTCAGAATGGGAGCGTCCACCAGCTGCTCAACACCTTCCGGTAACAGCGTGATTCCGGCAATAACAAGCACCACCAGGCCGAGCAGCTGACGGCCTTGTCTTCGAGAAGGATCGGCATCTGGTACCTGTGGCACCGCCGGCGGCTGTGTGGGTTGAGCAAGACGAATTTGCACATCTTTGCCCTGCTGTAAGTTATCGATCCAGACGTCGGGAAGCTGGGGAAGTTGCTCCAGCCAGGAGGGAGCTTGGCGCTGCAGTCTCTTGAGAAGAGACTGTGGAGAGTAGCGTTCCTGAACCCAGTCTTCCAAAAACGGTTTGGCTGTATCCCACAAGTTGAGGCTGGGGTAAAGCTGGCGACCAAGGCCCTCGATGTTGAGCATGGTTTTTTGCAGCAGAACAAGTGAGGGTTGTATGTGCATATCAAAGCGGCGCGCTGTTTGAAACAAATAAACAAGTAACTGACCAAATGAAATTTCACCTAGCGGTCGCTCAAACACCGGCTCGCATACTGCCCGCATGGCCGATTCAAAATCCTGTACGCGTGTTTGTGGTGGCACCCATCCACATTCCACATGCAGCTGGGCAACCTCTCGATAATCTCGACGGAAAATACTCAGCAAGTTGCGGGCGAGATAGTATTGATCAGAATCACTCAGGCTACCGATGATGGCACAGTCGACTGCGATATAAGTGGGGTCTGCGGGATCACTTGCATCGACAAAAATGTTTCCAGGATGCATATCCGCGTGAAAAAAGCTGTCGCGAAACACCTGTGTAAAAAAGATCTCTACGCCACGTTCTGCTAATAGTTTGAGATCGGTGCCTCGCGCCTGGAGCTCCGCCATATCCGTCACCGGTATGCCGCTGATACGCTCCATCACGAACACATCGCGACAGGTATAGTCCCAGTAAACCTGGGGTACATAGAGTAATTTGCTGTCCTCAAAATTTCGGCGCAACTGGCAGGCATTCGCGGCCTCGCGGCCGAGATCCAGCTCGTCGAGAATGATGAATTCATATTCAGCGACCACTTCCACCGGCCGCAGCCGACGTCCATCCGGTAAATATCGCGCCACAAGTTTCGCCAGCGTAAACATCAAAGCCAGGTCCTGACGGATAACGGGTTCGATTTCGGGCCGTATCACTTTTACAACTACCTGTTCACCGGAATGTAAGGTCGCAGCGTGCACCTGGGCCACCGAAGCGGAGGCCATTGGCTTGGCTTCGAAGCTTGAGAACAGCTCTGCGATCGGCTTCCCCAGACCGCGCTCAATAGTTTCGATGGACAGTTGCTCAGGAAAAGGTGGAACCTTGTCTTGCAGCTTTGCCAGTTCGTCGGCGATATCAACGGGCAATAGATCGCGACGAGTGGATAGCATTTGTCCGAACTTAATAAAAACCGGCCCTAACTCCTCAAGCGTTTTGCGCAGGCGCACGGCGCGCGGTAGTTCAGGTACTTTGTGGATACGCCAGGGCGCTAGAGTTAGCGCCATGCGAGCTGGTGTACTCAGGCGACTTGTGTCAATGAATTCATCGAGGCGGTAGCGCGACACCGTGCGAAAAATCTTGAACGCTCTCGAGACGCGAGACATGGTGTCTTTATGCTTGCAGCTTGTGGACGCGTTTGCGCAGACGTGAGACACGCGATTGCAGGCGTTCTACTTGCAAAGTGAGCTGTGCAATATCGCTGTAAAAGTCTTCCAGCTCTAGCCGTGGCGGACTCAGCCTTGCCTCCTCGTGAATAAACTCCTGCAGTTGTCGCATCAGTCCGCTGGAGGCCTGCTGGCTCCAGCTGTGGGCACCGCGCAGGAGCTGAGCGAGCTGGTGACCCGCGACATCTCCCAGTGTTTCGACTAGTGGCGACTCCCAATCGATATCGAGTTCAGTTATCAGCTTCTGTAGCTCGATCAGGGGTGCGCTATCGCCATCGATCTCTAAGGAGCCGTTAATTAAAGTAGCTGTGGGGTCTTCTGAGCTTGCGAGTTCGGTGAAATCGGAGGCAGAGCCGGTGACGCGGGTGGTGATATCGCCTTCGTACACTCCCATAAAGCGAATCTGGCCCTGCGCGTTCACTTGCAAAAACGTATCCATCGCAGGCGCTGTACACTGCACGGCGAACACGCAACCTGCGAGTTTTTTAAGCTCCTGTTGTCCGTCGGGCGATAGCGCCAGGGCGCGGTTCACAACGCCCTCAAGCGCGGCGATGGCTGCCGTTTGCAGCGCTGGATCAACGGCAGATGACATGTCAGGCCTTGATGCCTTTGTGCAGTGCGACGATACCGCCTGTCATGTTGTGATATTCACAGCTGCTGAAGCCCGCATCCTCCATCATGTCTTTTAAGGTCTCCTGATCGGGATGCATACGAATCGACTCGGCTAGATACTGATAGCTGTCCGAGTCGTTGGCGACAAGACGCCCCATCAGCGGCAAGACTCTAAAGGAGTAGGTATCGTAGGCTTTGCTCAGCAGCGCATTTTCCGGTTTGGAGAACTCCAGGACCAGTAATCTGCCGCCTGGTTTCAGCACCCTAAGCATTGCACGCAATGCCAGGTCTTTGTCAGTGACATTGCGCAGCCCGAAGGCGATGGTAATGCAATCAAAGGTGTCGTCAGGGAATGGCAGATACTGAGCATCCGCCTGTACAAATTCCAGGTTGCCCTGAGCGCCTGTATCCAACAACTTGTCTCTGCCAACCCGGAGCATGGACTCGTTGATGTCAGCCAGAATGACTCGCCCATCGGAACCGACAGTATCGGCAAAACGCGCGGCCAAATCACCTGTTCCACCGGCGATATCTAAGACGCTATGACCAGGACGAACTGCGCTGAGTTCAATGGTAAAACGCTTCCAGAGACGATGGATACCGCCAGACATCAGGTCATTCATAAGGTCGTAACGAGAGGCAACCGAATCAAACACGCCGGCGACCATCCCCGCCTTGGAGTCGGCGTCGACCTCCTTGTAGCCAAAATGCGTTGTCTTTTTGTCGCTCATGACGCGTTCGCTTCCCTAAGGTGCAGCAGTCTATTGTAACGCGTTGCCGATTTAACGGCAGTGGTCTCATGTTTGCTCTCGGCTATGGCGACGAGCCGGGATGGTATGAGATGACTACGGCTTGAACTGGAGGACTTGAACCTTTGGGTCACGGCTCGCGCCTGCAGAATGTAAACGGGCGAGATAGTCTTGCCAGCGTTCGCTGTGTTGCGTACACAGTTCGTATAAGTAGTCCCAGGAATACAGCCCTGTATCGTGGCCATCGTCAAACATCAGCTGCAGTGCATAGTGGCCTACGGGTTTGATGTGATCGATGCCGACCTCGATTTTCCCAGACTGTAGCGTTTCCTGGCCACTGCCATGGCCTCTCACTTCGGCTGAGGGGGAATAGACGCGCAGATATTCTGCAGGCAGAGCATAGTGCTCGCCGTCGGGATAGTGCAGTTCCAGTGTGCGCGAGCGCTTTCGCAGTTTAATGTCCAGCGGTCGTTTTTGCTTCTGCTCTGGCACGGGCACTTAAAGAATAAAGCGCGACAGATCCTCGTCTGCGCTCAGTGCCTTCAATTGACTGTCGACGTAATCGGCGTCGATGAGTAGAGGCTTGTCTGCCAGACCGCTGTCCGAGGCGCCGAATGAAGACTCTTCCAGCAGTCGCTCCATCACGGTATGCAAGCGCCTTGCGCCAATATTTTCTGTGCTTTCATTCACCTGCCAGGCGGTCTCTGCAATACGCCTTATGCCGTCTTCTGTAAATTCAATGTTCATGCCCTCGGTGCCCAGCAGCGCTTGATACTGTTCTGTGAGTGAGGCGTTGGGCTCTGTCAATATTCGCTGAAAATCGTCAGGCGTCAGTGCAGACAGTTCAACTCTGATAGGCAGGCGACCCTGTAACTCCGGGATAAGATCCGATGGTTTGGCAAGATGAAAGGCACCGGATGCGACAAACAGTATGTGATCGGTTTTGATCATGCCGTGTTTAGTACTAACGGTGGATCCTTCGATCAGCGGCAACAGATCGCGCTGAACGCCCTCTCTGGAGACGTCTGCGCCGCCTCCCTCGCTGCGCTTGGCTACCTTGTCTAACTCGTCAATAAAGACAATGCCGTTTTGTTCCGCAACGTGAACGGCGCGCTGTCGCAGCTCGTCCTCGTTGACCATCTTCGCTGCTTCCTCGTCGCACAGTGCGCTAAAGGCATCCTTAATCGGTAACTTGCGCGTTTTTTGCTGAGAGCGCGACATATTGGAGAACATGCTCTGCAGCTGGTTTGTCATCTCCTCCATACCGGGGGGTGCCATGATCTCCATCGCCGCTCCTGGGGAACTGAGCTCGACCTCGATTTCCTTATCGTCTAACTCGCCCTCGCGCAGCTTCTTGCGAAGCAGTTGTCGGGTGCCGCTACCGCTACCGGAATCCCCCTCAGCACTGCGTGCCGGCGGCAGCAGGATGTCCAGAATCCGTTCCTCAGCCATTTCCTCCGCTCGGAATCGAACCCGAGTCATTTCCTGCTCGCGCAGCATTTTAATCGACACATCAACCAGGTCGCGCACGATGGAGTCCACATCTCGGCCTACGTAGCCGACCTCGGTGAACTTTGTCGCCTCTACCTTCACAAAGGGGGCGTTTGCGAGCTTGGCGAGCCTGCGCGCAATTTCGGTTTTACCGACACCTGTGGGTCCTATCATCAGGATATTTTTGGGCGTGATTTCAGCGCGCAACTCCTCGCTGAGCTGCATACGCCGCCAGCGATTACGCAGCGCAATCGCCACGGCGCGCTTGGCCTCATCCTGGCCCACAATGTGTTTATCGAGCTCGTGAACAATTTCACGTGGTGTCATATCGGACATAGTTAGCCTAGAAATCCAGTTGTTCTATGGTGCGATTGTGGTTCGTATAGATACAGATATCGCCAGCGATTGTGAGGCCTTTCTCCACGATATCGCGTGCACTCAACTCGGTATTGTCTAGGAGCGCGCGAGCAGCAGATTGAGCGAAGGGGCCGCCGGAGCCAATCGCGATGAGATTATCCTCGGGTTCTATGACATCGCCATTGCCGGTTATGACAAGAGAGGTAGTCTTGTCAGCAACGGCGAGCAGTGCCTCAAGCCTTCTAAGTGCTCGCTCTGTGCGCCAGGCCTTGGCGAGCTCAACTGCGGCTCTGACCAAATGCCCCTGGTGTTTCTCGAGTTGCGCTTCGAATAGCTCAAAAAGGGTGAACGCATCCGCGGTTCCGCCTGCAAAACCCGCCAAGACCTGATCTTTATGTAAACGTCTGACTTTGCGTGCGTTGCCCTTCATGATGGTATTTCCCAGGGAAACCTGCCCATCACCGCCAATAACGACGCTGTTCCCTCGTCTTACGGACAGTATGGTGGTGCCTTCGAATTGTTCCAATGCAACAGACCTCGCGGCGGTTTATTCGGCTCAGTCGGTGGGATATGGGGTGCGCCGGGCCAAAATTCAAGTCCGGTAACGCGAAATCAAGGTGTTCCTCGTTTCAGAAGCAGGGTGTCAATGTCCTGGGCGGCGGTCAGACTGCGCGCTTTGGCCATTGCGGGGCGGGAATCAAAGGGCCCGAGGTAGACTCGGAACCAGCGACCGTTATCGCTAGTGGCCTCTTCAACCCTGGGCTCAAGGCCCAGGAGTAACAGCTCTGCACGCCGCCTATCGGCGTCATCCTTTAATCGGAAAGATCCTGCCTGCAGCAGGTAAACATCGCGCACAGGCTCAGCCGGCAGTTCGGTCACCCGAGCGGGCTCCACCGGCATTTCAAGCGTCTGTTCCTCCAACATTGTGTAAAAATCGAATCTAGGCTCAGGGGGCTCCACAGCCACAGTTTCTGATGGCAGCGCCTGCGGCGTGGCAATTGTGTCCGCTTCCTTAGGCAGGCTGTTGAGATAGACAAGAAAACTTAGAAAGCAGCCCGTCAACACGCCCGCGAAATAAGCGCGCCAGCCAGTGCCCGATTTGCCTTGCGTGACCTTTGCCGATGATTTGCGCTGACGATTCGATTTGCTGCTGGATTTACTTCCCGAATTGCGCGCCTTGGCGAAATCTTTCGCCATCGCCTACATCGCCTCCGGTGCAGAAACACCAAGCAATAGCAGGCCATTGGCTATGACCTGGCGAACCGCTTGGCTAAGCGCTACCCGAGCGGCGCGCAGATTCTCGTCCTCTACCAAGAATTTGTTGGCGTTGTAGCAGGTATGGAACTCGGCCGCCAGCTCTCTCAGGTAGGTTGCGACGTTGTGGGGCTCTGTATTTTCTGCAGCGTTTGCGACGACTTCGGGATAGCGATCTAGTTGTTTGAGCACTGCTTTTTCGTGCTCATTGGTTAGTTTATCCAGTTGCGCTATACCCTGCTCCGGTGTCCAAATGCCGCCCTGCTCTGTAAGTCGCCGCATAACAGCACAGGCCCTGGCATGCGCGTATTGAATATAATAGATTGGGTTATCGTTGCTTTGGGATTGCGCCAGATTGATATCGAAAGTGAGCTGTGAACTCCGAGTACGTGCGGCCAAAAAATAACGGGTCGCATCGCGGCCTACTTCGTCGATTAAGTCACGCAAGGTGACATAGCTGCCTGCGCGCTTTGACAGTTTCACTTCTTCACCATCTCGCACCACCGTGACCATCTGGTGCAAGACATAATCTGGCCAACCTTCTGGGATACCGGCGTCCAAGGCCTGAAGACCTGCTCTAACGCGGGTTACCGTGCTGTGATGATCTGCGCCTTGTACGTCGATCACGCGCTCGAAGCCGCGTTGCCATTTATTGAGATGATAGGCAACGTCCGGCACGAAGTAGGTGTACCCGCCTTCGCTTTTGCGCATCACACGATCTTTGTCGTCGCCGAACTCCGTGGTTTTTAGCCACAGTGCACCGTCTTGCTCATAGGTGTGGTGCCTGTCTTGCAAGCGCTGGACGGTGTTCTCTACCTCGCCATCTTCATACAGCGATGACTCCAGGAAATAGTGATCGAAGTCCACCTCAAAAGCCTTCAGATCCAGATCTTGTTCTCTGCGCAGATAGGCGACGGCGAAGCGGCGAATATCCTCCAAATCGTCTACATCAGCGCTGGCGCGAACATTTTGATCGGAGGCTTCCACGCTCTCTCCGGCAAGATAGGCGCGTGCCACATCTTCTATGTATGCGCCGCGATAGCCATCTGCCGGCCATTCTTCATCATCCGGGCCCTGGCCGCGGCATCGCGCTTGGACAGACAGTGCTAAATTGGTAATCTGCTGCCCTGCATCGTTGTAATAAAATTCTCTGCTCACATCCCAACCAGTAGCCTGCAGCAGGCGGCAAATACAGTCGCCAATCGCAGCCTGGCGGCCGTGACCAACGTGCAGGGGGCCTGTCGGGTTTGCAGACACAAACTCCACCTGAACTTTGCGCCCGGCTCCGGTTGTCGCTTTACCAAAAGCAGCTCCCTGCTCCAATATTCGCTGCACGACTGCCTGTCCAGTGGCCTCGGAAAGGAAGAAATTGATAAAACCTGGACCGGCAATTTCTGTACGGGCCACAAACGCGGAGACGGGCAGCGCATCGCATATCATTTGCGCCAGTTCTCTGGGGTTTTTGCCGGCGGACTTGGCGAGCGTCAGCGCAACATTGCTGGCAAGATCGCCGTGGCTAGGGTCACGAGTTCGATCCAGCGCTATAGCGTCAGGTCGCACCACTTCCAGATCGCCCTTCTGTATCAGTGCGTCCAGAGCCTGACCTATCAATTGCGTGATTTGTTCTTTCATTGCCCGGGAAATGAACCTGTGTTTCGAACTATCAGTCCGTGTTTTACTGGCGAACGGTAGGCGGAAATACGTTGGGGCGCCATTATGCGCATTCAGGTATGCAATGACCAGCACCGCTCATCATGAGCTTGCGTCCACGCAACCCTGCGCTTTGCGTCTGTCAATAAAGATCCATGGGGTCGACATCAATTGACCACTTAAGTTTGTTGCTTGACTTGCCCAACTCGGCTTCTTTTACCATGGTTTCGGCAAGGGCCTTTGCATCACGTCGACTCGCCATTAAGGCGATGAGTTGGTGTCTAAACTTGCCTGCCCTTCGCTGCATAGGCGATGGTAAAGGCCCGATAAGCTGGATCTCATCGGGCATGGTGTTGCGGACCTTGCGTTCCAATTCAAGTAGGAATCTCTCCCCTTCAAGCGGGCTTTCACTGTCGGTTCGAACAATCAGCAGCTGCCCTGCCGGCGGCATGCCGCTGGATAAGCGACTATCTAGCATGTGCCGGGCCTGCTCGGTGTAATCCAGGGTGAGCATGCTCTGCACCAGGGGATGATCTGGGTAGTGTGTTTGCAGCAGCACTTGTCCTGGCAGTTGGGCGCGACCTGCTCGACCTGCAACCTGGGTTAGCAGCTGGGCCATTCGCTCGTCACCGCGAAAGTCAGTGCTGAACAACATCGCATCCACATCGATAATCGCTACCAGGGTGACCCCTGGAAAGTGGTGGCCTTTGGTCAGCATTTGTGTACCCAGCAGGATGCAGGGTTTGCCACCACTAATCGACTCGGTGAGTGCCTGCATCGCGTGCTTGCCCTGCATAGAATCACTGTCAACCCGATACACTGGCCACTGGGCAAAACGCTGCTGCAGATAGGCCTGAGTTTGCTCAGTACCCAAACCGTGCGTAATCAAGTCGCCACTGTGGCACTGAGGGCATTGATGAGCCAGCGGAGCATTGGCCCCGCAGTGATGACATTGCAAGCTGGCCGGTTTCTGGTGGACGGTCATCCTGGCATCGCAGTGCTGGCATTCGGCTATCCATCCGCAACTATGGCACTGCAGTGTTGGTGCGAAACCTCTTCGATTTAAGAATAAAAGTACCTGCTGGTCTTTGCAGAGCGTGTCATGAATGGCAGCCATTAAGTCTTCTGACATCCCGGCGCGCAGCTCGGATCTGCGAATATCGATTACAGAGATGTTTGGCGGTTGACTACCGCTCGGCCGTCGTGTGAGCCGATGCAGCGTGTAGCGTCCGCGTGAAGCGTTGTAGAGGCTCTCTAGCGAAGGGGTAGCGCTTCCAAGCAGGACCTGTGCGTTCTCGATTTGCCCTCGTTTGACTGCCATGTCGCGGGCTGAATAGCGAAATCCGTCTTGTTGCTTATAAGAGCTATCGTGTTCCTCATCTACGATGACCACGCCGAGCGCTTTCAAAGGTGTAAAAATGGCCGAACGCGTACCGATCACGATTTGTGCATTACCCACCCTTGCCGCCTCCCAAGCGAGATAGCGTTCGCGCTCAGTGAGACCCGAGTGCACGACAACAATATTGGCTGCGAATCTCGACTTGAATCGCGCGAGCGTCTGTGGCGTCAAACCAATTTCAGGTATCAACACCAGCGCCTGTTGGTCGCGCTGCAAACAGTTTGCGATCAGCTGTAGATAAACTTCTGTCTTGCCGCTGCCGGTCACTCCCTGCAGCAGATGGCAGCTAAAGCCTTCGCTATGCGCGATGAGCGCGCGCAGCACGCTTGCCTGTTCTGATGTCGGCTCTAGCGCGGGGCTTGGCTTGAACTCTGGTTCCGGTGGTGGCATCAGGCACTTTTGCACCAGGCCTTTTTTTTCTAGCTCTCGCATAATGTTCTGGCTTATACCCCTTTCCATGAGCGCAGTTTTGGAGACTGCCTCCTCGCAGCGCATAATGGCCAGCGCCTTTGACTGCTTGGGCGACCGCGACAACGCTCCTGCTGGCAGGCCTAAGCCCCGGTCTGTAAGGCGCCACCCCGGCACACCTTCCAGTCTGTTTGCCCCGCCCTCACGCATTGTCTTCGGGAAAGCCGCGCTGAACACTTCGCCAGGAGGATGTTGGTAATATTCGACCGCCCAGGCACACAGTTCCACCAGTGTAGGTGGGATTAACGGTTCCTCGTCCACTAGCGTTAAAGCACGCTTTAACTTTGTCTCAGGTACTTCACTGGTGTCGGCTAAACAAACCAGATACCCAATCAGGGAGCGTGCACCAAAAGATACTCGTAGACGCTGTCCCGGTTTCAGACCATGCACTTGTTCATCGCTGATATCCGCAGGCGGAAGATAGTCAAACAAGCGTCGCAACGGCGAGGGAATGGCGAGACGGAGTACGGGCATGACCCCACTTTAACAGGAGGGTTCGGCGGCAGCTAAGGAATTGGAATATCCAGGCCCCGGCTAGCCTTGCTTGGCGTGCCTAACGCAGCTTGGCCTATGATCGGTGTGTAGCCGGCGAGCGATACTAAAACGGGCTTCCGCGATCCCCGATTGCGGTTCTTGCTTCTAATCCCAGCTCTGGTAAGATGCGCGGCTATTTTTCGGTGCGGTGCCCGGCATTGATCGGGTGGCGGTGCCATGCGAAAAAGGAGTATTAAAATGAAAGCAGAGATTCATCCAAAGTATGAGGAAGTGACCGCGACATGTAGCTGCGGCAACACCATCGTTACGCGTTCCACACTCTGCAAAGATCTTCACATCGATGTTTGCTCGCTCTGCCATCCCTTTTACACCGGAAAGCAAAAGGTAGTCGACAGCGGTGGTCGAGTTGATCGCTTCAAGAAGCGATTCGGAAACCGCGGCAGCAAGCGCTAGTTTTGTAGCGGCGAGGCCGCGTGCTAACACAGGAAACCAGGCTCTTTGCAGCCTGGTTTTTTTTACTCTGGTGGATTGAGATTTGATATTCACCACTCGCCACAAGCTTGTTCGCGACTGCCCTTTTCTATATCCTTGCGAACCTTTTTCGACTAGTGAGTCACATGTCTGAGGACCTCAAGCAGGCTGCTTTGAACTACCACGCAGAACCGGTTGCCGGGAAGATCAGCGTGGAGATGAGCAAACCGGCGGAAACGCAGCTGGACCTGGCTCTGGCTTATAGTCCAGGTGTGGCCGAACCCTGTCGCGAAATTGCGCGCGATGGCGAAAATGTCTATCGCTATACAGGCAAGGGCAATCTTGTGGCGGTGATCACCAACGGCACGGCGGTGCTGGGTCTGGGCAACTTAGGTTCCTTGGCCAGTAAACCGGTCATGGAAGGCAAGGCCTTGCTATTTAAGCGCTTCGCCGGCATCAACTCTATTGATGTTGAGGTGAGCACCGAAGATCCTGATCAGTTCGTAGAAACCGTCGCCAGGATTGCCGACACCTTCGGTGGTATTAATCTGGAAGATATTAAAGCGCCCGAGTGCTTTGAGATTGAGGCGGCCCTCGTCGAGCGCTGCAATATCCCGATATTTCACGACGATCAGCACGGGACGGCTATTGTCACGGCGGCGGGCTTAATGAACGCCCTGGAGATACAGGACAAACGCTTACAAGACGTTCGCATCACCTGCCTGGGAGCCGGTGCTGCAGCCATTGCCTGTATGCGACTACTGGTCAGCCTAGGTGCGAACCTGGAGAATATTTTTATGTTGGACCGGCGCGGCGTGATTTATGCCGGCCGAGAGGGCGTTAACCCATACAAAGCAGAGTTTGCGAATCAAACCAATAAGCGCAGTTTGGCCGATGCTGTCGAGGGGGCAGATGTGTTTATTGGACTATCGGGTGCGGACTTGCTCAGCCGTGACATGTTGTTGTCTATGGCAGACAAGCCAGTTGTGTTTGCCTGCTCTAATCCCGATCCTGAAATCAAACCGGAAACAGCTCTTGCGGTTCGCTCCGACGTGATCATTGCCACGGGCCGATCGGACTACCCCAACCAGGTCAATAATGTGCTTGGGTTTCCCTTCATTTTTCGCGGCGCACTTGACGTGCGCGCAACCTGTATAAATGAAGAAATGAAAATGGCAGCCGTGCATGCGCTGTGTGAACTTGCGCGATCTGAAGTCCCCACGGCGGTGTTAGAGGCTTGTAACGTCGATGAGCTGAAGTTCGGACCGGACTACATTATTCCCAAGCCGATGGATCCGCGCTTGCTGCAGACGGTGTCTGCGGCAGTCGCTGAAGCTGCAGTGGCGACCGGCGTCGCGCGCGTTAAGGCTGTTGACTAGCGAGCCCTCCTGCGAGGTTAGCGCTTAGGTAAAAGCGCTCAGAAAATATCCCTTACCAGGTCATCTGTGCCTGAGACACCAGGCGTACTTCTGTCCTCCCCTACCAATGTGCCGGGGACGGTTTCTTCAGGGAAGTACTCGAACACAGCATCTGGCTGACCTGGCGAAGCTAACAGGCCCGTATCGGGATCGATTCTGACATTGATAAGACCATTGGGCACCCTTCGATCTTGCACAGGCAGGTCTTTGAGGGCCTCCTTCATAAAATCTATCCAGATTGGCAGAGCCGCTGTGCCGCCAAATTCTCTTCTACCCAGCGGCGTGTAATTGTCGAAGCCTACCCAGGTCGTGGTAACCACATCTGGGTTGTAGCCGGAGAACCAGGCATCCATTGGGCCGTTGGTCGTCCCGGTTTTGCCGGCGATGTCGCTTCTTTCCAAAACCAGGGCCCGGCTTCCCGTACCCTTAGTGATGACGTCCTTGAGAATGCTGTCGATTACAAAGGCGGCTCGAGGATCCATAATACGCGGCGCGATGGGTAGGCTGTCTTCGACCTGATCCCCTCCTGCCAATATCTGTTCCATACTCAGCTCCTCTGGCATAGCACTGCCACCTTCCTCACATGATTGGCAGACGGTCATCGGCCTGGCCTGGTAAATCTCCTCGCCGTCCAGGTCCAGAATGCGATCAATCAGATAGGGCTCGACCAGAAAGCCGCCATTAGCTAGCACCGCATAGGCGGTTGCGACCTCCATCACGCTCATCACATGGGTGCCGAGTGCTAAAGACAAATCGCGGGGAACGCTTGATGTATCGATACCAAATTGACCGACATACTCGAGTAGATTTTCTACGCCTAGCTGCTGCAGCAGCCTGATCGAGACTAGATTGCGTGACTTGGTGAGCGCCCAACGCAAGCGCGTAGGGCCATAGAATCTTCCCCCGTCATTTTCCGGGCGCCACATTCCTTCTCCCAAGGAATCATCGTCGACCACGACAGGTGCATCATTGATGATGCTCGCTGCGGTAAAGCCCGACTCTAGCGCTGCGCCATAAAGGAAGGGCTTGAAACTTGAGCCCGGTTGGCGCTTGGCTTGGGTCGCGCGATTGAACTTGCTGAGTTCAAAGCCTATGCCACCGACAATGCTAATCAAAGCGCCGTTTTCTGGGTTAAGTGACACCAGCGCTGCCTGGGCTGCTGGCACCTGTAGCAACTGCCATTGGCTGTCTTTGTTCGCTTTGATGCGTACCAGGTCGCCGGGTGAGAGTACATCGGCTGGCGTTTCGGGCCGCCCAGCTACGCGACTTTCGTTGATATAGGGAGCCGCCTGCTTGATTCCGTTATCCCACAATATGACATCATCATTACCGTCTGCCAGAAGTATGGAAACCTGATCCTCCCCAACCTCGGTGACGACGGCCGGGAATAATCCGGCGATGGTAGCGGTCTGACCCAGTTCCTCTAGCCAGATGCGCCTAGTCTCTGCTTCGTCCTCGAGACTTGCTATGCCAAGGCGTCGCTCCGGCCCGCGGTAACCATGGCGATCATCATAGGTCAATAAGCCGTTGATCAATGCCGAGCGCGCGACTTGCTGCAATGACGAATCGATGGTGGTGTAGACCTCGTAACCGTCGTTGTATGCTGCAGTGCCATAGCGATCGAGCATCTCCTGGCGCACCATTTCTGCGGCATAGTGCGCAGCGAAGCTGAGTCTCTGGCCGTGGTGCCGGGCTGTGACGGGTGCGGCTAACGCGCTGCGATAGTCGCTCTGATCTATGTATCCCAAGGTGAGCATGCGACCTAAGATCCAGTCACGCCGCTCTTTGCCAGCCTCTGGACCGCTGATAGGGTTATTGCGAGAGGGCGATTTTGGCACCCCAGCCAGCATTGCGAATTGTGCGAGGTCCAACTCGCTCAGCGGTTTGCCGTAATACACCTGGGCAGCAGCACCAAAGCCGTACGCGCGATGCCCCAAAAATACCCGATTAACATACAGTTCAAAGATTTCTTTTTTGCTCAGCCTGCGTTCGATTTCGATGGCCAGCAGGATTTCATTAAATTTTCTTACAAATGTACGCTCCAAGGTGAGGAAATAGTTGCGCGCGACCTGCATGGTTAGCGTGCTGCCCCCCGAACCTTTTTCCCCTGTCAGTACGAGCTCCGAGACCGCCCTCATCAGCCCGCCCAAGTCGACGCCTGAGTGGCTAAAGAAACTGGAATCCTCCGCTGCCAGTAGCGCGTCGATAAAGGGTTGGGGAATTTCGTCGAAGGTAAGAGGGTTGCGCTTTTGTTCCCCAAATTGGCCAATGAGCTCCCCATCGCGGGTGTAAACTCGCATCGGTGTTTGCAATTTTACGTCCCGGAGGGTGGCGACATCGGGCAGATTGGGAGCCAGATACAGATAGACCCCGGCAATAAGCCAAAAACCTGCGAAAAGTCCAAATAATGAGAGGCGTATGAGGGCGCGTAGGATTATCATTTAGGCCTTAGTAAACAGAGGCTTGTAATTAGTCTTTTGCGAGGTACAAACGGCTAAGTGGTAATTATATGCTTTTTTTCGGTTTGGATATATTTTCGACTGTGTTATACCTACCGATTAATGTAGCAACGCATAAAAATATCCTAAGTTAGTGATACTGATAGGGAAATAATTTTGCTGGGGCGAATGGGGAAGAAGAAAGTGACGCCAGTTCTAGGACTGGACGTCAGTTCAACGACGGTCAAGTTGCTTGAACTTAGCTACACGGGTGATCGCTACCGCGTGGAGAGTTACGCGGTCAGTTCTCTTCCGCAAGACGCGGTTATTGAGAAGAATGTCAACGATGTGGATGGCGTTGCAAACGCCATACGCAGTGTTGTTGCACAGTCTCGAACCAAGCTCAAAGCCGTGGCAGCGGCAGTCGCAGGTTCATCGGTCATTACCAAGATGATCGATATGCCTCAGGGTCTTACGGAAGACGACATGGAGACCCAGCTCACCTTGGAAGCGGATCAATATATTCCTTATCCATTGGAAGAAGTCGCGATCGATTTTGAGGTACAAGGCACGTCGCCCGAGCGGGAGAATATGGTGGAAGTGTTGCTCGCCGCTTGCCGCAGAGAAACCATTGATACACGGGTAGAAGCGATCGAAGGTTCCGAACTCGTGCCCAAGATTATGGATGTAGAAGCCTATGCTATGGAGCGCGCGTTTTCCCTGTTACAGAATCAGCTAGACCTGCAGCAGGAAAGTACCGTTGCGGTTGTCGATATCGGCGCCACGATGACTACACTGAGTGTGCTGAGTAACAACCAGACGATCTACACTCGCGAACAACTATTCGGTGGCAAGCAACTGACGGACGAAATCATGCGCCGCTACGGACTCCCACTGGAGGAAGCCGGTCTCGCAAAGAAACAGGGTGGTCTACCTGACGATTACGAGCCTGAGGTTCTTGAACCATTTAAAGATGCAGTGGTGCAACAAGTGGCGCGTTCCCTGCAGTTCTTTTTCTCCTCCAGCCAATACAATGACGTGGATTACATCATTTTGGCAGGTGGTGTTTCGTCCATGGAGGGACTGGCGGAGCTGGTGCAAGACAAGCTGGGTACGCCGGCAACCGTCGCAAACCCGTTTGCGAATATGTCGATTTCGCCTAAAGTGAACGCGGTTGCACTCAGCAGTGATGCCCCGGCCCTGATGATCGCTTGCGGGCTGGCCTTACGGAGCTTTAGCTAATGGCGCAGATTAACTTATTGCCTTGGCGCGAAGAGCGCCGACAAGACCTGAAGAAAGACTTTCTGGTAACAGTCGGCCTGGTGCTAGCGCTAGGCGTCGGTTTGGTACTGCTTGCGGACCAGGTGGTTTCCGGTCAGATTGAAAATCAGAATGCGCGCAACAATTACCTGCAGGACGAAATTAAGATTTTGGATGCGCAGGTTGCTGAAATTAAAGAGTTGGAGAGAAAGCGTAATCAGCTTTTGGATAGGATGCGCGTTATCCAGGAGCTGCAGGGTAACCGGCCCATTATTGTTAGGGTGCTTGACCAGCTTGTGCGGACTGTCCCTGACGGCGTGTTCTACACATCGCTGCAAACGAAAGACAAAACTATTTCTATTCGCGGTATTGCGGAATCCAACAACAGAGTCTCCAGCCTGATGCGCAGATTGGAGTCGTCAGATTGGTTGGCCAATCCATCTTTGGATGCAGTCAGGGCGGCTCCTGAATACGGTGACCAGGCAAATACCTTTAACTTGACGGTGCAGATCCAGGCGCCGGATTCTGAGCAAGAGTCGCAGGAGGGCTAATCGATGGCGTTTGAAGATTCTATGCGCTCGCTGCGCGAGTTTGACATCAACAGCCTCGACTTCGACAACGTTGGGTCCTGGCCTGTACCCGTAAAAGTATTTATTTGGGTGCTCTTGATCTGCTTAGTGTTGGCAGGTGGCTACTACTACCACATTCAGGATATGCAAGACGAGCTCGCGAAGGTTGAAGCGAAGGAAATCGAGCTCAAGAAAGATTTTGAAAAAAAGGCGTTTCAGGCCGCTAATCTAGAAGCCTATCGGCAACAAATGGTCGAAATGGAAGAGTCCTTTGGTGCGCTGGTGAGTCAGCTTCCCAGCGACACGGAGGTTCCCGGCTTGCTAGAAGATATTACGAACAAGGGGCTGCTAAACGGCCTAAATATTGCCAGTATTGATCTACAAAACGAGACATCGAGAGAGTTCTACGTAGAGCTTCCGATCGCGATCAGCGCATCGGGTTCGTATCACGATCTAGGAGCGTTTATCAGCGGTATGGCCGGTTTGCCGCGAATCGTAACGCTACACGATTTTACTATTACCGCCCGCGGCAACGATGCCAATAACCTGGGCATGAATATCATCGCGAAAACCTATCGTTACAAGGACGGAGAAGCCTGATAATGAAACTCTTCTCGCGAACCTTAGCGACAGTCTTACCGCTCACGATTGTCTTGAGTGCATGCGGCAGCAGGAATTTTTCCGATCTGGATGCGTTTATGGCATCTAAGCGGGAACGACCAGGTGGTGTGATCGCGCCGATACCGACGTTTAAGGCCTATGAGGCATTTTCGTATAGTGCAACGACATTAAGAAGCCCTTTCGATCGGCCGGTTGAAGTGCGAGAAATCGCCCAATTGCAGGCGATCAGTGCGATCAAGCCGGACGAAGACAGGTCAAAAGAGTTTTTAGAACAGTACACATTCGATTCCTTGCGCATGGTGGGGACGCTTGAGCGCGATGGAACGAATTGGACGTTGATCAGTGACCCGGACGGGGGCGTTCACAGGGTAACACTGGGCAATTATCTGGGCCGACACCACGGCAGGATTGTCGAAATGACAGACAGTTATGTGGGCGTCGTAGAAATCGTTAGTGATGGCACCGCTGACGGCTGGGTGGAGCGTCCGCGCACAATCAAACTGACTGGCGTGTAAGCAACTACCGAAAGGCAGTGCCATAACTAGTAAAAAACAATATCTGGGGAAGAAGGCCGTGGGGAAAGTAATAGAAAGCATCAGAAGAGGTCTGCTGACTACAGTCAGCGGCCTGTTGATGACGGGCGTATCAGGGGTCTTGAACGCAGCCACTATTGAAGATATTGAATTCAGCGCCAGGCCAGGCAGCAAATTCGAAATTCGTATGGACTTCGATGAGCCACCGCCAGAGCTGAAGTCTTACACGATAGAAAAGCCAGCGCGCATTGCTATCGACTTCCCTAATACGAAGAGTGCTCTTGATCGCAAGCGCTACTCACTTCCCTACGGCAATGCCACCGGCGTGATTGTACTGGAGTCGGGTGATAGGACTCGTATGGTTGTCAATTTGGTTAAAGTCGTCCCTTACGAAACCAGAGTGGATGGCAATAGCCTGTATGTCGTGGTCGGTCAGGAAAGCGCCGGGGATTACATCAAGCCTACGACCGATCCCTACGAAGTGGCTACTACAATCGTGCCAGTCAATGACGTTGCCTCTGAAATCACCGATCTGCAGTTTCAGCGCACCGGCGATGGCGAAGGTCGTCTGACACTGGAGCTGACGGATCCATCAGTTGATGTCAACGTCTTCAGCGAAGCGGGCGATGTCAAAGTGCAGTTCGTAGATACCACCGTGCCAGAGCGACTTCTGCGTCGCTATGATGTGACTGACTTTGCGACGCCGGTAACCAGTATTGATGTCAACACCAACGAACGTGGCACAACACTCACGCTGAAGAATACGGGTGATTTTGATTACCTAGCCTATCAAACAGACAACGAGTATGTACTGAGTGTGAAGCCGCTTACCAAGAAAGAAGTCGAGGAGCGGCGCAATGAGTTCAGCTACGTTGGCGATCGCATCTCGCTCAACTTCCAAGATATTGAGATACGCGCGGTCCTGCAGCTGATTGCCGATTTTACCGAATTGAACCTGGTGGCCAGTGATACTGTGCGCGGCCGCATCACCTTGCGTCTGCAAAATGTGCCATGGGATCAGGCCTTGGAACTAGTGCTGAAAACCAAGGGACTGGATAAACGGCAAATAGGTAATGTACTGATGGTTGCGCCCGCGGCTGAAATAGCAGAACGCGAGCGTCAGCAGATAGAAGCGAATAAACAGATTGCCGAACTTGCGCCGTTGGTATCTGAATTTGTTCGCATCCGGTACGCCAGCGCGGGGAACATTGTTGAGTTATTTAATGCAGGCTCAGAAGAGGGCGGCAGTTTAATATCGTCACGCGGCTCTGTTGTTGTTGAGCCGCGCACGAATTCGCTGATCATTACCGAGACCGCGCCGAAGCTAGCGGAAATTCGTTCCCTCATTGAGTTGGTAGATATTCCCATTAGGCAGGTAATGATCGAAGCACGCATCGTGATCGCACAATCCGACGCCACGTTGAATTTAGGCATCGAATGGGGCGGCGGCTATTTGAATAACGACGACGGGGATATCTACTCCGTATCCGGCGATACCAACAACGTGGTTAACCTGAATGAGTCTGCCATCAACGGTACTCAGCCCACGCTGAGCTATCCCGGTGCCTTACTGGTCGATCTGGGTGTAACCCGAAATAGCGGCTTTGCAGTGGGCTTTGCCAGCGGTGACTTATTCCTGACTGCGGAGTTGTCGGCACTGGAAGCGGCCGGACAGGGCGAGGTGGTTTCGCAACCTAAAGTCATCACCGGTGACAAGCAGGAGGCATCCATCAAGTCTGGTACGGAGATTCCCTACCAGGAGTCCTCGGCCAGTGGTGAGACTACAGTGACCTTTAAGGATGCCGTATTGTCCCTTGACGTAACACCCAACATCACGCCTGATGATAGAATCATGTTGAATCTGAAGATCAATCAGGACTCAGTGGGCGAACTCGTACCCAGTGGGCAGGGTGGCTTCATCCCTTCCATCGACACCACGGAATTGAACACTCAGGTACTTGTTGGTAACGGTGAGACGGTCGTCTTGGGCGGTGTATTTAGAACCGAGGACATTGAATCGGTGAACAAGGTGCCCTTCTTCGGCGACCTGCCCTACATCGGCGCGTTCTTCAGAAACACCACCACAGACAACACCAAGACTGAAACACTTATCTTCATCACGCCGCGCATCTTGGCGGAAACGCTACTCGACTAAGTGCCTCAGCTTCACAGGATATTTCTGGTCGGCCCCATGGGGGCCGGCAAGTCAACCATTGGCAAATATTTGGCACAGCACCTTAAGCTGCGCTTTGCCGACACCGACTCTGAGATCGAATCCCGTACCGGGGCTGATATACCCTGGATATTCGATGTCGAGGGAGAGGAAGGGTTTCGCGAACGCGAGCTGCAGGTTGTTCAGGAAATGACTCAGTGGGACAAGATCGTGCTCGCTACCGGCGGTGGCGTTGTTATGCGTTCAGAGAACCGCAATGCTCTGGCCGCTAGAGGTTTCGTTGTGTACCTATATGCTACCGTCGATGAGCAGGTCAGGCGTACCCGGCGGGATCGCCGCAGACCGTTATTGCAGCGTGGCGATCCCGAGCAAATTCTTCGCAAGCTGATGGAAGTGCGTGACCCGCTTTACAAAGAGATCGCTGATCACATTATTGAGACTGACGGTTGCAGCCCCCGAACCGTCGCGCAGCGCCTGGTTAAAGAGCTGCAATCGGCATAGTTCGCAGGCGGCTGATGCGGTGTTCTACGGAGCTGCTTGCTGTATGATCCCCCCTTCCGAAAAACCTTGAAGAAAAGCGGTTGGCGTTTGTTATGCGTACCTTGCGCGTTGATCTCGGGGAGCGCAGCTATCCCATCTACATCGGTCACGATTTACTGAGTGACCCGGACTTACTTGTCGGCCATATCCACAGCTCGCAGGTGGTTTTAGTCAGCAACGTCACCATCGCTCCACTCTACCTCGACAAGGTCAGCGCCGTTCTTGAGTCCAGCAAGCAGGTCACAAAGATCCTGTTGCCCGACGGTGAACAGTTCAAGACAATGGCGACGTTAAGCGATATTTATGATCAAGTGATGGCAGCGGGCCACAACCGCACCACAACCTTTGTGGCCTTGGGGGGTGGCGTGGTAGGTGACGTCACCGGTTTCGCCGCGGCCACTTACCAGCGGGGCGTCCGTTTTATACAGCTACCCACTACTTTGCTTGCTCAGGTGGATTCCTCTGTGGGCGGTAAGACGGCCGTCAACCATCCCCTGGGTAAAAACATGATCGGTGCGTTTCATCAACCTGATGCGGTCTTAATTGATACTTCTACCTTACAAACGCTACCCGCTCGGGAGTTTTCCGCTGGTCTGGCGGAGGTAATTAAGTATGGTCTCATCCGCGATGAGCCATTCTATCGATGGCTGCAGCATCACATGCCACAGTTGATAGCCAGGGAACAAAGTGTGCTGGCTGAGGCTATAGAGCGCAGCTGCGGCAACAAAGCAAGCGTGGTATCGGCCGATGAACGAGAATCGGGTATGCGAGCCATACTCAACTTGGGACATACGTTTGGGCATGCGATTGAAACTGAACTCGGCTATAGCCAATGGCTGCACGGTGAGGCCGTTGCGGCCGGTATGGTCTTGGCCTTGGAACTGGCATCACGACGCGGCTGGATTGACAGTGAGGAAGTCAGTGCCTTGTGCAGCTTGTTGGAACAGGCCGAGCTGCCAGTGACACCACCGGCCGACATGGCTGCCGAACGCTTTCTAGAGTTAATGGCCAGAGATAAGAAAGTCATTGATGGTCAACTGCGTCTGGTGTTGCCGCGAGAAATTGGTCGGGCCTGTGTAGTAGACGATGTCACCGATTCCGAGCTGACGCAATTATTGAACGGGTCGGCTTAAACTACTGATTTTCCTCCGCTAGCGCTGTTTGTCCGGCGCCATCCATCTGTGTAAAATGATCGGCCGCCTGCACGTCTGGCCTCGACTTTGGCGTCTGGTGCTCCGCGTTAACTTTTTGATTTAAATAGCTAATTTGGACTGTTTATGAGCGCAGGCCTGTATAGACCTGATGAATGTCGTGATAATTGTGGCTTTGGCCTGATCGCGCATACTGCCGGCGAGGCCAGTCATCGCCTGCTGCTCACTGCTATCGAATCGCTTACCTGTATGACGCACCGAGGCGGTATCGCCGCGGATGGGAAAACCGGTGATGGTTGCGGCTTGTTACTGCAGATGCCAGATCAATTTATGCGAATCCTGGCTAAGGAGCATTTCGACTTTACTTTGGGCGATAACTACGCTGTTGGTCAGATCTTCCTTAGTAATGACGCAGCCCTCGCCGCGGCCGCTAGATCAGAGGTAGAGCGAGCGCTTACTGACCAGGGTCTACGTGTGCTCGGTTGGAGGGTCGTACCAACGGATAGTGCGGTATGCGGGAGCATCGCATTGTCGACCATGCCAATTATCGAGCAAGTCTTTGTTGAAGCGGGAGGAGTGACGCCAGACGACTTGAGTACCAAACTCTTCGTCGCCAGGCGCAACATGGAGCTTGCGGTTTCCGGGGACGAGGAGTTTTACATCTGCAGCCTCTCAGGCCGCGTGATCGCCTATAAGGGGCTGGTCATGCCGGTTGACCTGGCGCGTTTCTACCTCGATCTGGATGATGAGCGACTTGAGACAGCCATCTGCGTGTTCCACCAGCGCTTTTCCACCAACACCATGCCCCGCTGGCCTTTGGCGCAGCCCTTTAGGCTGCTCGCCCACAATGGCGAGATCAACACCATCGAAGGCAACCGCAACTGGGCAGATGCACGCACCGCACGCTTTCAAACTGACCGCCTGCCGGATATCCAGTCTGTCGCGCCTCTCGTCAACCGCAGCGGATCGGACTCCTCTAGCCTCGATAACATGCTCGATGTATTGCTCACGGGCGGTGTCGACATGGCCCGCGCTCTGCGAATGCTAATCCCGCCGGCTTGGCAAAACATCGAGTCCATGGATCCTGACCTTAAGGCATTTTATGAATACCACTCGATGCATATGGAGCCCTGGGATGGGCCTGCAGGGGTGGTATTGACCGACGGCCGCTATGCGGTTTGCCTGCTTGATCGCAACGGTCTGAGACCGGCGCGATGGGTAACGACCAAAGATGGGTTTATCACCCTCGCATCAGAAGTAGGCACCCACGGCTATAAAAACGAAGACGTTATCGCAAAAGGGCGTGTCGGGCCGGGCCAGATTCTTATGGTTGACACCGAAACCGGCGAACTGCTTGAAAACGATGAGATTGATAATCGCCTAAAGCGCCAGCATCCCTACAAACAATGGCTGCGGGAGAAGTCCCAGCGCATCGAGGGTACCTTTGCTGGTGAGCTCGCCACTGGGATTGAAGCATCGATGCTGGAGCAGTACATGAAGATGTTTCAGGTCAGTTTCGAAGAGCGAGATCAGGTGCTGAGGCCGCTAGCCGAGACCGGCAACGAGGGTGTGGGGTCTATGGGAGATGATACGCCGATGGCGGTATTGTCCAAAATGGAGCGCTCACTCTACGATTATTTCCGGCAGAAGTTTGCGCAAGTCACCAACCCACCCATCGATCCCTTGCGAGAGACGATCGTGATGTCGCTGGTCACAGACCTTGGCGGCGAGAAGAATATATTCCATGTGGGGCCAGAGCATGCCGACCGCGTTGTGCTCACCTCGCCCGTGCTTTCCCAAGGCAAATTCAATACGCTACTTGAACTGGATAGACCGGGTTTTACGGTTAGCAAGATTGATTGCACCTATGCACCTGCTGAGAAGAGCTTACATCAGGCCATAACAGATATGACCAGCGCTGCCGAAGAAGCAGTGCGCAGTGGCGTTACTATTTTGATTCTGTCCGATAGGGGTATCGCCAAAGATCGGCTCCCCATACACAGCTTGTTGACGGTGGGTGCGCTGCATCACCATCTGATCAGTGTAGGTCTGCGCATCGACGCCAACCTGGTTGTTGAGTCGGGCAGCGCCAGAGATTCTCATCAAATTGCTTGTCTGCTCGGCTTTGGTGCGACAGCGGTTTATCCCTATCTTGCTTACAGCGTGCTTGAGGAACTGATACGCAGCGGTGAGGTACTAGGAGAACCCAGCGCTTGCTACAAAAAGTACCGTAAGGGAATCAACAAAGGCCTGCTGAAAATCATGTCGAAGATGGGGATTTCGGCAGTTAGCTCCTATCGTGGTGCCCAGCTGTTCGAAGCGGTGGGATTATCGCAAGAGGTTGTCGAAGTCGCCTTTAAGGGTGTCGCGTCGCGCATAGAAGGCGCTGGGTTCGATGAGCTCGAAGAGGATCAAAAGACGCTTGCGAGGCGAGCATGGAGCCTGCGTAAAAATATCGAACAAGGCGGCTTACTGAAGTATGTACACGGGCAGGAGTACCACGCCTTCAATCCAGACGTGGTGATGAGCCTGCAGCAAGCCGTTGCCAGCGGAGACTATGCCGATTATAAACGCTACAGCAAGCTGGTGAACGACCGTCCCGTTGCCACCCTCAGAGACCTACTCAAGCCCAGAGAGATATCGACCCCGCTTCAGCTCGATGACGTAGAGCCCTTGGAGAATATCCTGCGTCGCTTCGACTCGGCAGGTATGTCGCTGGGAGCGCTTAGCCCGGAGGCCCATCAGGCCATGGCGGCGGCGATGAACCGGATTGGTGCGAGATCAAACTCCGGTGAGGGTGGCGAGGATCCGGAGCGCTTTGGCACCGAGCGTGTGTCGAAAATCAAGCAGATTGCGTCCGGCCGGTTTGGCGTTACACCGCATTATCTGGTCAATGCAGAGGTGCTGCAGATTAAGGTGGCACAGGGGGCGAAGCCCGGAGAAGGTGGTCAGCTACCCGGTGGCAAGGTCAACGAGTTGATTGCCAGGCTGCGGTACTCTGTCCCTGGCGTGACGTTGATATCGCCGCCACCGCATCATGATATTTATTCCATCGAAGACCTTGCTCAGCTGATTTTCGATCTCAAGCAGGTGAATCCTCAAGCGCTTGTATCCGTCAAGTTGGTGTCTGAACCTGGGGTGGGCACGATCGCCGCAGGCGTGACGAAAGCCTACGCTGATCTCATCACGATCTCCGGATATGACGGTGGCACTGCTGCCAGCCCGCTCACCTCCATTCGCTCTGCGGGATCTCCGTTTGAGCTTGGCCTGGCGGAGGTGCAGCAAACGCTGCGCGGCAACCAGCTACGCGGTTTCATCCGTCTGCAAGCGGATGGTGGCTTAAAGACCGGTTTAGATGTGATTAAGGCAGCTATTCTGGGTGCGGAGAGTTTCGGCTTTGGTACGGCGCCAATGGTAGCGCTGGGGTGTAAGTACTTACGTATCTGTCACCTCAATAATTGTGCGACTGGTGTTGCCACGCAGAATCAAAAACTGCGGCAAGATCACTTCAATGGCACGGTCGAAATGGTGGTTAATTTCTTTACCTTTATCGCGATGGAGACACGGGAGTGGCTGGCCCGTATCGGCGTGCCGACGCTGCAGGCACTGATTGGCAGAACCGACCTTTTAGAGGTGCTTCCAGGCAGCACGAGCAAGCAGGGTAAGCTGGATCTCAGCCCGATCCTGCACAAGCCAGTCGAAGCGGAAGGACAACCTGAGTTTTGTCAGGTTGCTGCCAATGCGCCGTTCGACAAGGGCGAGAAAGCCGAGATGATGCTGAGGGAAACCCTGGGCGCGATCGAAGCGAGTAGTGGCGGTGAGTTTCATTTTGAGGTGAACAATTGTGATCGCTCGATTGGCGCAAGGCTTTCAGGTGAAATTGCTCGCCGCCATGGCAACACAGGGATGGAGGCGAACCCCCTGACGCTGCGGCTAAAAGGAACGGCAGGACAGAGCTTTGGTGTCTGGAATGCGGGCGGGCTGCACATGTATCTCGAGGGCGATTCCAACGATTATGTCGGGAAGGGCATGGCCGGCGGCAAGCTGGTCATTTACCCCGGTGCTGACAGCGAATACCAATCCCACAAGTCCGTGATCGTTGGCAACACCTGTCTTTATGGCGCGACCGGTGGCAAGCTATTTGCAGCCGGTATTGCCGGAGAGCGCTTCGGTGTGCGTAACAGCGGAGTTCACGCCGTCGTGGAAGGCGCAGGCGATCATTGCTGCGAGTATATGACCGGCGGTGTGGTTACTGTGCTGGGTCCGACCGGTGTGAATTTTGGCGCCGGCATGACAGGCGGTTTTGCCTACGTTCTCGATCAGGACCGAGGATTCATCGATCGCTTCAATAGTGAACTGGTGGAAATCCATCGGGTTAGCGCTGAGTACATGGAGGCCTACAGGCACCATTTGCGCGGCAATATTCGTGAATTCACTGAGGAGACCGGCTCCAAGTGGGGCGCGAAGCTGCTGGAAAACTTTGAGGACTATGTGGGCAAATTCTGGCTAGTCAAACCCAAGGCGGCAGACCTGGATCGATTACTGTCGCGCTTGCGTGATACCGACTAAGGGCGGACGGTCAATGGAGGAAGGCGTATGAGCAGACGACTGGAAAATAACTTTCAGTTCATCGATGTAGGTCGCAGTGATCCAGACAAGAACTCGTTGCGCTCTCGCAAGACCGAATACGTCGAGATCTACCAGCCCTACGATCAGGAGCAGGTGGCGGAGCAGTCACATCGTTGCCTGGAGTGCGGTAATCCCTACTGTGAGTGGAAGTGCCCGGTACATAACTTTATCCCCAATTGGCTCAAACTAGTGGCCGAGGGCAATTTGTTTGAAGCCGCGGAGCTCAGCCATCAGACCAACACCCTGCCCGAGGTATGCGGTCGCGTCTGTCCGCAGGATCGACTGTGCGAAGGGGCTTGCACGCTCAATGATGGCTTTGGCGCAGTCACCATAGGCGCCTCAGAAAAATACATAACCGATACCGCACTGGCAATGGGTTGGCGACCAGATCTGTCTGACGTGGTGCCCACGGGTAAGTCTGTCGCCATCATTGGTGCGGGACCTGCCGGGTTGGGATGCGCAGATGTACTGGCCCGCAGTGGCGTTAAGCCAGTGGTCTACGACCTGTATCCGGAAATAGGCGGCCTGCTCACCTTCGGGATTCCTGAATTCAAACTCGAAAAAGAAGTGATGGTAAGGCGTCGTGAAGTCTTTGAAGGCATGGGTATTGAGTTCCGCTTAAACACAGAAGTCGGTAAGGATGTGTCGGTTGCCGAATTGATGGATGAGTACGACGCCCTCTTTCTCGGCATGGGTACCTATACCTATATGCGCGGCAACTTCCCCGGTGAAGATTTACCGGGCGTTTACGAGGCCCTCCCCTACCTGATAGGCAATGTGAACCAAAATCTCGGCTTTGAGCAGCCACCAGAGGACTACATCAATCTCGAAGGCAAGCGCGTCATCGTATTGGGCGGTGGTGATACCGCCATGGACTGTGTGCGCACAGCGGTAAGGCAACAGGCAAAAAGCGTGACCTGTGCCTATCGGCGAGACAAGGAAAATATGCCGGGCTCCCGCCGGGAAGTGGTTAATGCCACAGAGGAAGGCGTAGAGTTTCTATATAACCGACAGCCGCTGGAGATCGTCGAATACTTCGGTCAAGCCTGCGGTGTGAAGATGGTGAAGACGCGCATGGGTGAACCTGACGAAGACGGCCGCAGACGGCCGGAACCGATCGCGGGGAGTGAGGTGGTGCTTGAGGCCGATGCGGTCGTCATCGCCTTTGGCTTTCAACCGAGTCCACCGCGATGGTTAGGAGATATCACCGTTGATACCAACGATTGGGGCGGTGTGGTTGCCGAAGAGCATCAGGCCTTCAAGTTTCAGACAACTAATCCCAAGGTGTTTGCTGGCGGCGATATGGTGCGCGGCTCGGATCTCGTTGTGACGGCAATCTGGGAGGGCAGGCAGGCTGGTGAAGGTATACTTGATTATCTCGAAGTCTGAGAACAGGTAAAACAGAGCAACGCAGATGTTACTGATATAAGAATTGCACTTGAGCAGGACTCCCACCGCATGAGCGAACTAAAAAACGATCGATTTCTGCGTGCGCTGATGCGCGAAGGTGTAGACCGTACCCCAATTTGGATGATGCGCCAGGCGGGTAGATATCTACCTGAGTACCGCGCTACCCGAAAACAGGCGGGCTCGTTTTTGGATCTTTGCAAGAACGAGGAACTGGCCTGCGAAGTGACCATGCAGCCATTACGTCGCTATCCTATGGACGCAGCGATTCTGTTTTCAGACATTCTCACCGTGCCCGATGCTATGGGTTTGGGGCTGTACTTTGAAGAGGGTGAGGGTCCGCGATTTCGCAAGCAGTTGCGCACCGAAGCTGATCTAGCTGGGCTCAATGCGATTCGCGCCGACGATGACCTCGATTACGTTATGGCGGCGGTCCGCACCATCCGTCGTGAACTGAATGGCATGGTGCCGCTCATAGGCTTTTCCGGTAGTCCCTGGACACTCGCCACCTATATGGTGGAAGGCGGCTCATCCAAGGACTTCGCCAGAGTCAAAGCCATGGCCTACGATCAACCGCAACTAATGCACGAAATTTTATCGATACTGGCCGATGCCGTGGCCGACTATCTTGCCGCTCAGATCCGTGCAGGAGCCCAGGCGGTGCAGATCTTCGACACCTGGGGTGGCAGCCTGAGTGCAGCGGGCTATTTGGAGTTTTCACTTACCTATATGCAACGCGTCGTCGAGCAGTTGCCAAGCGAGTCCGAGGGTAGAGCAGTGCCGGTGATTGTGTTTACCAAGGGCGGTGGCCAGTGGTTGGAGGCGATCGCCGGATGCGGCGCACAGGCAGTTGGCATAGATTGGACTACCGACATCGGCCAGGCGAGACAACGTGTCGGACACGAAGTAGCGCTGCAAGGGAACATGGATCCCAGTATGTTGTTTGCTTCACCCGCGCGTATTCGTGAGGAGGTAGCAACTATACTGGCAGCGTACGGTGAAGGTTCAGGCCACGTCTTCAATCTAGGTCACGGTATCACGCCTGGAGTTAATCCTGATCATGTCACCGCGTTTGTCGACGCCGTCCAGGAGCTGTCGCCCCAGTATCACTGATTCTGCTGCGCTCGCGATCTGAAGTAGCAGAAGCGCTTAACTAGCTGGCGCTGCACTCGTCTTGCTGCGATGTGTTTTCGTCACAGCAAAAATCGTGTTCCATCTCGAGTGCGGGCTGATCGCTGGCAGGTCGTCCCACCACTTTTGCAGGCACCCCTGCCACCGTTGTATGCGGTGGAACATCTTCCAGTACGACGCTGCCGGCACCTACTTTCGCGCCTACTCCCACGTGTATGTTCCCGAGAATTTTCGCTCCCGCACTGATGAGGACACCGTCCCCAATTTTTGGATGCCTGTCTCCTTCATCCTTACCTGTGCCGCCTAGCGTCACTTCTTGCAGTATTGAAACATTGTTCCCAACGACAGCTGTCTCGCCTATCACGAGCCCTGTGGCATGATCCAGCATGATGCCGTGTCCCATGCGCGCGGCGGGGTGAATATCGACGCCGAAGGTCGTGGAAATGCGGTTTTGAAAAAACAGCGCCAGCGGCTGTCGCCCTTGTCGCCACAACCAGTGCGCCACCCGCTGGGCTTGCAGCGCGTGAAAACCTTTGAAGTAGAGAAACGGGATATACAGCTCGTGGCATGCTGAGTCACGGTCCAGCACAGCCTGTAAATCTGCTCTTACCGCGTCTCTAATCACCGGGTCGCTGTCGAACGCCTGGATCATAACGTCCCGCAGTAGCAGAGACGAGGCGGTGGCGCTATCGAGCAGGTTCGCCAGATGAAAGCTCAGCGCAGCTTCGAGCTTGGGATGGTTCAATATCGTGGCATACAGAAAACTGGCGAGCATGGGCTCATCCTGCCCGTGCCTAATGGTTTCCTCGCGTATCCGATCCCAAATAGGGTCGTTAGTTGCAACAGTCATACATCACCTCGGTGTCGTTATGGCACTGTAGCTCAGTTCGATCGTTTCGTCACGCTGCGTTGGGCGCGCTTGGAGCTGCGACTGCGGATGGATCTGGTGGCATATCGCTGAACTGCCATAGGTCATGGCCGCTGTTTAGGTATTTTTTTTCGAATAAGCTGATGGGTGTCTTGGGTACGAATTGCCGCACGCTGCCGGGCCGGCCGGCGAGAAACATGGCTATGCCAAACTCTTCAACGTAGATCTGCCAGTTGCTTCGCAACTCGAGCGCGCCAGGTATCTTTGTCAGCCAGTAGAACGCGGGGTGGCCATGTACTCTGCGTTGAAGCTGCCGCGCTTTGGGCCAGGGATTAGGATAGAGCAGGTAGTGGCGCTCAACCCCTAGGCCGTGTTCTACAAACAGTTGCCACAGTGCATAGCAATCCGCACGCAGCAACAAGGCATTGGCAGGCCAGTCCCCTGGGCGCTTTGCAAGTCGATGTTCTGACTTATCTACGCCAACGATAAGGTGTTCAGGAAACTGGCGTGCCAGTGCAGATGTGCTGTGACCGCTACCACAGAATGAATCGAGAATAAGTGCCCGTGATTGGGCCTCAAGCGCTGAGAGTAGCTGATTAAAAGCCGCTACACTGTGGGCGGCCAGCGGTTTGCTGCTCGGTGCTTGCAGATGTCGCTGTACTTTGTCTGCGAGCCGGGTGTGCAAGTGGGGCTGGTTACTTTCTGGCTGACGTGAAGTACCTTGCACCTTAACTTTTCCTCGGTTTCAGCGTCGACAGCGCTGCCCACAATTTGGCGTGCATTTGATGTTCTCGACCGGCGCTGCGATGATACCGGCCCATTTTTGATACATCCATGGCTCTTTGGAGAGAGCTTGTATGCGCGAGGATTTGCGACCCTATTGGGTGAAAAAGCAATACCTGAGATTTCGCAGGTGGTGGGTTGAGTATTATCTGCGCCCGCAGTGTAAATCCCTCGGACCTTTTCATACCATCATGAAGCCCTGGTATGTGCACATATCCGGCGACAATATCAATATCGGACGCTGCTTCACCGCCATCGGAGAACCCGGGCGGCGAGTTGAGGTGGGTGTTTGGGGGCGATCTGAGGGAGAAGGGCGGGTAACGATTGGTGACTGTGTTTTGATGAGTCCCGGCTCGCGAATTAGTGCGAGCGACGACATCACGCTCGGTGATGGTGTGATGCTCGCTAACGGTGCTTACATCACCGACTCTGACTGGCACACGATCTATGATCGCACCATACGCGATGAACGCAGCTACCCCGTCACGATTGGCGATAATGTTTGGTTGGGTGATCATGCAACCGTTTTGAAGGGCGTGACGATAGGAGAAAATTCAGTTGTCGCCGCCCGAGCCGTGGTCACCCGCGATGTGCCGGCCAACGTCGTGGTAGCCGGCAGTCCCGCAGAGGTGATCAAAGAGCTGGATCCGGAGCGTGAGTTAGTTACACGTATGGATTATTTTAAAGATCCGATCGGCCTCGAGCAGTTTTTGGACGCGGTGGATCAGGAGGTACTATCAGGCAACAGCTTCTGGCGCTGGATTTGGTCGCTGGTTTACCCCGCCTCTCGATCGAAGCACGGCTCTCGCTAACGGTCGATGAGGTTGGCTAAGCGGCGGCAAGCTCTTAGTTGGTGCTTGCTGTGACTGTCAAAAGACTGTGCAGAGGTACGATCAACCATACCCTAAAGCAGCTGCAGCGGTTCTTCCTGCAGGGCCGAGAGCTGTTCTCGTAACTGCAAAATATGATCTGCCCAGTATCGCTCGGTGTTAAACCAGGTGAAGGCCTGTTTAAAGGCCGGGTCGGACCAGCGTCGCGCCAGCCACGCGGCATAATGCACGATTCTCATGGTACGCAGTGCTTCTATCCAGCGCAGCTGTCTGGCATCGAAGTCGCAAAACTCACTGTAACCCTCTATCAGTTCGGATAGCTGCAGTTGACGAAAATCGCGCTCTCCGCTGAGAAACATCCATAGATCCTGCACGGCCGGTGCCGTGCAACAGTCATCCAGGTCGACGAAGTGCGCTGTTTCATCGCGCCACAAGATATTCCCGACATGACAATCACCGTGTACGCGCAGCATGTCGCCTGCTGTAACTGCAGCGAAGCTAGCTGAGACGCCCTGCAGCAGGTCTTCAGTTAGAGTGCTGTAGGCTGGTACCAGTGCTTCTGGAATAAAATCCTGCAACAGAAACTCTCTACTTGCAGTGAGCATGCGATCGACCGAGATGGTATTGCGGTGTTGGAATGTGTCTGCGTTGCCTACGGCATGCATTCGCCCCAGGGTGCGGCCAAGTACCAGCAGATTGTCGAAGTTGTCCAGCTCCGGTGGATAGCCGCCGCGACGCGGAAACAGTGCGAAACGAAAGCCTTCGTATTCGTGCAGTGTCTCACCACTGGCGCAGACGAGCGGTGCGATGACGGATATATCCGCATCCTGCAGCTCCAGGCTAAAGCCGTGCTCCTCGAGAATCTGTTCCGTACTCCAGCGCTCGGGTCGGTAAAACTTCGCGATTAAGGGTTCCGTGTCTTCGATACCGACCTGGTAAACACGGTTTTCATAGCTGTTGAGCGCGAGCAGGCGGGCATCACTGCGGTAACCCACAGACTCGACGGCGGCAATAACCACATCCGGGTCCAGTCGCGCGTAGCTGTGTTCAGTCATCGCTGCTATCCGCGCTGCGCATTAGGGCCGCGCTTTTGATTTGTGCATACAAGCGATCGCCGGTCTTGAGCCCAAGTTGTGAAACAGACTTGCGCGTAATACGCGCTAACAGATATTGCGAACCGAGAGACAGCCTGAGCATTACCCTGGTGTCTGTGCTCGATTCTATCTCCACCAGCTCCACCGGCAAGATGTTCAAAATGCTAGTGCCTGTGGGTCGCTCCCGACATACGCTCACCTCCCGCGCGGGGACCCGGAGCCTGCACTGCTGGCCGACGTTCTGTTGTTGCTGCGAGACCTGTAAAGTCTGCCCCTCCACCAGCAACTCAGTTAGGCCGAACTCTGGATCTTCGCGACCCACGGCGCACATTAAAATGGCCGCGGCCTGCTCGTGTTGTGAAAGACGATTATCTAGTCGGCTACACAGCTCCAGCAGGGGCCCCTGTTCAACTGCGCGTCCTTCGTCCATCAGCAAAACGTAGTCGGCGAGCTGACTCACCTCCTCAAGATCATGACTCACATACAGCGTGGGAAGCCCTAGCTCACCTACCAGTGCCTGCAGGTAACCCAGGCATTGTTGCCGTGCCCGCTGATCTAGGTTTGCTACCGGTTCGTCCAACAACAAGAGCTGCGGTGCCGAGAGCAGTGCGCGACCTATGGCGACGCGCTGGCGCTCACCTCCAGACAGTGATGCCGTTGCATGTTGCTTGAGCTTCGCTATATCCAACCAATGCATCACATCCTCCAGTGATGGCGCAGTCTCTCGAGTAGCGCGTTTTGCAGCGTACTCTAAGTTCTGCTGCACGTTCAGGTGAGGAAACAGGCGAGCATCTTGAAAGACATAGGCAATGCTTCGTTGCCAAGGCGGTGTGTTGTGTCCCAGGTCAAACCAGCTTTCCTCGCGAAAGTGCAGCCTGCTTCCCTCAGCTGGTTGCCTGAAACCTGCAATGCAGTCCAGCAGAGTACTCTTGCCGCTGCCGCTGGGCCCGTAGATGGCGGTCACGCCCGTATCCGGCAGTTGTGTATGCAGCTCCAAATTGAAGCCTCCCTCACCGGCACAGGCCAGGTCCAGCTGCAGACCGGTCATGCGCGCACCCTCCAGCTAGCGCGCCTATCGCTTCGATACAACCAGATCAGCAGCAGCGCTGAGAATACAACCAGGCCCGCCGCTAGCCGATGTGCCTCCTCGAATTGAAGCGACTCGACATAATCATAAAGTGCGATGGATAGCACCTGAGTTTCGCCTGGTATATTGCCGCCAATCATCAACACGACGCCAAACTCGCCAACCGTATGGGCGAAGCCTAGACTGGCCGCTGTGACGAAGCTGCGGCGGGTAATGGGGATGACAACGGAAAGAAATTGATCCAAGGGCTTCGCACCCATACTGGCCGCCGCCTGCAACAAGCCGTGAGGCACGCGCTGAAATGCCGCCTGCAATGGCTGTACGACAAAAGGTAGAGAGTAAATCACGGAGCCGATGACCAGTGCACTGAACGAAAAAGCTAACTGTGTACCGGTGAGCTGCTGCCAGGCGCGGCCCAGTGCTGTATCCGGTGCGAACATCAGTAGCAGATAAAAACCCAAAACCGTTGGCGGCAGGATGAGCGGCATCGCTACCGCCGCTTCAATCAACGCGGGCCATCTACTATGCGTGCGCGAAAGCCACCAGGCCAGCGGCGTGCCCAGCACAAGCAGGATGATTGTGGTCACGGTAGCTAGAGCAACAGTTAGCCACAGTGCATCCAGTTCAGCGGAGCTCAAGAGCAAGGTTCGTAGCCTGCTTCGGTAATCATGGCTTTCACCCTGTCGCCGCGAATCCAGTCTAAATAGCGTGCTAGCACCTTGTTGTCACTTGTTGTTGAGAGCGCGACCGCAAATTGTTCTACAGGTGGGTACCAGTGTTTAGGAATGGGCGTGGCGTCCTTGGCCAGGGCTTTCGGGAGTAGCGCCAGGTCGGTCGATCCGGTAAACCAAAACTGATAGCTTTGAATGACATTGGTGCCGCGCACGAGTTTGCGATTCTGGCCGCTGGCAAATTCCTTTCGCTCTAGAACGACCATAGCTGCCTCGCCGTAGGGCGCTGTAGACGGATTGGCGATCGCAAGACTATTCTCCGGGTCTGCTAGCTGATTAAGGCTGCCATCGCCGCCTGCCAGTACTAGCGTTCCCGTTGCGTAACAGAATGCATCGCCTGTCGCCGGCGATGTGCTATCGCTTGCAAGCAGCAGCGCGGTGTCCTTGTCGGCCGAAAAAAAAATATCGAAGGGTGCGCCGTGGCTAATCTGATTGTAGAGCACACCCGTGGAGGCCGAGCTGAGTACTACATCGTGGCCCGTCTCGCGCTCAAACACCTCATTGATATCCGCAAGCGTATTGCGAAAATTTGCCGCCACTGCAATGCGCAGAGGTTCATCGCCCCATGAGGAGTGGGCTAAGCAAACGGTGGTAAATAGCAGCACCGCGTTGCGCATCAGGGCGTGAATTAACATTAAGGGCGCTCGCGAAAACATCAGTAGTCGGGACTAGGCGTGCGTGCGAGGCACCATACCTCCAGTGTTTTTGCTCCGGCGGCGCGCAGTACGCGTGATAGCTCTGTTGCGGTTGCGCCTGTGGTAAATACGTCATCGACAATCGCCACGCGCAGGTTGTCATAGCGCCCATTGACTGTAAAGGCGCCGCGCAGATTTGCTCGACGTTTTGCGGCATCCAGTCCGGACTGAGGCGGTGTACTTCGGTTTCGCTTTACGCTAGCGAAATCTCCCCGCATGGCGGGCTCTCCCGTAGGATCGGACAGTATTTGTCGACACAGTAGCCCAGACTGGTTGTATCCGCGCCGCAACAGACGCCGCCAATGTAAGGGTACAGGGACAATCACATCAGCCGAGGGTGTTTCATCCAGCGCTTGACGCCATAGGTAGTACAGCAGAGGGGTGAGACGGTGTTGACCCTGGAACTTCCAACGCCCAATCAGCTGAGCCATCAGGGGGCAGTAAAGCCAGGGAGCGATTACGCGATCGAAGGCGGGTGGTTGATTTTGACAACGACCGCAGAGGGCTTCTGTACCACGGGTTGCGACAGCGGGCAGCGGTTCAGCACATTGAAGGCACTGAGATTCATTGCGGCTGAGGTCGGCTTCGCAGGCGAGACAAAGTGGCAACGGTCGAAGACTGGGAGCCTGGCAGAGCTCACAGTTTGCTGGAAAGAGCGTGCCCGCAACGACATCAATTGCGCTGTTAACCGCGCGACGCCAGCCGGGTTGACAGCGACTTTTGCCGACGTATGATTGAGGGCCTCCAATCATGTCCTTAGAGTCCGCCATGTCCTCAATAGCCAATGTGGTTACTCCCGGTACTACGCCCGCGCAATCGGATATTCGTCACGATTGGACGCGATCTGAAGTCAAAGCGCTATTCGCATTGCCTTTTAACGATCTTCTGTTTCGTGCGCAGACGCTTCATCGACAGTATTTTGACCCAAATCAGGTTCAGATCAGCACACTGCTTTCCATCAAAACTGGCGCCTGCCCTGAGGATTGTGCGTACTGCCCGCAAAGTACGCGTTACGACACAGGCTTGGAAGTCGAAAAGCTGATGGAGGTGGAGAAAGTACTGGAGCAGGCAAGGCGTGCTAAAGACAGCGGTGCCACCCGATTTTGTATGGGCGCTGCCTGGCGTTCACCTAAGAACCGCGATATGCCCTACGTGGTCGCGATGGTGAAAGGCGTACACGAGCTGGGTCTGGAAAGCTGTATGACTCTCGGTATGCTGACAGAAGAGCAGGCTGAGGACTTAGCTGCGGCAGGCCTGGATTATTACAACCACAATCTGGACACCTCCCCAGAGTATTACGGTGACATCATCACCACGCGCACCTATCAGGACAGGCTGGATACGCTGCAGCACGTTCGGTCGGCGGGGATGAAAGTGTGTAGTGGTGGCATCGTCGGCATGGGCGAAGAACGTCATGACCGCGCAGGTTTGCTGCAGCAGTTAGCCAATTTGCCTGAACATCCCGAGAGCGTGCCGATCAATATGTTGGTGCGAGTGCAGGGCACGCCATTGGCCGATGAAGACGATCTAGACCCCTTCGAGTTCATTCGTACGATTGCTGTGGCGCGCATCATGATGCCAGCTTCGCACGTTCGGCTGTCAGCCGGGCGTGAGGAGATGAACGAGGAGATGCATGCCTTGGCCTACTTCGCTGGCGCAAACTCCATTTTCTATGGCGAGAAGCTGCTTACCACGCCCAACCCCCGTGCTAACTCGGATATGGCTCTGTTCGGCCGCCTGGGCATCACCCCTGAACAACGCGAGCTGCAGCGAGCGCCCGAGACACCGGATCCGCGTTTTTACGATGCGACAGCCGTTAAGCGCACCGTCGCATCGGCTGAGTAACAAGCTGGTCTCCACTGGCAATGGGGGTGCTATCTGAGCGCCTGAGGGCCCGCTTGTCCCAACGCAGTAGCGACGGTCTTTACAGAGAGCGCCTCACCCTGGCATCTGGTCAGGGCCCTCGTATTCAGCTCGGTGGGGAGACCTTCCTGAATTTCTGTAGCAATGACTATCTCGGACTCGCGGGTCATCCGCGTGTGGTCGCGGCATTTTCAGAGGCTGCCGCGGCGCATGGGGTCGGCAGTGGTGCGTCGCACCTGGTATGTGGGCACAGTGAGTACCATCACCGCCTGGAAGAAGCGCTCGCTGAATTCACGGGCAGACAACGCGCCCTGCTATTTTCCAGTGGCTATATGGCGAATATGGGTGTGCTCACCGGCCTCTTGCAACGCGGAGACCGCGTGTTTCAGGACCGCTTGAATCACGCGTCCCTGCTAGACGGTGGCCTATTCAGTGGCGCTCGATTTCAGCGTTTTCCCCACAACGATGCCGCCGCCCTTGAGCAAAAGCTCGACAACTGCGACAGAACTGGCGAGTCCGTAGGCGTCAAGTTGGTGGTAGTTGACGGAATATTCAGCATGGATGGGGATGCAGCGCCCTTATCTGCGTTGGTGGCGAGCTGCAAGAAATTTGGTGCAGAGCTGATGGTGGATGATGCTCACGGCTTTGGCGTACTCGGAGAGCGCGGCGCGGGCAGTATTGAAGCAGCGAATCTGGATTCTTCTTCCGTGCCTATCTTAATGGCAACCCTTGGCAAAGCCTTAGGCGTGGGCGGAGCGTTTGTGGCAGGTAGTGAGCTGTTGATTGAAAGCCTTATTCAGGACGCCCGAACATACATTTACACAACCGCGCTCCCACCTGCAGTTGCCGCGGCGAGCCTGGAATCGCTCAATCTCGTGGTTACTGAGGCCTGGCGGCGCCAACACCTTGCCCAGCTAATCGCGCGCTTTCGGCGGGGCGCCAAAGAATTGGGCCTGCCGCTCATGAACTCCCAGAGCGCGATACAGCCTTTGCTGCTTGGCGATGCCAGCAAAGCACTGACGCTCAGCGGTGAGCTGCGCACTCGCGGCATTTTGATCAGCGCAATTCGGCCGCCCACTGTACCCACAGGCACATCGCGCCTGCGCATTACGCTGAGCGCAGCACACAGCGAGGAGCAGGTCGATATCCTGCTTGAGCAACTGGCGGCGTGCTGGATTGAGCCCTAGATGATCGGCGCTCCCGAGGTGCTGCCAGCGACGAGTATGTCAACTGTGCAACTGGTCTTGTTACATGGCTGGGGAAGCGATCGCGAAATCTGGCGGCCACTGCTTGCCCACCTCCGCCCCTGGGCCGATGTGACATTGTTGGATATCCCTGGCTGCGCACCGGGTTTGGCTGCGGAAGATGTGCCTGATTTTGAGTCAGTTTTGGATGCCGTATTAGCGGTCGCACCGCAGCGAGCGGTATTTGTTGGTTGGTCACTCGGTGGACAATTGGCTTTGGCTCTTGCCGCCCACGCACCCGAGCGTGTGTCAGCTGTTGTAACTCTGTGTAGTAATCCGAGATTTATATCTGCGAGCGATTGGCCTGGTATCTCCAATTCGGAGCTAGATGACTTCCGCAGTCGTTTCAGTGTAGACCCTGCCGCGACCTTAAAGCGTTTTCGAGCATTACAAGTTCAAGGAGCGAGACGTCCGCGAAGCTTGCTGAGGCGAATGGGTGATGTCAGACGCGAGTGCTTACACACTAGCATGGCGTCTGGTCTCAAATGGTTGGCAGACATTGACCAGCGGTCGCTGTTAGCAGACCTCAGCGTACCGCAGCTCCATCTTTTGGCAAAAGGTGATGCCCTGGTTCCTATCGAACTGTATCGATCTCTGGAGAGGCTGCTAGCACATCGAGAGCAGGCGGTGGTGCAGACAATTTCCGCGGCGAGCCACGTCGCTCCTGTCGATAGCTCGCTTCAATGTGAAGTGCTCATGAAGGGTTTTCTAGATGCTCAAGGTTTGTGCGCGAAGGACAAGATACATCCTGCAGCGCCTGCCAAGCTGGAGGTGGCATCTTCGTTTAGTCGAGCAGCGCAGTCCTACGACTCGGCGGCGGCGCTGCAACGTGATGTTGGCAATCGCTTACTATCGATGCTTCCACCGCAAATGCCGGCTGACGAACACGACAACAGGGTAGAGACCATTATGGATCTAGGCTCTGGGACGGGGTATTTTCGATCTCCGCTTTGCTCGGCTTATCCTCAGGCAAACTATCTGGGTGTGGATATCGCAGAGGGCATGATTCGCTATGCTAGAGATCGTTCTGAGTCCGCTGGCGCATGGCTGGTAGGTGACGCTGAATCACTACCGCTAGCAAGCGCCAGCTGCGATATCGTGTTCAGCAGTCTGACGCTGCAGTGGTGCTATCGTCCCGAAGCTTATCTGGCGGAATTATCTCGTGTACTGAAACCAGGGGGCATCTGCTTAATCTCCACCCTTGGCCAGGACACCTTGCGCGAGCTACGGCAGTCTTGGGAGGCGGTTGATGCTTATCAGCATGTGAATCGCTTTCTCGACGTAGATGAATTGCAGACGTCGGCCGTATCTATTCCAGATATCACAGTCACCTTTCACCGCGAGCAATACTGCATGCACTATGAACGCGTTGCCGAGCTGTTGGCAGAATTGAAGACGCTCGGGGCGCACAACATGAATCAGGGCAGACCTACGGGCCTCACGAGTCGAAAAACGCTACTCGGTATGCTCCAGGCCTATGAGGAGTGGCGCCGAGATGGATTGCTGCCTGCAACCTATGACGTCATTTTCGTAGGGGTAACGAAGCTATTACAAGAGGCTAAGATGGAAAAGCTATGACAAAAACGCTTTTTATCGCGGGTACTGACACTGAAGTGGGTAAAACGGCAGTTAGCTGTGCGCTTTTGGTCGCTGCCCGGGAAGCAGGATTGTCGACAGCGGCCATCAAGCCGGTGGCTGCAGGTTGCGATGAGAACGGCTGCAACGAAGATGCACTCGCCCTGATGAGCTGCATGACGACGACCATGGACTACGCCCAAGTGAATCCAGTAGCGCTCACTTCGGCGATAGCACCCCACATTGCCGCTCAACAGGAAGGCCGAGCGCTGCGAATGAGCCAGCTGGCCGGCTATTGTCGTGGCGTTGTGGCAGATGGCGCAGACCTGGTGCTAATCGAGGGAGCTGGCGGCTGGCGCGTGCCTTTGAACGATCGAGAAACGCTCGCGGATCTGGCCGTTGCGGTGGGCGCGGGCGTGATTCTGGTAGTTGGAATGCGCCTGGGCTGCATCAACCATGCCTTGCTATCAGCGGAAGCTATTCTCGGAGACGGTGCTCCTCTGCTCGGATGGATTGCGAACCAGGTTGAGGGCGAGATGCCCTGCTATGCAGACAATCTGGCCTGCCTTCGACAGCGTCTACCCTGCCCTTTACTGGGAGAGTTGCCGCAGCTATCACCCTTTGATGCCGAGGCCGCCGCACGATATTTCTTAGGGTTGGATCTAAAACGACTATAATTGCAAACGGTGGTGCACTACGCAATCGGTCGTTTTGATAGCGGAATCGACGTTTTGGAGCCATAAAAATGGCATTGACTTGACGCATAAAACACCGACAATGTTGGCACTGAACACATGGCGTTCAACACATGCCCGTGCCAAACTTATTTTTATGCAAGCAACAAAGAGGTAGTAACTATGCCCGCTTATAAGGCTCCCTTACGTGATATCAGTTTTGTGATGAATGAGCTGCTCCAATCGGAGGAGCTGTACAAGACTTTACCTGGCTACGAAGAAGCGACTCAGGACTTGATGGATGCCATCGTCGAGGAAGGCGCCAAGTTTGCAGAGGAGGTGCTTTCACCGATCAACCAGTCTGGTGACGAAGAAGGCTGCCACTGGAGCGAAGAGGGTGTTACCACACCGCAAGGCTTTGTTGATGCTTACAAGCAGTATGTCGCAAACGGCTGGCCTGCGCTGGCTGCGCCCACAGAGGTCGGCGGCCAAGGCATGCCCAACCTGCTGGGAATTGCCGTCAATGAACTTATCGGCACTGCTAACTGGTCCTGGTCTATGTATCCGGGGCTTAGCCATGGCGCCGTAAAGACCATCGAATCCCACGGCGACTCCGATCAGAAAGAACACTATCTAACCAGACTCGTCTCTGGAGAATGGACCGGCACCATGTGTCTCACCGAAGCGCATTGTGGTAGCGACCTGGGGCAGCTGCGTACCAAGGCCGAACCACAGGCAGATGGCAGCTATGCGATCACAGGCACAAAGATTTTTATCAGCGCAGGCGATCATGACATGGCGGATAACATCGTGCATATCGTCTTGGCGCGACTCCCAGATGCGCCGAAAGGCACCAAGGGCATCTCGCTGTTTATCGTGCCTAAGTACACACTTTCCGACGATGGCGGTGTGGGTGAGCGCAATGCGGTTACCTGTGCATCTATCGAGAAGAAGATGGGCATTAAGGCATCAGCAACCTGCGTGATGCATTTTGACGGCGCTACAGGCTATTTGATTGGACCCGAAAACCGCGGTCTCAATTGTATGTTCACGTTCATGAATACCGCACGTATTGGTACTGCTCTTCAGGGACTGGCGCACTCTCAGCTTGCTTATACGGGTGCGTTGGCCTACGCCAAAGAACGTCTGGCCATGCGCAGCCTCACCGGCCCAAAAAACCCGGATGGGCCGGCCGACCCCATTATTGTTCACCCGAATGTGCGCCGTATGCTGCTCATACAAAAAGCATTCACCGAGGGCAATCGCGCGTTCATCTACTACCTCGCGCAGCTGGGCGACATTGTCGATGTGGGAGACGAAGAGCGGGCGAAGGAAGCCGACGATTTGATGGCGCTACTCACGCCGATTGCGAAAGCATTCGCTACCGAAACGGGCTTTGAAGCGGCCAACTATGGCGTCCAAATCTACGGTGGCCATGGCTTTATCCGCGAATGGGGCATGGAACAGATTGTGCGCGATTCGCGAATCTCCATGCTGTATGAGGGTACTACAGGCATCCAAGCGCTGGATCTGCTAGGTCGTAAGGTGTTGGGCAGCGGCGGTAAACTGTTGATGGCGTTCACCGACATGATCGGAGAGTTCTGCGAAGAAAATAGCGGTGAAGAACACGCTGAATTTGTCGACGTGCTAAAAACCTACAAAGACGACTGGCTCGGCCTATCGATGCAAATCGGTGAGGTTGCCATGCAAAACGCTGATGAGGCCGGTGCAGCTGCAGTCGATTACATGATGTACAGTGGCTACGTAACACTCGCATACTTTTGGGCGAAGATGGCGGTATTGGCCAAAGCGAAAATCGCTGAAGGTGATGGTGACGTCTCCTTCTACGAGTCCAAGCTGATGACAGCTCGGTTCTTCTATGAGCGCCTGCTGCCTCGCACCCTGGGCCACAAGGAAATGATCTTGTCAGGCGCTGAAAACCTGATGCAAATGCCGGAAGCCCTGTTTGAGTTTTAGCGGATTCCGCCCTCACGCTGTGACTATCCCCGAGGGATAGCCT
>JBCCNJ010000002.1:0-87802 GCA_039025905.1 Pseudomonadota bacterium | reverse complement strand
CATCTTCCAGCGAGAGCCACAACCGCAATAGATGTCGGCGCTCAGCAGGATCGTCGTGATCGACATAATCGGTGCGTGCATGTACCACCGTGTGATTAGACAGCAGCTGGATATCACCAGGCTCAAGGTCCATGTCTAGATAGATATCGGGGTCTAGCGCTATCTCATCGTAGCTGTCTAATAACGCTTGCTCATTCACATCAAGCGCGTCTATATCGTCGTGTCGCACCACCGATCGAAAATAGTCCGCGTGATAGAAAGTCCGCAGCACACCATCCGCGTAACAGCAGGGTTGGATAGGCAGCGTACTACCCTCGGCATTCACGTCGCGATCTCGTATATCCAGGTTCATCGGTTCAAACAAGCGCGCGGCCAAATCCGGTCGCCGGTTCAGTAGTTCATTAAATACGGTCACGGAGCTCGCTATACGGCTGTGGCCACCCTCCTTTGCTTTTTTTAAACAGAGCAGCCCCACGACATCTGCCGCATCACAGTGGTAATCGATGTTCGCGGAGGTCTTGTACAGGCGCGCCGAGGTATCCTGCTTTGCCTCCCCGGTGTCAATGACGTGGCCAAGAAGATGGCCCTCAGGATTCTGTTCTCCGGGTTTGCCCAAATGCAGACCAAAGCACCAGAAAAACAGCTCTGCCTCTTCCTGGGTCCAACGATCGACGGGCACCCCTCGGATCACCTGAAAGCCTAAACCGTGCGCCAGGGCCTGCCGCCACTGAGTTATCTGCCGCTCAAGAGTCGGCAAGGGAAAGTCGGCTGCTGTCAGAGAGCGGGTGTTGCTATCGAGGGCGGCAGCGTTGCGGACGGCGGTTAGCATCTCCTCCGTTTCAATCGCATTAAGTCGGTAGGCCATCTGCTCCAACGACGGCATTTGCCCGCCGCGCCAGGCTGCTTCGACTACCACTGGCTCACTCGTGACATGCTCATGCGGTCGAGTGAAGTAATGCAGCGCTTGCTCTATAAATGAAAAGTAGACACCTTCGGTCATTCTTGCTCCTGTCCAATAGCATCGCGTCTCGTTAAACACCTATGCTAATCTGCGATCAGTCAGATCTGCTTAGGGTGAGGCGAGACTACCGTATGCTTGGAAAATTTATTCTTTGGCTATCCGCTATCATTTTCACGTTGTACGGATTGTTTTGCTTAATTTCTCCCGAACTGGCTGCAAGCAATGCTGGCCTGGAGTTTATCAATGGTGATGCCAAACCTGAAATTGGCTCAATGTATGGCGGATTGCAAACGGCTTTTGGCATTTACTGTCTGCTAGGTGCGCTCAAATCCACCTACTACCGCCCCGCACTAACGCTGCTCATGTTGTGCATCGGCGCTCTCGCGCTGGCACGCTGCTTTTGGGCGTTCAACGCAGATTCAGAACTCAGTGCCTATACCTATGGCGCGATCGCCTATGAATACTTCACTGCGATCCTGGCGGCATGGGCACTGCTGCGCGCTAACGGCGATACTTCGGCAAACGCAGGTCAAACAGGATAGCGCAGGCACGCAAGGCAAAGGCACATCCCATGGCCATCAACATGGCCCACAGTTCAGGAACACCTAAGACATCCAGCACCACAAAACTGGCAGCGCCTGCGACAGCGGCGGTGGCATAAATCTCCGGCCCCAGCAGCACCGGGTCGCGATTGAGTAAGGTGTCTCGCAAGATAGAGCCGAACGTCGCCGTCATTAGACCCATAACAATACTAACAATCGGCGCCACGCCGACCTGCTGCGCCTTGAGTGCGCCCAGCACAGAGAACAAGGCCATGCCCAACGCGTCAGCCCAGACCAGCACCTGTTCCAACGACTTGATGAGTGGCGCCATAAACCAGGTGGCCACGGAGGCTCCAATACCCACCCAGAGATAGTGCGTATCAGCAATCCAGAAGACCGAAGTCTCGTCCAGCAGCAGATCGCGAACCGTGCCACCTCCTACGCCTGTAATAGTGCCGAATAAAACAAAGCCAAATATGTCGAGCCGCCGCTCCGCGGCCGCCAGTGCGCCTGAGATCGCAAACACCGCAATTGCCAGGTAATCCGCGAACTGAATGGCGTCGTTCAAGACTTAGGCCAACAGCTAGCGGCTGAGACTAAGCACTATAGGTCTCGCGCAGGTACTCAATGATGGCATCCGACTCAAATAGCGATATCTCGGTATTCGGGTCGTATAGGTAAGGTATCGCGACTTTACCCTCTAGTTCCTGCAGATTAATGCGATTCTCCAGTTTGCTCTCCGGCACGATGTTCATCGCCTCTCTTACCGGCGGCAAGATCCACTCCTGCAGCTCGGTACGCCCGCAGTTGCGAAGTACATAGGGAATTTCCATCTGACTCAGAAGTTCGCGCACGGGGCGCGCGTAAGGGCTGGACTCGAAGCTGTATAGCTCCAGCAACTCCGCAGGCGCATAACTGGCTTTCGCTGCAGTGGAGCGGCCTAGGCGTGTGGCGCTGGCGAGCATTGACCCGGCGGTTTGCAGCGCGCTCGCACGCCACTTCAGCGGTAGCGGCCTTTGCCCGTAGGTTTCAAAAAGATAATCAATGATATCCAGCGACTCGTACATTTCGACACCGGTGTTCGGATCGACGAGATAGGGAAACTGCGCCTTGCCGCCCCGCTCCTCCACCTCAGGGCGAAAGCGCTCGCCGTTTTTAGGACAGGGATATATTTCGGCATCAAGATCGAGTTCAGTCAGTGCTTCACGCACCAGACGACAGTAAGGGCAGTTTTCCTTATCGTAGAGTTGTAGCAACGCTCCAGGTTTGACGATCGCCGGCTCACTCTGGATGCCATTCACCGGGCGCAACAGCGTCGACAACATGGAAGTACCGAAATTGATTGCGTTCATACCTATTCTCCGGTCAGTTGCTGGTAGTCTTTTTCCAGCCGTTTAATCGCTTTTTTGGATACACCGCCCAATACATCAATCGCGTGTCGTATGCGTGCGCGACTCATATCCGGGCCCAGCATGGCCATGGAATCAACCACAGAGAAGGAAGCGCTGGAGCCTGAAACAGCGATAAACAGTGGCGCAAGCAGATCCTTGATCTTGATTTCCATGGCATCCGCCAGTGACTTAAGCGATTGCCAGACGGCGTCTCTGTCCCAGCTTCGCAGCGTCTCAAGTCGCCAGAGAGCAAACTGCATGCTGCGTACAAGGTCTTCTGGCTCGCCATTGATATCCGCGAAACTGTCCTCGCTGATTGGCAAGGTACCGGATACCAGAAACGCTGTTAGCGGCGCAAAGTCGCTAAGCGTATTCATGCGTTTTTGCGCGTGGGGCAGTACTTGTTGAAGCTTGTCTTCATTGTACGCCCAGCTGATTAAGCGCTGAGCCAGTTGCGCTTCATTGAGATCTTCGCGAATCCAGGTGCCGTTGAGCCAGCTGAGTTTTTCCACATCAAAAATAGGCCCGCCGAGCGACACTCGGTTTATATCAAAATCTTCAATCATCTGCCCAAGGGTAAATTTCTCTCGCTCATCCGGCATGGACCATCCCATGCGGCCGAGATAATTGAGCAGCGCCTCCGGCAGAAACCCCATGCGTTGATAGTAGAGTATGCTCGTGGGATTTTTGCGTTTGCTTAACTTGGATTTATCTGGATTTCGCAACAGCGGTAAATGGCACAGCGCTGGCATATCCCAACCAAAGTACTCATACAGAAGCTTGTGTTTGGGCGCCGAGTTGATCCACTCCTCTCCACGCAAAACGTGGGTGATGCCCATCAGATGATCGTCCACCACGTTCGCCAAATGATAAGTGGGCATGCCATCAGACTTCAGCAAAATCTGCGCGTCCACCATGCTCCAATCCAGCTCAATGCTGCCCCGCAACATGTCCTCTATTGTGCAGGCACCCTCTTCCTCTGGCACTTTCATCCTGATCACAAAGGGCTGGCCTTCGTCCCGCCGTTTCTGAAACTCAGCATCGGGCAACGCGAGGTCAGAATGTTTCAAAGCGGTGCTGTTACCCGCCGCGCGCCTGTCCTCACGCAAGGCCGCCAGCTCTTCGCCGGTGCGATAGCAAATAAAGGCTTTTTCGGCATCCACCAGCTCGTTGGCGTACTTGCCATAGATATCCATGCGTTCACTCTGGCGGTACGGGCCATGAGATCCTCCGACGTCCGGCCCCTCGTCCCACGCCAACCCCAGCCAGCGCAGCGAGTCGAGTATTGCCTGTTCAGATTCGCTGGAGCTGCGCGCCTGGTCGGTATCCTCAATCCGCAGCACAAACTCACCGCCATGCGCTCGCGCAAAGCACAAGTTAAACAGTGCAATGTAGGCGGTACCAACGTGTGGGTCCCCCGTGGGCGAGGGGGCAACGCGAGTGCGAACGGTCATGTCTCAAGGAGTCGTCTTTTTGGGGAGCCGGGATTATACGGGCTGCGCCTGACAATGCCCAATTCAAGGCTCATCTTGATTTAACGTGAGAGGGAATCACTTCCCACTCCGGTGCTTCAAACTCACCTACTAATTGAATGTCCACAAACTCGGCCTGACTGGCTATAACGTCTTGGACTTTGGCGGATTGACGCGATTCCATTTCATCGCGCACCGCTTTCGATTCCCAGGTCGCGATGGCCAGTAGTACATTGGGGTCACCAATTTTTCGATGCAGCCGCGTGCCCTGGGCACCCGGGGACTGCTGAATAATTTCGCTCGCTCGCAGCCACGCATCCGCATACTGCTCTGCGCTGTATCCCGGCTTTATATGAACCTCGAAGATAAAATGCATGTTTCATGTCCTTCAGTTTGGCCTACTCTTCAACGCTGGCTGTGCGCTCTTTATGACCACCAGCCTGGGCAGCCTCGATGCGCGGATTGTTAGATTGCTTTACTCAGCTTCCGCGATCAGTAGAGAGCCAAAAACATAGCATGACCTTCCTCCTGTAGCGTACCCCTGCATCGACGCCAAAATCCGATCTAGTTGGCCTCACACCCGCGCTTTGCAAATAATTGCACAATAGCCGTTCAGCCACCTTCGTGGTGGAGTTCGAAGGGCAATGGCTCTATATTGTCAGCCGCAGGCCGTTCTAATCACGCTAGTTTGCCGCAACGCAGCACCCGGTAGCAGACTACCCGTATTAGCAGTGAATTACGCAAAGCTGTCTCGCTTTGAGAACAGAACTACAGCTATCACTGCCAAGGAGACGTGTATGTGGCAAGACGGCACACGCGTTTTTCAGATACGCCCGTGGACTTTACAGAGGCATCGTGCTCGAGACGTAACCTACGCGTGCGATCTACCTGCGAGACGTTCCGCTACTTTTTTAGAGGCTTATGATGACAGGGTTTACAGCAAACGACGTACCCGACCAAACAGGTAAAACCATACTTGTGACAGGCGCTAACACGGGAATAGGACTGGAAGCAGCGAAAACGCTGGCCGGGCGCGGCGCAAGAGTGTTGCTAGCTTGTCGCTCTATGGAAAAGGCCAACGCGGCCAAGCAAGCTATCCTGGCGAACTACCCCAAAGCCGATGTCGATGTTGTTGAACTCGACCTGGGGAGTCTCGCCTCGATCAAGGAGGCGGCAGCTACCGTCGCAGAAGAGGCCCAGCTTGATATTTTGATCAACAATGCCGGCATTATGGTTCCACCCTATGAGCTGACCACCGATGGTTTTGAGTCGCAGTTTGGCGTCAACCATCTCGGCCCTTTTGCATTCACCTCACTGCTACTCGATACGCTCCGCAACACTCCAGGCGCACGTGTTGTCAGCACCTCAAGCCTCGCCCACACGCGCGGCAAGATTGACTTCGATGACATCAATGCCGAGCAAAACTACAACGCCGTCACTCGCTATGCACAAAGCAAAATCGCCAACCTGTATTTTGCCTATGAGCTACAGCGTCGATTGGACGTCGCCGGTGATAAGACACTATCAGTGGCCGCTCATCCCGGAATCGCCGATACCGAACTGACACGCTACATACCCAAAATGCTGATGCTCTTTGCGCCGCTTTTTATGGGCCTGTTCAATACCTCCGCACAAGGCGCCTGGCCGACGCTACAGGCGGCCACCGGGGATAGCGTTAAGGGGGGTGAGTACTATGGCCCCAACAAACGCCGAGAGACGGCAGGTCCCTCGACCAGAGTCCGCTCTAATCGACGCAGTCATGATCCGGAGGTTGCGCGAAGGTTGTGGGACTTGTCCATTGAGATGACCGGGATCGACCCCGGTATTTAATCGTATTCCGCCTATGAGTCACCTGTCTTATCAACCAAACCATCGCAGTGTACAAACAGCACTCCAGCCACTGCACTGGGATGACCCTACCTTGATCAGAACTGGAACCGACATCCAATAAAAAATGGGAAAACTGACTATGAGCACGACTGTTAGCAGCCTTTTTCGCTACCCCGTGAAAAGCATGGGCGGGGAATCACACACTGAACTGACTATTACAGAACGCGGCGTGGTGGGTGACCGCGTCTGGGCGGTAAGAGATGAGGTTCGCGGCGGTATACGGGGCGCAAAGAAGATCCCCGCGCTGATGACTTTGTCTGCTCACTTTAGCGAGGAAGCGCGGCCACAGGGCTCTAGTGCAGCCTTGATCACTGCGGCCGACGGCAGCTCACGTAAAACCGATGCAGAAGACGTCAATGCCTGGCTATCAGACAAACTATCGCGCGCGGTGACTCTCTGGCCGCTGTTGCCAGCCGATGCCTTAGAGCACTACCGGCGGGGTGCACCCGATCACGAAGATCTGGAAACCGAGCTGCGCGAAGTATTTGCCAGAACCCCCGACGAGCCGCTTCCCGATCTAAGTCTATTTGCAGAGGTGCTTGAATTTGAGTCGCCCCCCGGTACCTATTTCGACGCTTTCCCCATTCATATTTTGACAAAACAGTTTCTTTCTAGCCTGTCTCAGCACCGGGCTGAGTCGGTTTTTCATGTCGATCTCTTCCGGCCTAATCTTCTGTTGGATGCACCCGATTCTGACAATCCCTTCCCTGAGAATGAGTGGGTGGGGCGACAATTGACCATTGGCGATGTCGTGCTGGACGTGATTGGGGAATGCCCACGCTGCGCGATGACTACCCACGGCTTCGGCGATTTGCCTAAAGACCCGTCAATCATGCGAACGCTCGTGCAGGCCAGCAACGGCAATGCGGGCGTGTACGCCAAGGTAGTAACAGGCGGCATCGTGAGAGCAGGTGATTCTGTAGAGTTTTCGGTTAGTGCCTAAAGCGCTTAGGAGATAGTCTTAGGAAAAAGCCTCAGGAGACATTGAAGCATGAGCCATCAACAGTCACTGGTAGGCACCGTGGCATTCGTCACCGGAGGCGGGCGCGGGCTTGGTCTCGACATTGCACATGAGTTGGCATCGAAAGGGGTGCATGTCTTTCTAACGGGCCGAACGCGTGACACCTTAGAGCCGGCAGCAGCATCCTGTCGCGCCTTGGGCGTAAAAAGTATCTTCGCTGCGGTAAACGTGACAGATCAAGCCGGCATGACCGAAGCCGTAAAGCAGTGTGAATCTCAGCTCGGGCCCATCGACCTGCTAATTAATAATGCAGGGATAGGAGCGCACGGCCCGATCGCGGACTGCGACGTCGATGAGTGGTGGCGCGTTATGGAAGTCAACGTCAAAGGTCCGCTCATTAGCTGTCGCGCTGTGTTGCCCGGCATGCTCGCGCGTGGTGCGGGGAGGATCATCAATATGGGCTCCTATCAAGCCTTTCTCCCCGCCCCTATTGTGTCATCCTACGCCACATCCAAAGCCGCATTAATGCGACTGACCGATAGCATGGCCGCAGAAGCGATAGAGCATGGCGTGATTGTGCTCGCCCTGAGCCCGGGCTTTGTCAGAACCGACATGGGCCTAAATGCGGAGAAAGTGATGAAGGAGCAGGTAGCCGGCTTCGAGGGTTTTCCCTTGGAATTCACATTCGAAGCCGACGCTATAGCAAAGCTGGTTTGCCGCGTTGCAGCGGGTGAGGCCGACGTCTTTCACGGGCGCATGCTGCATGTCAGAGACGATCTGGACGAGCTGCTCGCCGAGGCGGACGCCATCCTTCAGGAAGACCGCTTCGCTATGGTGTTCAATAGCTAGACCATGAACAGGCGTTTTTTTCCATGCAACCGATGGCAGTCATCTAATGCTGACCGGCTGGGCCCAATCGCAGCTTCCGTGCCAAAAATGGATTGGCGCTGCGCGTTCAGGGCCCAGGCAGTGCATATGCTTCCAACCGATCTGGCAATAACAGCGAGAGCATGAACAATCAGGACAAAAATCCGGGCGACCCGCTAGACCGCCGCTTCTCTATTGCCCCTATGATGGATTGGAGCGATCACCATTGCAGGTACTTTTGGCGGTTAATCACTAAAGGCGCACTACTCTATACCGAGATGGTTACCACGGGTGCTCTGATCCATGGTGATCGTGAGCGATTTCTGCATTTTAATGCCGAAGAAAACCCTGTGGCTTTGCAACTTGGCGGCAGCGAGCCCGGCGACCTTGCCCAATGCGCCAGGTGGGCCCAGCAGTTGGGCTATGATGAGGTTAACCTCAACTGTGGATGTCCTTCCGACCGAGTGCAGTCCGGCATGTTTGGTGCCTGCCTTATGGCGAGGCCGCAGCTAGTGGCCGAATGTGTTGATGCCATGTTAAACGCCTGCAGTATTCCGGTGACAGTCAAGCACCGCATTGGCATCGATCACATGGAGTCTTATCAGGAGTTGATGGATTTCGTGGCCACGGTGGCAGACACAGGGTGCAGCACGTTTATTGTGCACGCGCGCAAAGCCTGGTTGACAGGGCTGTCACCAAAAGAAAACCGCGAGATTCCTCCGCTCAACTACCCGTGGGTGTACCGCCTAAAATCCGACCTGCCACATCTGAGCATTGTCATCAACGGCGGAATTCAAACGCTGCAGCAAGTCTCAGAGCACCTGAAACACGCCGATGGCGTGATGATTGGCCGCGAGGCCTACCAAAACCCCTGGATGTTGGCAGAGGTCGACCCAGAGGTGTTCGGTATAGACAAGCCCGTCCAATCTCGGGATGATGTGATTGCCGGTCTCATCCCCTACGCAGAGCAACAACTCGATCGCGGCGCTCATTTGAATCACATCACGCGGCATATCCTTGGTTTGTACCAGGGCATGCCCGGAGCGCGAAAATTCAGGCGTTTTCTGAGCGAGAACGCCTACAGGCAGGGTGCAGACATCGGTGTTTTGACCTCCGCGTTTGAACAAGTGCGGCAACAGAACCGTCACAAACAAACTGCTACCTTGGCGACAACATAGGCTGTAACGCATATGACAAGCAAACTAGATCAGTTGAAGGCAATGACCGATGTCGTGGCCGATACGGGTGATATCGAAGCGATTCGCCGCTACCAGCCGATGGACGCCACCACTAATCCTTCACTACTTTTGAAGGCGGCTGCCCTACCTCAGTATTCAAAACTGCTGGATGATGCGAAAGCCTGGGCGACGGATCAGGGCGGCTCTAACGCTGAGCAGTTGGCGAACTGCTGTGATCGCTTTGCCGTGGATGTGGGGAAGGAAGTCCTGAAAATTGTTCCCGGCCGAATCTCTACGGAGGTAGACGCCAGGCTGTCTTTTGATACCGAGGCGACAATAGGCAGAGCGCGCAAGCTGATCGGAATGTATGAAGAGTCGGATATCAGTCGCTCGCGAATTTTGATCAAGACCGCCTCCACCTGGGAGGGGATACGCGCCGCCGAGGTCTTGGAAAAGGAAGGGATCAATTGCAACCTGACGCTGCTATTCGGCTTTGGTCAAGCCAAAGCCTGTGCCGACGCTGGTGTCTTTCTAATCTCACCCTTTGTTGGTCGAATTCTGGATTGGTATAAAGCCCGCACTGATGTCAAAATAGTGAAACCTGATGACGATCCTGGGGTCCAATCGGTCGCCCGTATTTACAGCTTCTACAAACAACACGGATACGACACCGTCGTCATGGGTGCAAGTTTTCGCAACGCAGGTGAGATCGAAGCCCTGGCGGGCTGTGATCGACTCACGATCAGCCCAGCACTATTGGAAGAACTGGTCGCTGATGAAGGTGAGCTTGAGCGCAGGCTCAGCCCCGAAGGCGCCACCTCAAGTGATGAGAAGTTTACGCTGGACGAAGCGATGTTTCGCTACGAATTGAACGCCGATGCCATGGCCACGGAAAAGCTGGCTGAAGGCATCCGCAACTTCGTCGGCGATCAGGTTAAATTAGAGCAGGTGATTAGCACGAGATGATTGAAGCGTTTAAAAAGATATTCGAGATGCCATCAGATGAGTCTCTGCAAGAAAAAGAGCATCGGCTCCGACAGGCTGCGGCAGCGCTGATGATCGAGACTGCCAGAGCCGATTTCAGCGAGGATAAAGTCGAAAAGGACGAGCTTGAGAAACTGCTCTATGAAAGCCTGGATTTGAGCCGCACTGAGGTTCGCGAACTGATAGACCAAGCCAGCGAGCAGTTGGACAATTCAACCTCACTGTATGAGTTTACCCGCCTTATCAACGATCATTATCTACCGGCACAGAAACTTGAATTAATAGGGTCAATGTGGCGAGTAGCCTATGCAGATGGTCGTTTGGATAAGTACGAAGAGCATCTCATCAGGCAGGTAGCCGAGCTGTGTTATGTCTCGCACGAGGACTACATCAAAACCAAGCTCTCTGCAGAGCACGAATCAACCGCACTCTAGGGCGGTCAGCAAGTCTTTAAAGCGAGCTCTATTCTCCGCGTTCAGCTCCATCAGCGTTTTGTGCGCCTCAATCACCTTGTCTTTGACTGCTGATTCACTGCCCCTAACGGCCGGGATCAACACCGTTTCTTCTGGGTGGCCGCAGAGTTCTTCTCGGAGCTCGAATAACTGCCGAAACCCCATGCTGTTCAGCAAGCGGTTAATTCCACTATCACACGAGTAGATCGCAGGTTTAAAACCAAATCGTTCTTTCACGTTGAGCGCGAGTTTTGCCAGCAGGCCCAGAGTGGTACTGTCTAACCCCTCGGCAGCACACAGATCCACCCAGACACTGGTAAACGCTGGGTCGTCAAACATTTTCTGAAAGTAGTCATCAATCGTGGTGCACAGCGTGAGGCGCACATCACCCTCGAGGCGAATCACGTACATGCCGTCATGGCTCGCGGCGAGAATTTTTCCTTCCTGCATATCAGCCACGCTTATGAATGAACAGAGCGGCGATATCATCCGGTGCCGGCTCTTCCCGGTCAAGACCCAGGCGGGTCACTAACTGCTCGGGGGATTCCGCAGCCTGTTCAAATATACTGAGAAAATAGGCTTCCTTTTCAATCAGATTTTTCGGCGGCAGGATTTCCAAGATACCGTCCGAAAATAAGGCAAGCATAAAGCTCTGGGGCAGTGGCACATGGTGTTCTTGAAATACAGAATCCTGCATGATGCCCACGGCACTGCCCTCACCCTCGAGGTAACGCGCGCCCTCTCTAGAGACCAGTACTGGTTGCGGCAAATGGCCCGCTACAGCGTAGCGAAGGGTGTTTTCTTGCATATCAAGCACACCCACAACCATGGTGGCAAACTTACCCACCGCCAAGTCCAAGAGCTCTTTATTGGCGCGTTCGAGCATGGCCGTCGGGCTCAATATTGAATCATCATCCTGGCGTAAAAAATCGGATCGCTTGCGGGCGAACAGGTTTTTTAGCAACACAGTGGCAAAAGCCGAAGAACTGCCATGGCCCGACACATCTGCCATCAGGAAGGTGACATAGTGGTCGGCGACGGTGAAGTAATCCGTAAAATCGCCACTCAGGTACAGAGATGGGATAACGGTGTGACTGATCACAAAGTCATCTAACACCAGCGGTCCTGCCGGCAACATCTTAAGCTGCACCTGACGTCCCGCCTGCTGGTCTTGCTCCAGCACCTTGACGGTGGCGCGCAGCTCATTGTTGGCAGCTTCTAAACGCGCCTTCGAGTCTTGTAGTTCGCGCCGCATTGAGCGTTGGCGCAGGCACCGCTCTATGGATTTGATCAACGATCGTTGATTTTTGATCGGCCGCACAAAAAAATCGCTGGCACCGAGATGCAAAGCCGTCATCATACGTTCGGGATCTACCACGTCGCTGAACATAATCGCAGGCACCTGAGCATCCATCTCACGCAACTTGCGACGCGCTTCTCGCCAGGAAACACCCTTCAAATCGAGCTCACAGAGCACAACGTCGAATTCACTATCGGGTCCTAACGAAATACCATTTTCAAAGACGTTAGTGACCACTGTTGTATTGAACCCAGCGCTACTAACGAGTTCAGCGAGAGACTGGGCGCGCGCCGATACGTCATCGATTACAAGCACATTTCCGGTTGCGGTCATCTGTTGGAACTTTGGCGGGATGTCCGCCGAGACAGTACGCCGATCACTGCATTCAGGCAACTAAAGGCCCTTAGCTTTGGGCAGGATTTCACATATTTAAAGTAGCACCGCTGGCGGCGGGGCTAAGTGCGCGATCAGAAGTCTTCCCAGTCCTCGTCATCGACACCAAAATCAGAAAAATCGTCGACCACCAGGCCTCGATTTACAAACGCTTCCCGTCGGCTTAGGTAGGCGTCGCGAAGGAAGATATATTTATCACCCGTTATCAGATCATCTGCATCCAACAGCCGGGCGCGAAAGTCAATCACCTCTACCGTCCAAAACGTCCATGCCCAGCTGTTCTCGTTTACCAGAGCGGGTATCGAGGCATAAGTATCCGCAAAATAGCCCACGGTGCTGCGTATTGTTCTTGGACCTATGACCGGCATCATGACAAAGGGGCCGGAATCCACACCCCATACGGCTAGCGTCTGGCCGAAATCTGCCCGAAACGGCTCGATACCCATCGGTGTGGCAACATCGAATAGGCCAGCTATCCCCAGGGTAGAGTTGACGAGAAATCGACCGCCTGCCTTACTCGCGCCAACAAGCTCCCCCTGAAAAATCGCGTTGAAGAAGTTGTTAAATTCGTAAATATTGAGGATGAAGTTCGTCACACCGCGTTCGGCAACGTCGGGCATCACAAAACGGTAGCCTTCCGCCACGGGGCGTACAACCCAGGTATCCAGTGCATCGTTAAAGGCAAACACCTTTCGATTCATTGGCTCCCAGGGATCAATGTTGTCCTTTTCTTCGATATCGTCAGCTGCCAAGGCGGGCGACATGACGAGGATTAACAGAACAAAAACGTTACGCAGATGGTTCATGAGGGTGATTATCGCGACTTCACATTGAAATGGTACGCCGACTAAATGATGGGGGCAAGACGCGAATCCACCTGGTCAGCATCGTCGTGCAGCCCCAAAACAGCGGCGTCCACCAGTTCCTGCAGCTGCTTCGCGCCAAAATTCAGCACGGCCGCCTTATCCATGCCCGTTTCAGCGGCCAGCGTCAGCAGAAGAGACTTCCCATTCGCAGCAATATTGTCCCTTGTCATTTCTACCAGTCGAGCGGTTGCGGCGTTCAGCTCCATGAAGCGTACCTGCTCTTCTCGATTTCTGTAGACGGCGAGAAAAGTCGGTTCAGCGGACTCTGAGGGTTGAAAATTAGGGCCTATCTGGTGCACGGGAAACTGATAGCTCAGCAGCCATGCCACCGGTGACAATTGCGGTATTGCCGACAGAATATCTTCATACCCTCGCTCAGGCAGAGGCTCCTGCTCCGCTACATCCAAGGCCAATTCTACCCATTCGTAGTGCGCCAGTTCGGTCATGAAGGGCGGGTCACAATTACGCGCTGCATGTTCCTCCATTATGAACTGCAGAAATTCCTGCCCGATTTCCAAAAAGTAGGGAGTATGGCAGCTGTGATCCTGGATAAAAGCGCGCACCAGCGCGTTCCATTGCTCCTCGGCATAGAGTGAGCGCAGCACGGGAAAAACACTCGCCACCAAGCGTTCGATATTGTTGAAGACAAGGCGCTGGTACACATCGAGGCGACGTTGTTCGACGCCCTGTGGTGCGGTGGCGATCGCAGGGTCGCGAAGATACTGCGCCATCTCTAATTGCGCATCACGCAATCCAATGCCGCTCATGCCAGCACCTGAGCAGGCGCTGAAAGTTGCGCCGCCTGTTGCAAGCGCTGCACCTGTTGCACTTCCTTCAGCAGTTCTGCTAGCGGCGGGATATTAAAGTCTCGCTCTAGCAGGGTCGGAACCGGTCCGACGCGGCGGTAGGCTTCCTCCAGCAGGGTCCAAACAGGATCGATCACATCGGCGCCGTGGGTATCGACCTTCAAATCATCCGCTTCATCAAAGTGCCCAGCGACGTGAATATAGCGGACACGCTGCAGCGGCAGAGCGTCGAGATAAGCCACTGGATCATACCGATGGTTGATACTGTTAACGTATATGTTGTTTACATCCAGCAACAGGTCGCTGCCGCTCTCGGCCAGCACCGCGCCAACAAATTCGGACTCGCTCATATCCGCATGAGGTTGAGCGTAATAGGATGCATTTTCCAGCACCAGCGGACGCTCAATAATATCCTGAACCTGCTTTACCCTCGCGGCCACGTAGTGAACAGCCTCTTCGGTAAAGGGTATGGGAAGTAGATCGTAAAGATGTCCCTCAGCGGCGCAGTAGGTCAGGTGCTCGCTGTAGACAACCGCATCGATATCGTCGATGAGCGCTTTGACGGATCGCACCAACTGCATATCGATGGGGTCAGGCCCGCCAATGTCCAAAGACAGGCCATGCAGTGCCATTGGATATCGCTCTGCGAGTGCTCGGAACTGGCGGCGGAATCGCCCGCCTACTCCAATCCAGTTCTCAGGAGCGATTTCCATGAAATCGACCGATCCTTGGTCCATCGCCTGCAGCGGGCCCAGTAGGGACCGCCGCAAGCCGAGCCCCGCTCCGCGGAAGGCTCGTTTTGCATCAGGCATTATTGACTAGCCGCCGCACTTACCCTCGCCGCACTTGCCCTCGCCGCCTTTGTCATCGCCGCACTTACCTTCACCGCACTTGCCTTCGCCGCCTTTGTCGTCGCCGCAATTGCCTTCACCGCACTTACCTTCGCCACACTTACCTTCTTCGTGCTTGTCGTAATTGGCAAGATCATAACCACCGCTCAGCTGCTGCGCTGAGAAAGGGTTCACTTCTGCTGTAGCGATGGGGGCGATAGCGCTCGCCAGAAAGGCAGCACCAAGCGCTGCAGCCAGTGGTTTTTTGAATTGAGCCATTGTAGGTTCCCTAGTCAAGTTAAGATGATTTTTTCTCTTTACCCGAAGCGCTCGAAAGAACAAATTCTCCGTGTGCTGCCTTCGTGCATTCTATGACACACTAGTACAGCGGAAGTTTCATGCGCAAGAGCGCGGCTGCGAAATTCTTGATTATCCACAATTTTATTGTGGGTTTTCTGCCTGCCACGCCTCCACTGTTTGCCAACGCTCAATAAGACGCTTTTCCGAGACCGGCTTGCGCGTGCCCAGAGCTTGCGCAAACAGTGACACCCTGAATTCTTCAAGTAGCCAGCGATACGCGAGGGCCTCCTGACTCAGCTGCAGCAGACCAGGCCGCTTGCAGAGAGCCTGCCACAAAGGCGTTCCTAGGGATTCCAGCATATGAGTATGCCGTTGATCCTTCGCATACTGACCCGACAGCCGCTCTAGCCGAACGCGGATGGCCTTCATATAGCGGGGCAGCTGCAGCAACCATTCCTCGGGGGTGTCTCGCATAAAACCTGGCTGCCAGAGACGCGATAGCTGGTCGTTAATGTCTCGCTGGGCATCGGACCCATGTACATCGGATACGCTTGCAAGGCGGCCGCGAACATCAGCCAGCACCTGTAAGCTCAGGAACAACATCTTCTCCAGTTCATTCGCACGCTCGATAACTAAACCCTTGCCGCGCTGTAGGGCTTGTTCAAAACTGCTCTTATCGTATGGGGGCGCTTGATCAACCGACATGGCGAGCATATAGCTCGCATCGATCACGTCCTGCACTAAGGGTTCTCGCTCAAGCTGGCAAGCGGCCAGCACCAGGGCAAAATCATTGCCCCGCAATAGCTGTTTGCGCAAGTATTTGACTTGCTGCGCGCTGTGCAAACGGTGCAGTCGCAGGACACCGAGGCGGTGTTGAATTTGCGCTTGACCTGGATAGTCGCAAAGCGCAATCGCCACGTGATCCGCCTCGTCAACCAACGCGGGATAAGAAACAATATCCATATTGGCCTGGCGAAATCGCCACTGTTGCGGCATGTCTTCAAAGTCCCAGCGCTTAATATCTGTGCGCGCCGGAGAGCCCTCCACGTCTGAGCTGATGCTGTCGCTGGTTTCAGTGCGAAACTGATTGATAAGTTTGGCCAGGTCGCGACTTTGTTCCAGCAACGCACCCCTGGCATCCACAACTCTAATGTTCATGCGATAAAAGTCATCCAGCTGTTCTGGCATGAAATCGCTCGCACTCAGTCGGCCGCGGATCCCGCGAGATAAAGCCTCCGCCAGCACCACGCACAGATCCTCATCACCAGCTTGCATTGTGGTAAGTGCACGGTCCACGTGGTCGGGAACAGGTACGAGCTGACGCCGAAGTGCCTTGGGTAACGCTTTTACCAACTGGATGCACTTTTCCCGAAGCAGACCGGGAACCAGCCAGTCAAACCGAAAGCGAGGCACGCGATTGAGCAAGGCAACGGGCACGGTGACCGATACACCATCATTGGTTCCGCCTGGCTCGAACTGATAGCTGAGCCGAAAGCGCATATCGTCCCACAACAGGGCATCGGGGAACTGCTCCGTCAGAGACCCGGGATCTTTTGCAACGATCTGCTCCCGCTGCATCAACAGGCTCTTCTCCCGCTCTGGGGAGCGCTTGATGTAGTTGCGTAACTGCCCGACGGTATAGAGCTTTTCGGGTAAACGCGCGGAGTAGAACGAGAACAGGGCCTCCTCATCCACCAAAATGTCGCGCCGGCGCACTCGCGACTCAATATCTTGAATATCTCGGATGAGCCGCAGGTTCTGCTTCAAAAAGGCTGGTTGCGGCCTGATCTGTCCTGCAATCAGGCCTTCTCTTATCAACAGCTCACGCGACTCATCCGGTGCGATGGGCCCGTAGTGAATTGAACGCTTGTCAGACAGAACCAGACCATAGAGGGAGACGCGCTCATAGGCCATGACGCGACCGCTGCGTGCCTGCCAGCGAGGCTGATAATGGTGGCGTTTAAGCAGCTGAGGATTGATATCCAACGCCCAATGCGGCTGAATTGCCCCCACTTCACGCGCATACACACCTGAGGTTTCCACTACCTCTGCTGCAACTAACCACTTCGGCGGTTTTCGCGCCTGGGACGAACCCGGAAAGACGCGCAGTTTTCGATTGCGACTCCCCAGATACTCCTTGCCCTCCTGCCGCTGGGCAATATTGCTGAGCAGTCCCGCCAGCAGCGCGCGATGGACGCCTTCATAGTTCTCCTGCTCTGGCACTCTCTGGGACCATTTGTGCTTTTGACTCCTGCAGGCAACGGTAAGCTGTGTGTGGATATCTCGCCATTCACGCATACGCATAAAAGATAGAAACTCACGCTTTGATAATTTCCGCAGCTGATTGCTGCCCAGCGTTTGCCGCTGCTCTTCATAATATTGCCAGAGCTTAATCCAGGCCATGAAATCCGACTGCGGGTGACGAAACCGCGCGTGCTGCTGATCCGCTTGCTGCTGTTTGTCAGCGGGGCGCTCTCTGGGGTCGGAAATCGCCAATGCGCTGGTAATGATCAGTACTTCTTCCATACAGCCGCGCTCAGCAGCGGCAAGGATCATACGCGCCAGCCTGGGATCAATAGGAAGCTGCGCCATCCGTCTGCCAACTGACGATAGCTTTCCTTCCGTGGTAATCGCACCCAACTCTTCCAGTAACTTATAACCGTCTCTTACCTGACGCGGATCGGGTGGATTGATGAACGGAAAATCTTCAACATCACCCAGACGAAGCGACAACATCCGCAGCACCACCGCCGCCAGGTTGGTACGCAGAATTTCAGGGTCCGTGAATTCTGGGCGCTGAAGAAAATCCTCTTCGCTGTACAGCCGTATGCAAACGCCAGACGCGATCCGACCACAGCGACCCTGACGCTGGTTTGCACTGGCCTGGGAAATACGCTCAACTGGCAAGCGCTGAAGCTTGGTTCGAAAACTGTAACGGCTGATGCGTGCCAGTCCAGGGTCAATGACATAGCGAATGCCAGGTACAGTGAGGGAGGTCTCCGCAACATTGGTAGCCAGCACCACGCGAACGCCCGATTGGGACGAGCTGTCAAATACTCGGTTTTGCTCACGCTGGCTGAGGCGGGCGTAGAGAGGTAGCACAGTTAGGGCAGCGTTATGGCGCAGTGTCTTAGCCACTTCCCTGATATCTCGCTCGCCGGGTAGAAAGATCAGGATATCGCCACGTTCACCAAACTTGCCCGCCTCAATATCATCAACCAGCTGCACCAATTGCCGGCTACCCGCCTCCTCAAGTTCGATATCCCCTGGATCTATGTAGTGCGTTTCAACCGGAAATGTTCGACCGGACACTTCGACAACGGGCGCGTTATCGAAATGTCTAGCAAAACTGTCTACATCAATCGTGGCGGAGGTGATGATAATCTTGAGATCAGGACGTTTCGATAGAATTCGTTTCAGATACCCGAGAATAAAATCAATGTTGAGGCTGCGTTCGTGAGCCTCATCAATGATCAGCGTATCGTAGCGCCGCAGCAGCCTGTCATGCTGTATCTCTGCCAACAAGATACCGTCAGTCATCAACTTGATGGCTGTGGCATCCGATACTTTGTCGGTGAACCTGACCTGATACCCCACCGCGCCACCTAACTCAGAGCCAAGCTCTTGTGCGATGCGCTGCGCTACAGTGCGCGCCGCCAGTCTTCTGGGCTGCGTGTGCCCAATCTGCTTGTGCTCGCCACGACCGAGTTCTAGACAGATTTTAGGCAACTGCGTCGTTTTGCCCGAGCCGGTTTCGCCCGCGACGATGACAACCTGGTGAGACGCAATCAGCTTAGAGATTTCCTGACGCTTCTGAGACACAGGCAAGTCGTCTGGAAAACTAATATTCACCCGGGTTCGTTTAGCTTCACCATCCGACCGCACACTGTCTTCTGCTATCTTCGACACGTTATTTATGTATCTGCGTTTGCTTATTTAGTGGAGAGGAAAACCGTTACCGCAAAACTGAGTTAAAGTAGTCGCTAAGCCGTTTTTACAACGAAGGGTCGTAACCTCATGCCGACAATCACCAATTATACCTACCCGGAAATCGCACTGGGTCAGACTGCTAGCTACTCCAAGGTCATAGAAGAAAAAGACATCCAGCTATTTGCTGCCGTCTCGGGTGACGTCAACCCCGTTCACCTCGATGCCGAGTTCGCTGCTAAAACGCGTTTTGGAGAACGGATAGCGCACGGCATGTTGAGCGGCGCAATTATATCCGCTGCAATAGCGATGGAGCTACCGGGCCCGGGCACAATTTATCTGAGCCAGACGATGCGCTTCAAGCTACCGGTAAAAATTGGCGATCTGATCACGGTTCTACTTGAGGTCACCGAGCGTCAGGACAAACGTGAGATCATCACTTTGGATTGCAAGGTGCAAAACGACAAAAACAAGGTGGTTGTGACCGGCACAGCTCAGGTCATGGCTCCGCCCGAGAAATTGGCCATCGAACGGCCAGCTTTTCCCTGCGTCTCGGTAAACTCTTAACTGCACCGACAGCGCTATGAGGCGAGCTGGCTATCAGACTGTTCGCCGGACTTAACAAACTGAGACGGATCCAGATACATCAAGCGTAAGGTGGCCTCGCCTGTCTGCTCGCCCACCTCGCTGCCCAGTACCATGACATTGGCAATATTCTTGTCCACCGTCACACCTGTAATACCGAAAATCAACGAAGAGGGCTTGTCTTCTATGCTGAACACATTGACCTCTTTTTCTTCTTGAAGGGCCGATGCCAAGTTACCTAATAAAATCGATAGGCTGGCCTTGAACGCGCCGAAATTCAATTGTCCGCGAAACTCCGAACAATCCATTGCCAGGCGAATCCGTAAGGTCGACTCGTCCTCCATTTTCAATGTCGTCAGATTGAGCGTGCGCTTAGCGGCAAGCTCTCGATAAACCTGCTTTGCTTGGGTTCGAGTGGTCTCGATGAACTGCCTATGCAACAGGTTGACCGCGATAATAAGGAACTTTTCTTTTGGGATGCTAGATTCTTGAGATTGTGTCATGTGTGTTCCGATGATCGCCTTTTTCGGGTAAAAGAGGCGCTAGTTAGCCAGAAAACTGAACGGAACTATATCGCTATTTCGGCCATGCGTGCTAGCCCAAGGCAAAGTTGCTCTGGTATTCTGTTTTGACGTTTGAACGGAAGGCAGAAATGATTGGGCCGTTTGCAGTTGCCCCGCAGCAGCTAGTACAGAGGCTACGAGCCGTCAGCTTCGCAACCATCTGTTTTTTCCTGGCTTTCGACCCTATTGTCTACGCACAGACCGACGCAGATCTGGAGCTGGAAACACTCGCCCACGAGCGGGAACTATTGACCCGCGAACTGGAACAGTACAAAGGCACAGTGGACCTTTTGGAATTGGGCGATACACCCCCAGAGCAAAGTGGTAACGCCGCTGTGCGCAAGCTGGCACTGGAAATGGTTCGCATCAAAGAGCGTCTCATCAAGGTCACTGAGCGCGAACTCACTCTCCTGCAACAGCAAATCACCAACGCCCGCCTGCTGAGCATGTCGCAGCCAGAAATTACAGAGGAGGAAGCGGCAGAGGATGCAATCGAAAGCAAGCCCATTCGGTTAGCTGCGCGCGACTACTCCATGGAGAGTGAGCGCGAGCATGTAGCCCGATTACACGCACTTCTGGTCCAGTACTATGCCGAACTGCAGGAGGCGGCGCAGACGCTGCCGTCCGATCAAGAGCTTGCTGCACGCGCCGCTGCTAGCATTGAAGCTACTACGCTTGCCCCGATACCTTACAGTGCTGATAAGATCCGCCTGAGCGGAGCAGAGGGCAGCACGGCGCTCAGCCGCATCACCCAGCGATTGATCGATCCAACGATTCCAGAGAGCCGGCGTGATGTTGAGCAAATCTGCAGTATACGAACGCAGCTTTTGGGTGAACTGATTGCAAGCGAACGTCGCAGCCTGAAACCGGTGGGTAAAAACAATTACGTCGCACGCATTCAACTAAAGCCGGGATCCACAACACTGAGAATAAAGGATCACCATTGGGAAGTGCATATCCCAGAGCAGCAAAGCGCGGCCGATTTTTTGATCACACTCTATCTACCGCCTCAGGGCATACCCGAACTGCACCTGTTCAGTGTCGAGGAACTGCTCGCTGAGAAGAACGCACATATTCCCGCCTGGCTTCCCGAGGAGCTGAATATCAACCCATCCGCCGGATGAATCGTCAGCACCTGCCCTGGGAACCCGCGCCAGCTGGCGAAGTAGAGTTTAATGATCAAGGTACACCACGCTCCCAACGCTTTAGAGATATCTACTACAGTGACGAACACGGGTTAAGCGAGAGCCTGCATGTTTTCATTCACGGTAGCGGTTTCCCCGAGCGCTGGAGTCGGCACAGCTCACCGACTTTTTGCATAGGTGAAACCGGTTTCGGCAGCGGTCTTAATTTTCTCTTAAGCTGGCGCGAGTGGAGTGCTACAGAAGGAAAAAAACCGCGCCTGCATTATCTATCCTTCGAGCGCTACCCTCTCAAACACCGCGATATAGAGCGCGCGCTTTCCCATTGGGGAGAGCTAAGCCCATATACGACACAACTGTTAGAGCAGTATCCAGGCCTTGTTCCGGGACAGCATCGACTGATATTCGAACAAGGCCAGATCATCTTGGATCTGTGGTGGCACGATGCGGGCGAAGCATTGAAACACTTGTCAAATTGGCAGAACCCGTTCGTTGATGCCTGGTACCTTGATGGTTTCGCGCCGTCATGCAACGCGGACATGTGGCATCCCGATTTACTGCGAAATGCCGCAGCCCTAAGTAGAACTGGCGCAACCCTGGCCACATTCACCGTGGCCGGCGCGGTCCGTAGAACACTTCAGGAGCTGGGCTTTTCAGTTGAAAAAGTACCCGGCTACGGTCGCAAGCGCGAATGCCTGCGCGGCGTTTTGGCACATGAAAAAGAATCGAGAATATCGCTAAAGGCCGCATGGGATGTTCCAGTACAGCTGGATATTTCACCCACTGAGGTCATCATTATTGGAGCAGGTCTGGCGGGATGCGCTACGTCTGCGGCACTAAATCGACGCGGGATCAGAACGATACTGCTAGAGCGCGGCTCCTTAGCAGGTGAAGGGTCGGGTAACAGCCAGGGCATACTGTACCATCGTGTACACCGTGAGCACTCGCCTCTGGCGGATTTCGGGGCGCAGAGCTACCAACACGCGGTCGCAAGCTATCAGCGGCTGTTTGCGCGTGGACAGTTACAAGAGGGTGTTGACGGCGCGCTTTGTGGCTCGTTTCACCAACAGACCGACCAAGCTGAAATACCAGAGGTGGCTCATCAACTCGCACTTATCCCGGAGTATGCGCAGTATCTGGACGCTGCTACCGCCAACACATTGCTGGGCGTGGAGCAGTTGTGCGACGGTTTTTGGTTTCCGCGATCGGGTTGGCTAAATCCACCAGCGGTCTGCAACGCGTTCATCGATTCCTCGCTATCACAGCTTCATGCGGACTGCGGTCAGGTGTCGCTTGAACGTATCGCCTCGGGTTGGCGGGCGAGTACCCATCAGGGTCGGCACTGGGAGGCTGCGTGCGTCGTGTTAGCGACCGGGATAGAGACTATGAACTTTGAACAATGCAGCTGGCTGCCTCTGCAGGCAATTCGCGGCCAAACCACGGAAGTGCCATCTGCGGACGTCCCTGTGGGGCTGCGAGCTGCATTTTGCCACCAGGGCTATATTGCACCGGCGCGTCACGGATTTCACTCAATCGGGGCAACATTCGATTTAGGTGACGATGACAGGACACTACGCAGCGGCGACAGTCAGCTCAATTTGCAGCTACTCGCCAACGCATTGCCTGGCTGGGCACAGTCGCTAGCGGGCTTAACCAGCGCTACGCTAAAAGCGAGGGTGGGGTTTCGCTGCGCCAGCCCAGATTATCTTCCCCTGGCCGGCCGGGCACCAGACTGGGGTCAGTTTGTCACGCGTTTCGCCGCCTTGCGCCGTAATGCCCGTCTCGACGTTTACGAATCAGGCGGCTATTTGCCAGGTCTATTCATTGTCACCGGCCTGGGTTCGCGTGGTTTGACCAGCGCTCCCCTACTGGGCGAGCTCGTTGCCAGCGACATATGTCGAGAGCCACCTCCTATGTGTCGGGACCTCACTCGCGCCCTAAACCCCGGGCGGTTTATAATCCGCGACCTACGTCGCAATCGGATCTAGCCGATGTCTCGCCATATTTTGCTCACAATCGCGCTGACGCTGATCAGCCCTTTGGGGGTCGCAGTAGAACACTTTGGATACGAGGTCGTTGACAAGAAACCACAGAGCCGCGATCTAAAGGTGCAAGGTCTGCAGATTCTCAACGATAAACTCTACGTGAGTAGCGGCGGGTACAACAAATCACGGTTACTGCGCTTTAATTTCACGACCGGGGAACTGGAAGAGGAGCGCGCGGTAGAGGCAAAGTATTTTGCCGAGGGCCTGACCATTTTCGACGATCGCTTGCTGCTGCTAACCTGGAAGTCGGGGGTCGTGTTTGTCTATAACAAAGATACACTGCAGGGCTTAAAACGCCTCGAAATTCCTACTCAGGGATGGGGTATTACCCATAACTCGGAGGAGTTGATTTACAGCGACGGCACCGACCGACTGTATTTCTTGTCTCCAGAAACCTATCAGTACACACGCGCAGTTAGAGTCACCCTCAATGGCGCGCCACTGCCACGACTCAATGAGCTGGAGTGGATCAATGGAAAAGTTTGGGCAAACGTCTGGCAAACCGACCAAGTCGTGATCATCGACCCCAGCAGTGGCGTGGTGGAGGGCGTAATAAATCTGCAGGGCTTGCTGCCAGTACCCGAGCGTCTCAGCGGCACCGACGTCCTCAACGGTATTGCACTCAACCCCGCAGACGGTGGTGTCTGGGTCACGGGTAAGTACTGGCCCTGGATGTACCGCATCGAGCTCGTACCCGTTGCGGGAGTCAGCGAGAAAACCCTGTAGAATGACACTTTATCTTATTTGAAGCGCAATCAGGTAAACACATGAATCAAAGCAACACGGCGTCTATCAGCAGCCATCCCAGCTTCACGCGGATCCGCCAAGAATCGATAGATTCGCTCAATGTCACAGTGGAACAGTATGAACACCAAAAGACCGGCGCTGTTCACTACCATCTTGCCTCGGATAGCAGCGAGAACGTGTTCCTGGTGGCGCTGCGAACCGTGCCCGAGGATTCCACTGGTGTTGCGCACATTCTTGAACACACCGCACTCTGCGGTAGCCAGCGCTACCCTGTCAGAGATCCGTTTTTCATGATGCTAAGGCGCTCTCTCAACACTTTCATGAACGCCTTTACCAGTTCAGATTGGACGGCCTACCCCTTTGCGAGTCAAAACCGCAAAGACTTCAAGAATCTATTGGACGTCTATCTCGACGCTGTCTTTTTTTCTCGACTAGACCCGCTGGACTTTGCCCAGGAGGGCCATCGCGTCGAGTTTGCCAAGCCAGATGATCCTAGCTCGGAGCTGGTTTTCAAAGGTGTAGTATTCAATGAAATGAAGGGCGCAATGAGTTCAGTGCCCAGCGTACTATGGAGCAAGCTCTGCGAGCAGTTGTTCCCGAGTAGCACCTATCACTACAACAGCGGTGGCGACCCCGAGCACATCCCCGATTTGAGTTACGACGAGCTGAAATCCTTCTACGAGAGCCACTATCACCCCAGCAACGCAATTTTCATGACCTTTGGGGACATCCCCGCCAGCGAACACCAGGCCATTTTTGAGGAGCGTGCGCTGTCACGTTTCTCCAAACTCGATCAACAAATCAGAGTCGATCCTGAAAAGCGCCTGTTACAGCCACTGCGGCACGAGGCTGTCTACGCGTTTGACGAGGCCGCAAGCAAGGACCACAAGACGCATATTGTAATCGGCTGGTTGTTGGGCGAAAGCAGCGACCTGGAGTCACTTCTGGAGGCGCAGCTATTGTCCAGTGTGCTGTTGGATAACAGCGCTTCACCGCTGCAACGTGCGCTGGAGACCACTCCATTGGGTCATGCGCCCTCCCCGCTGTGTGGATTGGAAGACAGCATGCGAGAAATGGTCTTCTGCTGCGGTGTGGAGGGCTCGGAAGCAAACCACGCCGATGCAGTGCAGTCCATGGTGCTGGACGTGCTAGCTGAACTTGCTGAAAAAGGCATCGAACAGGAGCGCTTGGAGGCCGTGCTCCACCAGCTAGAGATTCATCAACGGGAAATCAGTGGCGATAGTTACCCTTATGGATTGCAGCTGATACTGCAGGCCCTAGGCTGCGCTACCCACTATAGCGATCCTATCGCCGTCTTGAATCTAGATCCCGTCATTGCGCGCCTGCGACAGAAGATAGAGGACCCTGACTATATACGCGCACTGGCGAAGCGCCTGTTACTGGACAACCCGCATCGGGTAACGCTTGTAATGCAGCCCGACGATAACTTATCCGCCCGACGCAGTGCTGCTGAGAAAGACAGGCTGTCGGATATCAAGCGACATATGGACGAAAAGTCTTGCGCAGATACCGTGAAATTGGCATCTGACCTGGCCGCAAGACAGCAGATGCTGGATGACGAAAGCATATTGCCAAAGGTGACTCTCGAGGATGTACCTTCGCATCTGCCTGAACCCAGCTTTGAAAGCCATAGCGGTAAGTGCATAGCGGTTAGCGCTTATCGGCAAGGGACTAATGGCTTGGTGTACCAGCAGCTAGTATCCCCTATTCCGATGCTTAAATCAGAGCAATTGCTTCATCTGCCACTGTTTAATCAGATACTGACGGAATTGGGTGTTGGCGAGCAGGACTACCTCAGTACTCAGCAGCGACAGTCGTCCACGGTTGGGTCTGTTACTGCTCTCACTTCCATGCGCGGCGCAGTCGATGACGAGCAAAAGGTTAGCGCTAATCTGGTAATCTCCTCGAAAGCGCTGCATCGCAATGTCACAGAGCAGTGCCGATTGCTGCGAGATATCAAAAACGCAGTTCGCTTCGACGAAACAGCCCGTATTCGAGAATTAATTAGTCAGCAGCGCTCCCGGCGGGATCAATCTATCACCGGTCATGGGCATGGTTTAGCCATGACCGCTGCCTGCGCGGGCATGAGCCCTCTGGCTAAGCTCAATCACGAGGCGTCAGGGCTGGCCGGCATCCGTCAATTGCGGGCGCTGGACGATAGTTTGGATGATCCGGCTGCATTGGAGGAGCTGGCAAACTCACTTTCCTCCCTGTACGAGCAGGTGAATCTCACCACCAGCCAACTGTTGCTAGTGGCCGAAGATGACAAGATGGACGATCTGCTGGCGCTCGTGCAGGCCAACTATCCCGTATCAGAGCGCACATCACCCGCGTTTATGCTCGCGCCGTGTCGGGAGGCTCGCAAAGAGTTCTGGCTCTGCAATAGTCAAGTCAATTTCTGCGCCAAGGCCTATCCCACGGTGCCGATGGCGCACAGCGACGCGGCCGCATTGACAGTGCTGGGCGGTTTCATGCGCAACGGGTTTTTGCATCGCACCATCCGCGAGCAAGGGGGTGCTTACGGTGGCGGTGCCTCCCAGGATAGCGGCATTGCGGCTTTTCGATTCTACTCTTATCGCGATCCACGTCTGACGGAAACGCTCGCCGATTTTGACGCCGCCATCGACTGGGTGCTAAGCGCGCAGCACCCGCATCAGTCTTTAGAAGAGGCCATTTTGGGTGTTGTCGGGTCGATCGACAAACCCAGCTCACCTGCAGGAGAGGCAAAAGCTCATTTTCATAACCGCCTGTTTGGCCGTAGTCATGAAGATCGCGAACAGTTTCGGCGCAGGGTATTAGCCGTCACTATGGATGATTTGCGTCGGGTAACGGAACGCTATCTACAGCCAGAGACCGCCAGCACCGCGGTCATAACCGGTGCGCAAAACAAGGACGTGGGTATTCAATTTCAGTCTGACTTCGGCTTTGCGCTGCAGGAGCTTTGAGCAAGATTTGCAAACTAACGAACAATAGTCTATTGGTAGATCTGGCCCGGGCATCGCAAGGCCCAGGCTTTATACAATAACCAAAAAGGCGCCTTCGGGTGCTGGGAGAAACCATGCGATATTCACTCATGCTGCCACTGTGGCTGGCGGCTGCGGCCGCACTGGCTGCGAGCCCAAGCAATGATGACTTACTTAACGACGCTACCACCACAGACGAAATCACCACCTATGGTGGCTATAACTTACAGCGACACAGTCCGCTCACACAAATCAACAAGTCGAACGTCAAACGCCTGGTACCAGTTTGGAATCTGAGTCTGGCCAACAATTATCCACAAGAAGGTCAGCCGCTGCTGATCGACGGGGTGATGTATGAAACCACCACCGATGCAACAGTAGCGATCGATCCTCTTACCGGCAGGCAGATCTGGCGCACACCCGTTCCCTTGCCCCAGGACGTTCATGCAGTTGTCTGTTGTGGATCACACAACCGTGGCGCGGCGGCCTACAACGGCCTGCTGTTTCGGGGTACGTTGGACGCGCACGTCATCGCACTGGATATGAAAACCGGAAAAGAAGTCTGGCGGCAAAAGGCAGCGGAGTATATCGATGGTTATTCCATGACGGGCGCGCCGCTGGTAGCGAACGGTGTGCTTATTACAGGTATTTCCGGAGGCGAGTACGGCACGCGAGGCTTTCTGGATGGGTGGGACCCCGCCACCGGCGAAAAGCTGTGGCGCCGCTACACCACTGCAGCTCCCGATGAACCTGGTGGTGAAAGCTGGGCGGGGTCAGAAGCCTATCTGGAAGGTGGCGCACCTACCTGGATCACGGGCTCGTATGACCCTGAGCTGGACCTGGTTTATTGGGGCACAGGCAACGGCGGCCCTTGGAATCCCAGCGGTCCACGCGAAGGTGACAACCTATTCATCAACTGCGCGCTGGCCTTGAAGCCAAAGACCGGAGAGATTGTCTGGTACTTCCAATTTTCGCCGAACGATCCCTATGACTATGACGGCGTAAACGAACTCGTAATGGCTGATCTAACGATCGATGGAGAGCCTCGTAAGGTCGTCATGCAGGCGAATCGCAACGGGTATTTTTATATCCTCGATCGGGTTACTGGTGAGTTGCTGGCGGCCAATCCCTTCGTCGATCGCATTAACTGGACTAAGGGTATCGATATGGAGACCGGACGTCCCATCGATACCGAAGTGACAACCATGGTGCGCAAGACACCCGAAATGGACGAGTCGGTAGAAATTTGGCCCTCCGCTCTGGGTGGCAAAAATTGGATGCCTATGTCCTATGACCCTAAAAGGCAGTTAGCCTACGCCAATACGAACAACTTCGGCATGCCTTATCGCACACTGATAGAAGACAAAGAACCCAAAACCATGTATCTGGGCGTGGAGTTTATCGGTTTTACTTTTCCAGAAAACGGCGAGCACGGCTACTTGAAAGCCATCGACCCACTCACCGGCAAAGACAAATGGCGCGTACCGTCCCGATTGCCAAACTACAGCGGCGTACTAAGCACCGAAGGTGGCATTGTGTTCAGCGGTCGAATGGACGGCGAGTTTGCCGCCTATGATAGCGATACTGGTGAAAAGCTCTGGGGTTTTCAAACCGGGTCCGGCATCACGGGAATACCCGTAACCTGGGAGCGTGATGGTAAGCAATACGTTACCGTTGTCAGCGGTATCGGGGGCGTATATACCATTTTCAGTGGCGATCCGGCACTGCAGAACCTACCTCCGGGCGGTTCATTGTGGACGTTTGCTCTGTTTGATGAGGACTAACTTTGAAGCAGTTGTTTTCTCTAATTGTGTTGGGTGCGACAGCAATGTTGATCGCTGCAGCACCCTTGTCCGATGCAGAAAGCGCTGCTGGAGATTCGGTTAATGCCAACGACGAGGCTGCGCTAGCCGAGCAGATTAAAAAAGGCGCAACGTCTTACCGTAGACGTTGCGCCCGTTGTCATGGCGTCAATATGATCAATCCACCGATGGGTATTTATGATCTGCGCACGTTTCCCGTGGACGACAAGCCCCGATTTGTCGATGCTGTCATGAACGGGAAAGGTGCTATGCCGTCATGGAGTGACGTCTTAGATGAGGAGGGGATCGAAATCCTCTGGGTGTACGTTATTCAAAATCGCTAAGGAGACAGGCGTTACCTACCCCCCCATTTCAGCCCAGCTATTCTCCCGAGCGTCTATCCTTCCAATCGCCTCTGCGCTCACTGCGCTTGGCTAGCATGGAATCCAGCTCAGCCCTTTGGTCAGCATCGAGCACTTCATATACCTGGGCAAAAGTAGAGCTCATCTGGTAGACCATCCTGCCAGTGATTTGACCAATTTCATCGGCAATAGTCTGCGCTCTGCCCTCATCAAAATTGCCTTTCATGGCCATTAATTCCGAGCGCAGCTCCTTTAATCGGATTTGGTCCTCACCCCTTTCTTGCCTGGCGACGGACATCAGCGCACCGACTTCAGTTTGTTGCTCAGCACTCAAGTCCAGTCTCTCACTGATATAGCCAAACATACGCATTGGATCACCGTGCTTGCTTTGGGGGCCAGACCAGGCTGCTGCAGAAACGGTAACTGCACTGGCCAGGGCCGCAACGACCGCTCGCTTTTTCCACTTGCTATTCATTTACATTACTCCTAAGGGTTTACTAAAACAGGTGACTCAGTCATCACCAAGATCTGGATCAATACTACGGGCTGTAGGCGTTAAAGAGACGATGAGTTCGGTAAAGAATTGTTAACACACGCACCGGTGGAGGTGACAAGTCTTCTATCGTTCTCCACACTTAGCGCTAACAAAAAACGGGGCTACCTCTGTTGAACGCACGTGTACTTATCGTCGACGATGATCGTGATCTCTGCGATCTACTTATCGAGTTTCTTGAGCTTGAGAACTTTCATGCCAAGGCGCTGCACAATGGACAAACAGCGGTCGAGCATTGTCGCCAGACACACTACGATGCCATCGTCCTGGATATCATGCTGCCGGGAATACACGGTCTGGATGTATTGCGAGCGCTAAGATCTTTCACACAGACGCCAGTGATCATGCTCACTGCAAAGGGTGAGGACACGGATCGCATCGTTGGTCTTGAACTCGGAGCTGACGACTACCTACCGAAGCCCTGTAACCCGCGAGAGCTCGCGGCAAGGCTGCGAGCAGTGTTGCGGCGCAGCGGCAAAGCTAGCGACGCGGCTGAAGGCCACCTGCGCGTCGGCGACACATGTCTTAACAGCGCAGAGCGCAGTGCCACTTACCTGGGATTGGATTTGAACCTGACTTCCGCAGAGTTCAATGTTTTGGAGCTCCTGCTGCAGCGAGCCGGTACCGTGGTTGACAAGGAGTCGCTTAGTGCGCAGGCCTTGGGCAAGCCACTTGCGGCCTACGACCGCAGCGTCGATGTCCACATCAGCAAACTGCGGAAGAAGCTGGCGGCAGCCGGTGGCGAAAAACTCATCGTGAGTATTCGCGGCAGCGGTTATCAATTCGCGGTCCGCCCAAACGCAGAAGACTCATAGTGCCTAGGCTGCGCCTGTTCGGCAAAATATTTCTCGGGTTCTGGCTGGCGACGGTCATGGTCCTATTCAGCTGGATGATCGCCAACTACTACGTTGACAACAGTCCTTCGCGGCACGCCATTGAGCAGCGGCAACAGGGTCCACCACATCGCTTTATGTTGCGAACCATATACGAGTTACAAAATGCCGATCGCGATGAACTACCGACACTGATCTCCAGCGCGAACCGGCAGCATAACATTGGGATTTTTTTGCTCAATGCTGCTTACAAGGATCTGCTGGGGCGCAAAGTAGCGCCACCTATTGTGCAAGTGGCAACAGAGCTGGAGGACGGACGTCGACGCGCACTGCTGCGAGATAAGGGATCGCTACTACTCGCCCACCGCATTTACCGTCCGGATTTGGGAGAGCTGCGTGCGGTATTTGTCTTCCAAGGCAGAAACGACCGATGGCTAGGCGCTCTGCGTAGTAATTTATGGTTGCGTCTGAGCCTGGCCATATTGGTGAGCGGAGCAGTGTGTTATCTGCTCTCCCGGCTTGTGACGCGCCGGGTGAAGGCACTGCAGTCCGCCTCCAGGCGCCTAGCCGAAGGTGATTTGGACGCACGTCTGCAGGTGCGAGGTCGCGGAGGAGACGAGACGGATGATCTTGCGCGTGACTTTAATAGTATGGCCGGCCAACTACAGGAGCGTATGCAGGCGCAGCAACGCCTACTGGCAGATGTGTCCCACGAATTGCGCTCTCCATTAGCCCGTTTGCGTATCGCCTGTGCCCTGGCCCAGGAAAACCCTGAACGGACGAGCAATCATCTTCAGCGCATAGAGCTCGAGACGCAGCGGCTGGAAGATTTAATCACGCAGCTTTTGACCGCGCAAAGCCAGAGACTCGAGTTGGACTCTCATATCGATTTGGTATCTCTAATTCAGCAACTCTGTGTTGACGCCAATTTCGAGGGCACACAGCAGGGCAAGCGCTTTACCTTTTACACCGACTGCCGGGAAGCGCTGGTTGAGAGCGCGGGCGATTTATTGCGAAAGAGCTTCGACAATATCCTGCGCAATGCCCTGCATCATACCCCGAAAGATTCGGAGGTCGTGATTGGGCTCAAGCAGGAAAACTCACATTATGTTGTCACCATAACGGATAGCGGTGAGGGCGTGCCAGAATCGGAGGTCGAGCATATTTTCGACGCTTTTTACCGCACGGATACGGCACGAACCCGGGAAACCGGTGGCTACGGCCTGGGTCTATCTATCGTGCACAGAGCTGTCTCGCAGCACGGTGGCAGGGTCACGGCTGAAAACACTGATTCGGGATTTCGGGTCGTCGTGCAGCTCCCGATGTCACACGATTCAGCTTGATACCCTCTCCAAATTCGATAGCATGCTATGCCGTAACGCAGACATTTCGTGCAAGACGCGAAGAACATGTCAAAGCCAGTGTGAGTCCAATCCCTAGCGCGGAGCCGCAACGTGCCAGAGCCTTACCGTCTGCCACCTGTTATCACCGATACGACCGGCAACCCGCGCCGCGCCGGTTTTGAGTTTGAGGTTGGCAACCTACCTATCATAGATACAGCAAGAGCATTACAAACGGCACTGGGTGGTGAGCTGCAAGTCAAAACTCCCTTTGAAGCGGTAATTCTCGACTCCAGCCTGGGAAAGTTGACGATTGAGCGCGATGCAGACCTGTTGAAGTCCACTCGATATCGCAGCTGGTTAGGGTCGCTCGGTGTGAGTTTCAATCCCGGAACAATCGCACACGGCATTGAGACTAACATCGATCATGCCAGTCGCGGTCTGGTACCCTGCGAGGTGGTGACAGAACCCATCGCACTGAACAAGCTAGATTCGCTGGATACCCTGGTGGACACCTTGAGCGCGCTAGGTGCACAAGGCACTCATGAGTCGGTCATTTATGCGTTTGGTATGCACATCAACCCTTCTATACCGTCACTCTCAAGTGAGATACTGGCGCGCTATATCAAAGCCTTCCTACTCCTTTATACCTGGATTATCGAGTCTTCAGAAATTGATCTCACGCGGCGCTTTTTCACGAAATACATTGACCCGTTTCCACACGAATACATGCTGCTGGCCCTCGATAATCGCTATCATCCCAGCACATCCAAACTGATAAAGGATTACCTAAAGCACAATCCAACACGCAATCGAGCGCTGGATATGCTGCCGGTACTGTGTGAGCTCGACTTGGAGCGCGTGCGTTCGGCCTTAAACGACGAAGAGCGCAAACTGGTCAAAGGCCGCCCCGCTTTCCACTATCGACTGCCGGACTGCAAAGTCAACCAGGTGGGATGGAGCGCAGCGAGAGCATGGAATCGCTGGGTCCACGTCGAGCACCTGGCCTCGAAACCCACACTGCTTGAGGAACTGATAGAGGCATGGCGCAGCCATAATGCCGCTTTCTCCATTGCGCCTAGTAGCAGTTGGAGTGCACACCTAACAAGTCTGTTGAGTGAAAAATTCCTAGAGGGTCGTCTACCGGGGTGACAAAGCGTGCTGTGATCGGCGTCACCGGCCCCATAAAAGGCGGACTAACGGCCTGGCTAATGACAGCATTCGCACTGCGCAGAAGTGGCGCGATACCTCTGCGCATCACCACAAACCGCCCCGCTACATTGCAGGACCTAGATGGCATTGTTATTGGCGGAGGTACGGATGTTGACCCATTCAACTACGGCGCTATAGCTGCAAAGGCTGAAAACACCTCCTCACACCACAATAGCTTTCTCGACTGGATGATCAGTGTACCCTTGGGCATTCTACGCGTGCTGTTCGCCTCGCACTCCCCACCGGTTTTTGATCCTGCTCGCGACGAATTGGAGCAGTCGCTTATCGAAGAGGCCATTAGCCAAAAAAAGCCAGTGCTGGGGATTTGCCGGGGTGCGCAGCTTATGAATGTCGTTCTGGGTGGATCCTTGCACCAGGACATCTCTCATTTTTACTCAGAGCCCACTCGCAACATACGCAGCGTACTTCCAAGAAAGCAGGTGACTATCACCCCCGATAGCCACCTAGGTGGCATACTGAATACTCAATTATGCTGGGTGAATGCACTGCACAATCAATCGATTGACCGCTTGGGAACCGGCGTCGCAATCAGCGCTCAAGAGGCGAACGGAGTTATTCAGGCGATAGAAGAGCGATCTCAACTATTTTTTATAGGGGTTCAATGGCACCCGGAATACATGCCGCAAAGTCGCGCTCAGCTAGCGCTATTTCAAGGTTTGGTGAAGTGCGCGCAAACGCCTTGTTGATACGCACGGATAGAAGCGCAGTGCTGGCAACAAGCTGAACATCATGGAAGCGTATCTTGGGCTGTTCGCTAGCGCCTTTCTCGCAGCCACTTTAGTGCCCGCCTACTCTGAGCTCGTTCTGGTCGGTCTGGTCAGCGCCGGTTACAATCCTTTGGCATTGTGGGCTTGGGCATCCATTGGTAATACGCTCGGTTCCGCGGTGAATTGGGCCCTGGGTAGGTATTTGCTGCATTACCAAGACAGCAAGTGGTTTCCCTTCAAGCCTGAAAAATTGGGTATTTCGCAGCGCTGGTTTCAAAAATACGGCGTCTGGTCTTTACTGTTCGCCTGGTTACCAGTGGGTGGCGACGCACTGACGTTTATCGCGGGCATCATGCGGGTTAGGTTTGGTATCTTCGTGCTGTTAACGGCCATCGGAAAAGCAACGCGTTACGCCATATTGATGGGACTGCTGGGACTACTGGGATTCGGATCAGCGACCTGAGTCGGTGAGTTTGTGCTTGCCAAGTGAAGAGTACCCAACAATCCTAGGCACCTCATACTGGCGAATGGATAACAGGAGGTACAACGATGCGATATCTAATCGCAATGCTTTTTACCACGACCATGTCTGCTTGTGCAGGCCCGACTCACGTGGAAGGTGAGCGTGTCACGGTGGAAAACGGCGTGATTACTGATGTTTGCGGGGAGGGGCCGGGGCTGCCCGAATGCCGCGACTACAATAATCGAACCTACAGCGAAAACCTTGAATTCAAGGAACCCACCGACGCAGAGATGGCAAGAGAGGCTGCAAAAGTGCGATCAGAATCTCCAGAGGAACTGCAGCGTACCATCTCCGAGTTAGAGCAAAACCCCGATGTGATCGACACGATGGAAGAGTAGGTAGCGACCACCAAAAAAACTAGGCGGTCGTTGCAGAGCGTGGTTGAGGGGCAGCGACCTCCGAGGTAATGCCCTGTATTTGAGTCATAAAGTGCCAGGGCGCCAACAGCGGTTTCAGTTCTTCTGCTGGCACGGGCTTGCTGAAAAGAAACCCCTGTATAACGTGCGCACCATTTGACGTTAAGAAATGGTATTGCTCGTGGGTCTCGACGCCTTCAGCTACCAGCTGTAGGTTCAAGCTGCGAGCCATCGCAATGATGGCAATAACAAGGCTGGCATCGTTTTCGCTCTTATCAAACTCAATCACAAAGCTGCGATCAATTTTGAGCTCATCCAGCGGAAAGCGACTCAGGTAGCTCAGCGACGAATAGCCCGTCCCAAAATCATCGATTGATAATCCCAAGCCCATTTTCTTCAGTTCAGCCAGCGCTTGGATCGTGGAGCGGGCATCATCCATGACAACGCCCTCCGTTAGTTCCAACTGCAGTCGTGACGGCGCGAGCGACGTTTCGTGTAGAACTTGTTTCACGCGCCGGATGAACTGCGGATTGAACTGTAAAGCAGATACATTCACTGCAACTTTCGGCAGCTTGAATCCCTGCGCCTCAAACTCGTTCATCTGTCTGCAAGCCTCACACAGCACCCAGTCTCCCAGCACGCCAATAAAGCCCATTTCTTCCATTAAGGGAATGAATCTATACGGCGGAATCATGCCCTTTTCCGGGTGCTCCCACCTCACCAGTGCCTCTGCACCGACGACTGTTCCGTTTCGGGTGTCTACCTGGGGCTGGTAATGAAGCACGAATTCATTGTTCTCGAGAGCGTGTCGAATATCGGCTTCAAGCTGCAAGCGATCGACGCCTGCTGCGTCCATATCCTTATGGTAGAACAAGCACTTATTCTTACCCGCCGCCTTTGCATGATACATCGCCGTGTCCGCAGCGCGCAGCAGACCGTCCACGTCAGACGCATCATTTGGCGCTATCGCAATACCAACGCTGGGCGTAACGACCACTTCGTGGCCGTCTATCTCCATCGGCTGACTGAGTGAATCCAAAAGGCGTTGGGCAACACGACCAGCAGACTCAGCGCTGTCTAATTGATTCAGCACAACGGTAAACTCATCGCCACCGAGACGAGAAACGTCTATTCGGGGACCGGACTGCACGTAGTGCGCAACAACGTCGCTTTCTCTGACGCAGCCAGATAGCCTGGTACCGACTTCCCTAAGCAGTAGGTCGCCAGCGCTGTGACCTAGGGAGTCGTTGATACGTTTAAAGTTGTCTAGATCCAGGAACAGCAAGGCCAGCGTTTCGTTGTTTCGGGGGGGCCGACGCAACAACAAGCTGAGCTGCTCGGTAAACAGGCGACGATTCGGTAGCGACGTTAAACTGTCGTAGTAAGCCATTTGCCGCAAGCGATCTTTCGCCTCCGTCACCTCCTCAACTGCCTTATTCAGCTCTTGATTACGACGCGTCAGCTGCGAGGTACGTTCCTCCACCTTCATGCTGAGAAGCTGGTGATCAACATCCATGCGTGTCTTGTAATTACTCAGACCCGCAATGATGCCGTTCAAGATGGTCGCAATCTCTTTAACCTCTCCGCTACCTTCTATTTCACCCGTATTTTTTAGCTGACCCGATGCAATTTCGTCTGCCACTCTTGCCATACGGGACAGGGGCAGCGTAATTCTTCGACAAATTCTTAAGGCGATATAGCTAGAAAGCCAGACCAGTAAAGCACAGGCGAGGATAGTCGTTATCACCACCGGGGCAGTCTCCAGCAGTACCGCCCTCGGGCTTATCGCGAGCTGCAAATAACCAATGATGTGCAGGCTCTCGATCGCCTCAGGCAGTAAAACTGCTTCACCAAAGTCAGCCCGAGTGAGGTCGGTCAGAAGCGGGCTTAAGGCGGAGAAAACCGGCATGGTCAGCTGAATCAGCGCACTGGAACTCAGCAGGCCCGTCACAATATTGCCTTCCTTCAATGGCTGTGGAGCGTCGGTGACGATTTGGTTGACCTCTGTGGCGCCGGCGCCCTCGCGCAACTTATAGAATGGCGGTGAGCGCGGTACGCCGTCGCCCAGGCGACGCTCGCCAATCAGAGCCTGGCCATCGGTATCATACAAAACCAAAAAGCGAACCGCGGTTGGCGCAAGGAAGCGCTGAGCCGTGTTCTTCAGTTTTTCAGTGTCACGGAAATAAAGGTCCACCTGAATATCAGGCATTCCCGATAGCATGGATTCGGATGATTCAATGAGCTGACGAAGCTGAGCGTTGTACTCGCGCTGCGCGGTAAATACTGTCGCTATAACGCTGATAAACACGGTAATAGCAAGCACAAGGGCATTGATTTTACCCGTGATCGTCATGTCCCGCGCCCACGTCCCCGGCAGTATGTTCTGCCTCGAGTACCTTGCCCCAAATTACCATGACAGCCTTTACCAGCGCAATGCATTAAAGAGCGCGAAAACCAGAAAGAAATGCCATATTTGCAGGGCTCTAATGGCACGCAATATCAGTCTTGTTTGTACCATCGCGTATCCACAGCGTAGGTGCTGCTGCCCTTATTTAAACGGTGTCGCTGATGCGAACTTCAGTGGCCAAAGGCCGGTGAGCTGCCCTCAAAGTCTCAGTCAATTGTCACTAGCTCGATCTGACGCCGTCAGCGTTCAAATCAAAAAAATCGCGTGGTCATGCTAGGTTGCTTTCGCACGCGATTATCTAGGCGGATCAAAGTGCGAGTTGTACCCGCCCGATCAGTTGTCGGCCGGACGCCGGGCTTCTCCCTTAGATCCGCAGACCATACGTACAGTGCGCTGACATGTGTCCAGCCATGGTGTCTGTATAGGTGTCTTAAGAGCGCGAACGTATCCATCCTCTAGACGTGTGGATATGCTCGTTTTGTTGGGTGTCCAATCGCCCTCTTTAGGACGTGGCTTGCGCGCGCTGTAATACCAGATGCCGCGCTTGTCCTGCATGACGTAATTGGCCTCAGGTGGTAGGAACACTTTCTTTCCCTCGATAACAGCAAACACTTCAAGCTGGTCATCGGGATTGGTGTCCAATACCGCTGTTGGGGTTAACGTTAACATTGACTTCTCTCCGATCCGTTATGTGCAATTCTCAGGGGTTGCACTGTTATGGAGAGCTTGTTCCCGCTGGCGACTCGCCCTCCTCCTAATCTCGCCGTTAATCAGCGACGGTTCAGTTATAGGTCGGAGAAAGGGGTATCGGCAATCAATTTAATGCCATATTTTTATTTAATTGGCATTTATCATATTTTTGAAGCCTTTTTTTTCTAATTTACAGCCTAATAGAGCAAATAAAGGCATTTAAATGCCATTTTTTTAATCTAACTTTGGATGAGTTTGATGTAACTAGGACGCTTTGAATCCGGTTTTAAAGCCTTTAACCGGTCTTGAGAGGTTTGAATGACCAGCTCCCCAGCCTGCTCAACCGAGCTCATCAACATATGCAGCGAGAGGGCGGCGCGGCCTTCTCGTGAGGCTACTTGCCCAGACAAGGCCTCGACTGCCGACTCCTCAAGAAAACCCAGCATGACAGCGTTAACCAGGAAGTCGCGAATAATCTGGCGATTGATCTGATCCTGTAAATAGGCTTGATAGCCGTGGTCGCCAAACACCTCCCTCAGGGTATCTACCTGTCCTACGGACAGTTCACCTGATGAAAAGGGCAGCTCGTGGCCGAACGCATCATCCAACTGTTCAACCAAACGATCCAGATGCAATTGTTCCAAATTTTGACTCCGTCTATACCGCATTTGCTTAGTAGGGGTGGCTAAGCCACCAGGTCTCCCGCACCGATCGCCTGCTGCAGGGTCCAGAGATCGGGAACCTGATAGGTTCTGCCTTTCATGCGAAACACGGCGGCAGCATATTCGTATTCCGAATGCGGCAGATCTTCAATGTCTTCATCCACCAATTGCGCGATGGCCAGCGCGTCGCCTCTTAAAGCGACGGCAAAATAAGGACAGGGCTCTTTATCTCGACCCAATATCACAGCAATCAAGCCCGCCCGTGTTAGAGGGTCACGCCAGGGCAAACTATCATTTGCCCCGAAATCAACTACCGGTATGAGTTCCCCTCGCCAGCAAATATCTGCAGGCGGTGTTTCTGATTTGGTCGGTACGGTCACTATCTCGCCGAGACAGTTCTGCGGAACTGCCCAATACCGATCCGAAGAACAGGACAATACAACACAGCTTGTAGAAACGTCTTCTGTCATATCCGAATCCTAGGACAACTGCAGGCGGTGACCTGTCAACTCATTGATTTGCCCAATCAGCATGCGAAAGTTAAAGGGTTTTCCCATATAGCCGTTACAGCCCGCTGCCTGTGCCATGGCGCGATGCTTGAGCCCGGTTCGGGATGTGACCATGATGACCGGCACATGACCATAGCGAACAGACTTACGAATCTCGCGCAGTGCCTGTATGCCATCCTTAACCGGCATTTCCACATCCATAAGAATGATGTCGGGCAGACGATCTGCGCTGTTTAGCAGATCGATGGCAACACTTCCATTCTCCGCGGTGATCGTCTCTACACCCACGGTCTCTAATTGGCTGGTGGCGACCATGCGCTGAGTACGAGAGTCATCGACTACCATAACCGTCAACGCTTCTTCGCGGTCTGCTCCAACATGCAGCGGAGACCGGTCATCTTCACCCACGCTATCGACAAGCAAGTTGAGGTCCAGGGCAACGATCGCCTCGCCAGCTGCGGTGGTGGCAGCGCCCGCAACCCCCGGCACGTCGGCAAACTGAGCACCCAGCGAACGAATAACCAATTCCAACGCTTCTTCAACGTCATCCACCGCGATAGCCATGCGGCGCTCGTCTGAACCGGCAACCACCACCGGGACACTGGTACGCCAGGTCTTAGCGTCCAGAGAATGCCCTGTGCGACACAGGGTTGCCAGGTAGGCAGGCTCACACTCCATTCCAGCAACGGACAACAGGGTGTTGCCCTGCACTGCCGCGAAGAATTCATCTACCGGGACCTGTTCCACACCGATAAGCCCGCCAAGCGGAATGGCATAGGACTGTTCTCCAGCGCTCACCAGCAGCGCTCCATTCACGGTAATAGAGCTGGGAACGCGGATGTCGAAAGAGGTGCCTTTGCCAGGCTCCGAGTTAATCTGGATATCGCCGCCCATTTCCTGCAACTCGGTCAACACTATATCCATGCCAACACCGCGACCTGAAATCTGGCTGACGGCGCCTGCGGTTGAGAAACCCTTGTGGAAAATAAGCTGGGCTGCCTCATCGTCGGACAAAGACTCGACATTTACGTCCAAACCCTTGGCGATAGCCGACTCACGCATTTTCTGAGGGTCAATACCGCGACCATCATCGGAGAGCGTAATAATCGAATCAGCACCCGCTTTGCGAATATCGATGGAAATCAGTCCTTCTTCTGGCTTCCCCGCCTTCTTGCGCTCTTTAGCCGCCTCAATTCCGTGATCAAGCGCATTGCGTACCATATGATCAAGAATGGTCTGACAGCGCGCGTAATCATCCCTATCAAGCGTGCCAATTTCGTTCAAGACTTGGAAGTTCACGGTCTTATTGAGATCGACACTAACTGTTCTCACAAGCCTACGTAATCCCGGCATCAGGCGAGAAACCGGGACCACCCTGGCGGCTCGGATTGACGAACCAATCGAAGAAATCACGTTAGTTTGATGCTTCAGTAACGCTTCAACCTGAGCGTTCTGACGATTGGCAAAATCGACAAGATCTGCGAGATCTTCGACACCCTCGCGCAGGATATTTGCTGCTTCCTGTAACTCGGAGTACTGATCCATCTCCAGCGCGTCCATTGACGCGTCCTGCTTCACGCCACGCGCGGCGACACTGCGCAGCGCTCTGTCGGCGATAGCAGAAATGTGCGACCTCAGGCTGCCCAAGCGATGCTGCATTTCCATCGAGGCGCGCTTACCGCGAGTAACGCTTTGCGCCGTACGAACGCCCAATTGCTGAGCCTCGTTGCTGAGATTCAGCATGTCATCCAGCTTCTCGGACGTAATGCGAATTGATTGCTGAGCGGCCAAAACTTTGGCACCGTCGTCGGCAATTTTCTGGGATTGCTTACGGGCTTTGTTATCGACTCGCTCACGCTTGGCTTCGCGCTCGGATGCTGAGTCCTGGCTCTGTGCCTGCGTTGTAGCTGCCTCGGGAGCCGCGTCGGTTACGACAGCAAGCGCTTGCGCACCCGTCTGTGGGAGCACATAGGGAATGTCACTGCGTGCATCCTGAATATGATCCAGTCCACGAACACAGGCATCAAGCCAAGCATTGACTACCCTAAAGTAGTCACCTTCCGCATCTGCTTCCGGACGCGCCATTGCCCCCAGCAGCGTCTCAAAATTGTGCACCAGTGTGCCGTAGTGATGCAGCCCTACACCTTTGGCAATACCTTTTATTGTATGCAGCACCCTGCCGACCACGGCAAATGCGTCTTCAGACACTATGTCGCGCTCCCAGGCGGCAACAGCATCTTCTAGTTTTTCTATTTCAGAGGAACCCTCTTCCACGAAGGCTTCCAGGAAATCGGCAAAGATTTCACCACCGCCCGGGCTAGCATCGGAAAATTTAATACCCTCAGGGATACAGTTAAACTCACCGTCAGCCACCGAAGTGCTGAGGCGCGCGGCCGTTTGCAGCTCGGTATCGGGATCTGCGTCCGGACTTTGCGCCTCGTCGAGTGCCTCAGGTGCGTGCGGCTGGTCAGACGCCGCCGTTGATTCAGTTGCCTCCTGCGTTGCGTCTGTCAGTTGTACGACAATAGACTCCACCTCACTATCGGCGGGCTTACTCGCCGCTGAGAATTCTTCTACATCCAGACCGCAGATAGCATCAGAGTCTTCCTCTGGGATTTCAAGGTCATCAAACAAAGCGTCGATATCTGTTTGCTCATGCGTTGAGGCCGCTTCCAGCAAGTCGTCGGCAAACAGATCATCGCCAAAGCCTTCAAAAACGTCCTCTTCCTGAGCGTCAGTATCGAAAGGTGGTTCAACATCCTCAAGTACGTTTTCGCGAGCATAGGCTTGCGCATCGTCATCCGTTGTATTCAGGTCAGATTCGCTGATCTGCGTTACTGACAACAGGCTGTCGGTCGCGGTACCGACGTCCTCGCCGGCGACATCGTCGGCAATCGAATCGTGGACGACTGAATCAGTCGCTTCGATGCTTGCTAGAGCCGGGTCAGCCTCAACCAAGAAGCTCTCGATGTTCGCAGGCTCGTTCGCTTTGATGTCGCTCTCTGTAGCAGCGTCGCTGATCGCAGTTTCATTGGAGCTAAGGAAAGACGCGGCCGCTTCTATTTCATCCGAGTTAGCGCTAGTTTCGTCAGCCTCTCCCAGGAAACCTGCGATAGACCCTGTATCTTCAACAAGCGAGATATCCTCGTCTACTGGCTCGTTGAGTGTAGACTCGGTGTCGCCAAGGAAGCCCTCAAATTCGCTAATGTCTTTGCTCTCAGAGCGCTCGGACAAATCCCTATTATCATTGTCGGGCTCACTGGAGTCGAAATCGCTCAGGAAGCCAGTCATCGATGCCGCATCTTCAGCAAGCGAGATATCATCGACTACTGGCTCATCGAGTGTCGACTCGGTGTCGCCAAGGAAGCCCTCAAATTCGCCAGTATCATTGCTCTCGGGGCTGTCGGACACATTTCTTTCGTCACTGCCTGCCTCACTGGATTCAAAATCGCTTAGGAAACCTTCAAAGGACACGGCACTATTATTGGATGCAGCGCTAGTTTCATCTGCGCTTGCTACGTCTGTCGTAGAAGTTTCTACTTCGCCAAGAAACCCTTCGAATGTTCCAGGTTCAGCTGCTTCAACGTTGCTATCCAGGGCAAGGTCATTTAGCTCAGGGTTCCCTTCTTCGAGGTACGCTTCAAGAGAATCCTCCTCTGTTAATTCGCTACTGTGCTCATCAAAAAGTGCAGTGGGCGAGTCGAACTCCAGGGTATCGAGTTCGTTCTGAATATCCTGGACTGGTTCTGCGTCCACGCCTTCAGCTGTATGAGTTGCGAACTCAAAATCGTCGGCAAAGAGGCGATTGCAGGATCCACCATCAGCGACCTGCACCAGACTCACATGAATCGTGTCAACTTCAATCTGCGTAAGGTTTTGTAATGCCGCCAGAGGGGCTGCGCAAATGGCAAGTATGGGTTCGAACCCGGCTGCTAAAATATCGGCTACGGGTGACTCGTTACCCTCCACCATAATCTCGGCTCGAACAGTATTGGCCGCCACACCCAAGCTAGCGAGACGTTCATTGACCACCAGCATGAGTTCTTTACTGATTTGTGGCAGCAAATCGTTGATCTTGCTGACGGCACTCATAGACAGGCCACGTTGGCCTATAAAGGCTTCGTGATGATCAGCAGACTCATCAATCTGGAATAACGTTCCAGCTGCTGGCTTCGTATCCTCTTGCAAAGGAACGAGCCCCAGTTCGAATGACGCACTATCGTCCGTTACCGGGGCAGCAGTATCGGTAGGCTGTTCAGCGTCAGATTCATCCGCGGATGGTTGATTGAAGCTGACGCTAGTCGCCTCAAACTCAACCATTTCATTTGGGTTGGCCGCTGCATCGGTCTCATCATTGGCACCGGTAGAGGGGCCATCGGTATTGATTAGCCGCAGCACAGGCGCGTCGCTGAGCGCATCAGTCGCATCCTGTGCCAGCGTATTCCCAGCTACCGGTGATTCAATCCCATCTGCGTCCAAGGCCTCATCCTCGCCGCTTGTTTCAGACGGAACGCGATTGGAAGCCGGTCGCTCAGATGACTTGACTCGTTTGATGACGAGAAATTTCTCTCCAATATCATCGTTTTCCGACAGTCCAAGAATATCGCTACCTTCTGACACAGTTTTGCGATCTTCACCTATTGCAGCATTGTCTTCTCGAGAATAATCAACCGCCATTGGGATTTCTGCCACTGCATCCGCACTTTCGCTGCTGGCATCGGCTTCGGAGGTGTTGTAAATATCACTGCCCTGACTATCTGAAGAAATAACAATTTCTTCCCCGATATAGCTCTCTAGATCGTCCGCTCCCGCGCTACCTCGGGTCATGGGCCGTCTGGCAACGGCCAGTTCTTCTTCTGTCAGCGTGGTGTCGACTTCTTGCTCATGGTCCAGGGCGAAGAGCTTCTCTTCCGGCTCTGAAAGATCCATGTCGAGCAGCCAGTTGACCGTATTTTCTTCCAGCTCACTAGAGGGCTCAGCTGCTTGTTTGTCAGAAAGCGCTTTACCATTGTTATCCGTACGCACTGTGTACCTCCACTGTTCAACCGCGTTGAACTTAAAAACCGCTATCTATTGGCTACTGGTTCCCGTCGCGGGCAATGGGCTCACCAGACTATTTGTCATTCGCATGCTGCCATCCGCCGAAATGATATCCGGTGCAGCATCCGCTCCCATTTTCGCTAACGCGAAACATCGATTAGTGAGTTGCCGAATGCTCATCACGTCCATTTCTCCCTCGTCGCGATAACTCGCAACCAAAGCTGGCAGCTCTCCAATGATCTCGAACACCAGATTCTGAAGATTACGATCCGCCGGCAGGTCACCGTCTAAAACGCAATCGAGCATATCCTGCGCAGCCCAACCCAATTCGCCCAATATGTTCGCGCCAACCGCGCGACCATTACCTTTAAAGGTGTGAAAGTGTCGACGGATATCCCTCAGCACCTGATTCACCTCTGGCCCCTGCGCCCACTCGCCCGCAAGCTGTGTCAGCTCGGCAGCAATTTCTTCGGCCTCTTCTATGAAAACTTCGCGAAACTCTGGGCTGATGTCCCCGTCCTGAACTAAATTTTCCGTGTCGGCTAAAACAGGGTTTGCTACATCTGAGCCCCTTGATACCTGATTGACCCAGTGCTCCAGCTCTGCGGCGCGTTTTTCAGCAATCGCCATCATGGGCGAAGTATCATCTAGGGGATCCAGTAGTGATCGATGTAGATGTAGTTCTAGCTGTGCAAAGGCTTCGGCACAACACTGGAAAGCATCGTCCTCACGCACGCTGCCACCCTTGCTCGCAGCGGCCAGCCAGTTATAGCACTGGGCGATAATGTCCCCTTCGCGATTCAGACCGGCAAAGTAGAGTGCGCCTGATATATCGTCCAGCAAGCGCAAAGCAGCATTAATTGCTTTGCGATCTGGCACCTGCTCCAGCTCGTTCAGGTAGTCTTTCGCCAGGCTCAATAGGCGATCGACATCAGCATTACCCTTGTCTGCTTCGGCAAGCGCTTGCCGTAGCTCTTCTTGACCAGTATCAGACTTGTTTAGATGACGATGCAGCGCAAGAGAGAGCTTATTGAGGCCTTCTTCATCAGACGCTTTTTTCGCAATCGCACTCGCCAGGGCCTTGCGCCTGAGAATCTGATGTAGATGATTCTCAACCAGACTCATGTGCGTAAAGGTCGCCGAAACAACGCTCTCGCGCAGTTCGAATTCCTTGTTCGAATAAATATTGTTGATGCCGTGCACAAGTTTGTGTTCGACATCGAGTTTCACGTCAACAATGCTGCGAATCACGTCGTTAACGGCGCGTTCATGCTGGTTTTCGGACTCTCTGAACAAACCGCGGTACAGCTCTGCAAGCTTAACCCTCGCATGCCTCAGCGACTCGGCGTGCTCCATCAGCCCGGCTGCGTCCAGGCGATATTCGGCGGCCTCGATCCCTTCCAGAGCCGTTGCGTCCGCTTGTTCATCAGGATTTTCACCGGCCCGATGCAGATCCTGGCTGTTGATGAACTGCATAACCGACTCGAGCTGTTGAGTGGCACCGCCTAGAGCTGTCATCACGGCATCGATGTGCACCAGACCGCGGCTGGCATTAGCGAGTGTCTCGTCATCTATCTCGAATGCCTTGCGAATTCGAGCAATATGTACCGGCTTGGATTTACATGCCGCGATATAAAACAAAATGCGTTGCACATTGTCTTCGTAGGACACGCGCTCGTCGATTTTTGATCCGTTTTCAGCGGCATACTTGATCAAGAAAGCGCCTGTCTTGAAAATCTGGGCGATGCACTCGTCCGGCTGAATAAGCCCCCCGGCAATGCCCTCGCACAAGCCAATTAGCGTGAACCAGTAGCGCTCAGCCTCGGTACCTGCAAACAGCAGCTGCATCTTACGCGCGACTCTCGCTACATTTTTCATGCTCTCGGCGACGTTGCGTCGACGCAAGGCCGTCTTCGCCATCTCCAAATAAAGCGCAAGCATCATTTTCGCAGCGCGCTTTATCTCCTCGTCGCTCGCTGCCTGTGCGTCTTCTGTAATACCGGCATTCTCGGGATATTCGGTATAAAAGAAATATGCCTGCGGCCTGGGACGCTCGCCCAACCAGCGACGCAACCCATTTATATGTTGCTCAAGCCCCTGACCTGTGTCTCTTCGAGAGTTCTGTGTGTGCGCAAGATACGCAGGCAGCACTTTCAGCGCCTGCATTAGGCCACCCATTGTCAGTTTGCGTCGCTCACCTGACACCTTGTCTTTGTAGATATAGTTAAGGCTGCGCTCCATCTCGAGGGTGAGCATCTCACCCTTCTTCATACCCAGGGCTCTCAGCGTCGAGGTAATCTGGTGCACCGCCCACATACAGTCCAGCAGAGGTTTCTTTTCGCTAGGGTTGTTGCTGTACTCCACGAGAGCGCTCTCAGCCTTCTCAGCCTGATTATTCATCAAGCCGACGACCCATTTCAGAGCAACAACATCCGGATTACTGGACACAGGAAAAACCTCCAATATTGTGTATGTTTGCGCCAGCAGCAGCTTCCCTGAACAGTCGGGATAGTTGCTCCCGACGCGGGCTAGCAATCAGATAGGCTGCAGGCGCGAATGAGCTCATGGCTACACCGACGCCCTTGCTTGCTCGGATGCCTCCAAAGCGCTCATGTCCTCTTCTCGATAGACGGTCTTGGCAACACCAATTGGTTCCAGCTCATTCACTTCAGATGCCATACTTTCACTGGAGACTGAACCCCGTCCCGCCTTGAACTTACCGAGGCTGTCAGCCGCATCGCGCATGGATTTTTGGAGCCGGCCAACACCTACTCGAGTGGATTCGCTGAATGTTCCAATTTCTTCGTTACGTTCGCGCATTTGCGTCATGGAGCTATTCATATGCAGCGCGCTGACCGCTGACTTACCTGCCGCCTCATCGACCGATCGAATAATCGAGCTGATTGCCGCCGAGCCAGAGTTAATTTCCTCGAGGGAGCTATCGAGCCTTTCTATGTACTCCAAAATCGTAACGACCGTGCCTACCGTGTTTTCCATGCTCGACAAATTCTCTGCCGACATGTTTTGCAACATGCGAACTTCGGAAATGATCTTACGGCCCTCGTCCTGGGCCTCGCGCAGCAGATCTGCTATCGCCTCGGCGATACCCAAGAATGGCCGACCATACTCGCCCGCTTTCTCCGCCTCGATACGTGTATTGATCGCTACTACTGAGATCTTGGTATTAAGCGCTTGAATGTACTCAGCAGCTGCCGTAACAGACTGGATGAGCTCACTCTGACGCTTGGCTGACTTTGAGGTTGACTGCACAGATTCCCGCACATCCACAGATGCCTTCGACATATCTTTGGTCAGCCCGTAGCCTTGCGCGACTTCCTGGCAATTTCGATCTGATGTCCTGGCAGCCTCGCCCGTCGACTTCTTGATCTCCTCGCTGGTTCTCACCATCTCTGTCGTCGCAGAAATGGATTCACTCACCGATTGAGTAAGCTCCTTACCTTTCTCCACTAGCCCCTTAGCCGATATGCCGATTTTGTTGATCTCATCGACCGACTGTTCAAACGGACCGTAGATATTTTTAACCAGCTCGCGCTGCCGCTTACACGAGGAATTGAACTGGCGGGCAAAGTCAGCTGTCGCTGCATTGTCCTCAGACACGGTCACGTTGAAATTGCCCTGGGACATTTCGTACAAGGCAGTTTTTATTTCAACCAGACCTTCCTTCGTTTGCTGTGTTTTGCGCCGCCCCAGAACAAATTGAGCGATTAACAACGCGATCGCCAAAGCAGCGACGCCGAAAGCAATGTAAGTCATCATGGTGTTTTCCCCTTCCCCTTCCCCTGCAACTGCAAACTGATCTGCAGCGCTTTTAAGTTCAATAAGTGACCGCTGCAAAGCATCGGCTGAATCAGCGAGTGTGGATCTTGCGGCTGCTGCTTCTTCTAGCTGACTGGCGGAGCGCGCCAGCTTTTCGATAGAGCCAGACAACGTTGCCAGCCTGCGTGAAGCCGAACTGAGCGCCTCAACCGCGATACGCTGCTGGACTCGATTGATGCCTCTAAGCGGATCTCCGGTGTTAAGTGCATTCACATTGCCAAGCAGAGCTGCTGCGTCATACAGCAACGCCGTGGAAATTCGATCGGAATCCACCGGCCCCGTGACCATCGCATTTATGTTTTCGTAGATGCGCTCATTCAATGTGAGATTTTCCTGGGCAGCTAAAGCCGTAGATTCGTTGTATCCATAGTCCTCGATAATTCTGTTGACTGCCGAGAATTCGCGCTGCATCACCTCCATATCTTCGCCGTACGCGTTCGCTGTCCACTGGGCATCTATGAGCGGCTGCTGCAGATCAACCAGCTTTTGTGCAGATCGCTTTATAGGTTGCCAGGCCACATTCACCCTGCTGAGCTGATCCGCTAGCAGATTCGAGTCGACGAGTTCCTGTTGCATGCCGAAACTCTCGATCTCCCGTGCGAGCGCCGTAAAACTTGACTCGTCGCCTGACATCGTTGCTGAGGCAGTATTTTGTATCTGCTGCGATAAAACCTGCATTTGGTCAATAGCGTTCCGGCTCTGCTCGTCAATCCTGCCAACGCTTGCTGCAGCATGAACATCGAGCGCTAGGACCAAAAACGAGCTTACAAGGGCGAGTATTACCGCCAGCACGCCTTGCCGCATCATGTCCTTACTGTTAGTCATTTAACGCACCCTCACTCGCTACCGCCGCTGCGCTGGCTAATTCACTATCAGCTACCCACTTTTCTATATCGAGTACTGCGAGGAATCTGTCTCCATCGCGAAAACCGCCCAGCGTATAATCGATAAAGTCATCATCTACAGGGTGCTCCATATCCCGCTCTTCCAACGGAAACTTCATATCTCTCTCAACGTCGCTCAAGGTCACGCCGAAGTAAAAACCAGGTCGTCGGATAACCATGCAAAAATCTCTTACGCGACCAGCGTAGGGCCTACCCCGAAAGAAAGCGTCGCCGCTGATAACTGGGAGCAATCCGCCCATGTAAGCGGCGACGCCCATCACCCAGTGTTTAGCGCCAGGGATGGCGGTGACCGCGGGAGTCTCTACGATTTCATCAATCTCACCGTCGCCAACCAGCAGGGGAACGCCGGCAATGCTCAGTGATGTACCCATCCATGTCATAGGAGCGCTAGCAAGATCGGGAGTATCAACACCATGCTTTGCATACTCCTGCTGCAAAGACAGAATGGCTTGACTGGCAAGGCTGGACATATGCTAGGCGGCCTTTCGCTTGCTGGTGTGCTTATGGATCAGCTGACGCAGCACAGATTCTGGGGGAATCTTCGTTACGTGGGCGGTGGCACCTCTAGCCTGACCCTTAGCGATATCAAAAATGCCATCTGAAGAAGACAGCATCACGACCGGCGTGTTGCGCGTATCTTCTGCATTGCGAATCAAGGTGCAGGTCTGGTAGCCATCCAATTCCGGCATTGTGATATCTAAAAAAATCAAATCGGGTTTGAAACGGCGCAACATGCCGAGGGCTTTATAGCCATCTTCTGCACATTCAACCTCACACCCCATTCCCTTCAGCGTGTGAGACATCATCATGCGGATCGTTTTTGCGTCGTCCACTATGGCGATTTTCACACCCGAAATGTCGAGTTCTTCGTGTTGATCAGTCATTTTCTTCCCCAGCTAATGTCCAGTCTCGTGATGCGCATCACGTCTCATTTGCAGCGACAGTATTTCCGCCAAGGGCTTGAGCCAGCAAGGAAAAACTGGACATTTCCGGAGAAACTGAACTTTTTACAGACGCGAGCTATTGATTCAGCCAAAGAGCACTGTTTTCGGCCTTCTCAGGGCGCTATTTGGCACTTAGCAAGGGCGCGGAATGCCTCCTCTAGGAGGGGGATGTGGTGCTGTAGAAAGGGGTAAGCAGAGACTATTTCGCCGGAAACATGTAGTTGCGAAAGGGCTCCAAATGACCTGGCTGGAAATCCTGTAGTTCGTAGATATTGAACTTTTGCATCAACGTCAAACAGCGCTGAAACACCTCGTCAGCATCGTACGCGGAAGGTGCGATCGCATATTCCGCTGTCAGCTGAGCAAAAATCATGGAAGCGATTTCTCGTCGAGTTTTATCTTCTCGGTACATGCTATCGCTTATTGGTGAAGCGACAATGGGTGAACCATAGATTAGAAACGCTTCCCAGCGCCGCGGATCTTGCTTGTGATCGAGCTGAGCCACCAGAAATCTAACCATGTTATGCAGGTCTTGTCTTGGTGGCAGTACATCTTTTTGCAGCCAGTTGCGTACATCAGATTCCCGCCAATCACCATTGATACCCATTACCCCGAGCACACGTCCATCTGTTTGTGAAGGCGCAGCGCCCGCCAGATCCCACAGCATATTCAGCCGCGCTGAGAATCCAAGGCAAAGCGGCGGTTGTCCGTCGGCAATGCGCTTGTACTCCTCGGCATATTCCTGGACGTTTTTCTTGCGCCCCAGCGCATTATCGTCCCTGCTATTGGCCATTATCTGTGCTCTCCGCTATGACTATTGGGATAACTCCTGCACACGCTTTTGGTAGGTAGGAGTCGACACACCCATAATCCTCGCCCTGTCTGCTACGCCCAAATCTGCACACTGACTAACCACGTGCGAGAGTAAAATGTCCTGCATCTGTCGCTGTGGTGGCACTTCCAGGGATGGCGCTTCCTTCAGCCAGCGCCGAATTAATTTTTGCGGGGATTGCCATAGCGAGCTATCGTCTCGCTCACGCTCTCTGGCCCGGATCTTAGGCAGCCATCGACTCAGATTGCGTGGTTTGGTATGTAAGAAATCAGCCGCTGCGCGCATGTTCTCGCGATATCGGTCATAGACCGCCAACACAACTTCGTCATCCAGCCAGGCACCCAGAGGCAGTACAGCGTCCATCTCGCGCAGACGATGTAGCGCCTCACCCAGCGCCACACTCAGTTCTTCCTGCGTGGTGGGCGCATATTGCGAATCCTCGGACGGGGGTTCTACTGCAACCTGAAGGTACGCTCGTTTTTCCGCACGCCCCGCGCCGGCCGGTGACAGACCTTTGAAAAGACCAAGATCCACGGGTGTCAGCCACTCCTTATCGGTACGATCCAGGGCGGTCACAATGCACTGGCGCATCTCGCTGATGTTACCCGGCCACTCGTGACCCAACATGGCTTGCTCCGCGTCCGGTGTGAAGCCGGTGAGTTTTCGATCGCGGCGCTCGCCCTCCTGAGACAGGATCTTGTAAGCCCAGCGCAATACGGCGCGCTTGCGATCTTTTATTGGCGGCACTCTTATAGGGAAGGCGCTGAAGGCACTCGCTAACTTCTCCTGCAGTTCGCCGCGCCGAACCAAGTGCTCAAGACTATCGGGGAACAAGCCGATAATGCGACTAGCGGGTACATAGCGCGGCGGATTACTGTCCGCCAGCACACGCGTACTCACCTGGCGGGCCAATTTTAACTGTACCTCTGAATTCATTAAATGAGGTGACTTGAAAACCAGCGTCTTGCCTTTCGACCGTTCTAGCTCTCGAGAAATACGCGACAGCGCGTCCTTTTTGCCGCGAAATTCCCGACAGTCTATTGCGATTAGTTTGTCCGGTGCTGCTCCCGATTCCTGGTGAATCACCTTTGCCACATAGAGCTTGCCGGTGCCTCGCGGTCCGATTATCGCAACGGGCACATCGAGTTGCGCAAGGAATACCGCCTGATCTATCGCCCCTTCCATATTATCGCCGACGTAGCCGTCGATGCGCTGTTCGATCGGTTTCAAGGGGACAACTGAACCGGGTTGCACAATAGCCTCGCTGGTCTGGCGCCACTCCGCCGCAAGCGACAACTCAGTGCTTAGATGGTGAAGCGCGGTGACACCAAGGGTAAAGCCGTCTTCAGCTGGCATGCACTCTGGCGCGTACTGCAATACGACGAATCCCAACACCCGCTCATATAGACGCAGCGCAAAGATCATGCATTTGGAGCGGCCAACGGAAATATGATCCAAGGTCTGCAGCTTATCTAAGGTCACTTTTTGAGCCGCCTGGCGCAGCGCTCTCGGCAGCTGCTTGTCATTGCGCAAGGGCGTGGCGGCAGCATCAATGCCACTCACTCCTCCGGTGACATATTCGTAGCCGTCATCAAAGCGCCTCCGGTAGACTGCGGCAGCGATCACACCTTGCTGTCGAAGCGTGATCTCAACCATATTGTCCAGATACTCCACACTGTGCTGTGGGTCATAGTCTATTTCTGATAGTGCGCTCAAATAGTCCTGAGATCCCGGTGTGCCATCTTCGCTAAATATGCCATCGGTAGAGATCGCGGTGGTACCCAGGAATAACACATCGTCGGGGCTTGAAGTTGCGACAAGGTCGTCCGTCGCCGTTCTTTGCATACGTAGCAGCGCGTTGTTCGCGGCAATAAGAGCCAACATAGGACTCGCTTTTTCGTCACCCTGAGCCAATCCGATGCGAATTTTGGCCTGACCTCGCAATAGAGGCGTGAGGTGTGACAGCAGCGCGGCACTGATGTCATGGCATTCCTCTAGCAGCACATCTCTGAGGGCGATAGGTATGGTCGAACTTCGCGGCATGCCAACATCTTCCTTCGCCGGAACAATCTGCTGCAGGCCAAAGCGAATATCTACCATTCTTCGCGCCATGTCGGCAGCGTGCCACTGCTCATCGCCAGAGTTTTCCAGACCGAGCACAGCAAGAACATCTGAGCTACCCACAGGCCTGGAAAACAGCTGATCTCTATCCACACCGAGGCGAAAAAGTAATATCACTAGCTGTTTTTGGCCGGCATCGTGCTCTGGATAAAGATAACCACCTACGACCATTTCCGCAGCAGAGTTTGGTCGCAGTAGTGTGGGTGGAATAACGGAGCGAACGCCCGCGCTGATCACCCGGCTAAGGGCTTGCTCCGGTTGAGCAACAACGCCCAGTGCTCGTTGCCAGTGAATCCCCAGGAGTTCGCTGGCATCAATTCCCAACAAGCTCCCCGCTGCGCCATTGCTTGCAACAATTTTCTGGTCAGCAGCATTCAACCGGAGGACCGCTGCTCCGGCTGTTTCCGGGCTGTGCTGAGCAACCATCACATCGACTGATACTGGTTTCATGGGCAAGAGGGTCTGGCAATTTCAAAATCTAGAAACGACCGCGTCATTATACAAGCCCCCTTGTGCGCAACAACGTCTGCGAGCACCGCAGTGTAAAATCCGCTAGGATGAACATGTCCATAAGCGCCAATAGCGTCTGACAAAAATAGGCTAAGACCGCAACGTGAATCTCACATCTCTGTTACCGGTTGTCCATGTCGCTCTGGTGATTGGCGTCGGATTGAGAGTGCTTCTACGACCCTATCGTCAACCCGCCTCCAGAGTTGCCTGGATGGTCGTCATCGCAGCTCTGCCATTTTTTGGCATCGTTACCTACCTGCTTTTCGGTGAGGCTAATCTTGGCCGCAAGCGCATTTCCAGGATGCACTCGGTGGTGGGAGAGCTCGCGCATAACGGCGCCGGTGCGGCGCTTGATGCGCAGCAGTTTAGGGATAGCGGACACGCGACCTACGAGCACTTATTCAAAGTTGGGCACTCCATAAGTGGACTTAACCCTGTGGTGGGCAACTCCGGCACACTGATGGCGGACTCCAATCTTTGCATAGCGAACCTGGTCAAAGATATAGACGCTGCGCAACAACACGTGCATTTGCTGTTCTATATCTGGCTACCCGATAACAACGGACGGAAAGTTATCGAGGCACTAAAACGGGCTGCCGCGCGCGGGATACCGGTGAGGGCCATGGCCGATGGTCTGGGATCGAGAAGGTTAATCAGTTCCGGCCATTGGAACGATATGCGTAACGCCGGTGTCCAGGTTGCCGTGGCACTGCCCCTGGTCAACCCTCTGCTCAGGCCGTTTGCCGGTCGTATCGACTTGCGTAACCACCGAAAAATTGTCGTGATTGATGGATACATTACGTATTGCGGCAGCCAAAACTGTGCCGACCCGGAATATCTGGTGAAGGCGCGATTTTCTCCTTGGGTGGATACGGTGATTCGATTCGAAGGACCAATTGCCACCCAGAACCAATATCTATTCGTCTGCGATTGGATGAGTCATGTCAAAGAAGATCTAAGCCACTTGCTAGAGCAGCCTGCACAGGCAGTCGAACAGGGGTTTGTTGCGCAAGTCCACGGCACCGGACCCACTGTTCGTTTTTCCGCCATGCCAGAAATGTTTGAATCGATCATGCACGCGGCGCGACAGGAACTGACGATTACCACGCCGTACTTTGTTCCGAATGAATCTATGTTGGACGCGCTTTGCGCTGCATCTTATCGTGGAGTAAAAACCACCATCGTTTTCCCGGCGAGAAACGATTCGCACATCGTTGGAGCCGCAAGCCGAAGTTATTACGCCGCTCTGTTAGAGTCAGGAATACGTATCTTTGAGTACTCGCGAGGATTGCTGCACAGTAAAACGCTTACCATGGACGACGATTTATGCCTAATTGGGTCTGCGAATATGGACATGCGCAGTTTCGATCTGAATTATGAAAACAATATACTGCTGGTAGATGCTACCCTGACCAAGGCGGTTTATGCGCGCCAGCAACACTACTTGCGACACGCTCGCGCTATCACTTTGCAGGACGTTGACAACTGGGGCGTCACCGATCGCTTGCTACACAATGCGGTCGCCATGCTCGGGCCGGTTTTGTAAAAATCAGACTGCGTGATGCCATCAATACGCAGCTGCTGGCCATGCCCTTAGGGCAACAGTTCTGTCGAGTTGCACTGTGTGGCGTGTTTCGATGATGGCGGGCGTTTAACTAACCTCCGCCGATAAGCCCTTGTCTTAGCTTTGGTCTGCTCGTATCGGGTGACAGCCAAATATCGAGAAAGTAACCGCTAAATTCAGAATCATCGATCCCGCCCAGTGATTCACCGTTAAGAAAGAACTCGCCGGCGCCTTCGCTATTCACCTCGAACGCAAGAACGTCGTTCGCCTTAACATCAGGCCAGATCAGAGCCAAGTCTTGCAGCCACTCGCCACTGGCCGCTGGAACTCCAGGCAACCCCTCCCATTCAGACTGGGTGTTCTCCAGCAGATCAGAGGCTTCGATGTCGCGCAGGTACTTTATTTCCAGCCGCAGTGGCCGTTGTCCCTCTGTGTACCGCCCATCTTCGGAAAACAAACTGGAATCATATACGGACCAAAACAACACTTTTAGTCGCGCCTCTCCCACTAACTGCCATTGCTCTTCTGCGGCAGTGACCGGCAGGGAGAATAGCAAAGGTATGAGGCAAGCGATCAGTCTGCGCTTCATATCTCTCCCGTTCTGCTCCTTTCTAAGCGATCAATAATAACGTACATTATCGGCAGCAAAATCGCCCAGCACAGCGCCAGAACGGACAGTGTTACCGGCAATGAGTAGCCAAACTCTACAGCGCCGAGACGCTCCCCCGCCCAATAGTTCAACGGAAACGCCACTGCTCCCAAGATCACGCAAAGCGTAAGACGTCCCGACAGCCATCCCAGAGAACGACTCATCGCGGCTGAAAAGCCGAACCAGAGGCAACATAACCACAGCGGGACCAGCGCGTTGTTCGCAAATATATAGACATTTGTGGCGGAAAGTATCGCATCCGCAACGATTCCGATACCTCCGACCAGCGAGAGTTGTTTCAGTTCTCGGCGCACATCACCACATAGCCACAGGTGCACCGCCAACAGAACAATTGCCAGGGGCAATAATGACTCGCGACCCAGCACCGTGCAAAACCACAAGCTTTGGAACCAAATGGCGTTAAACCAAATGGTCTCAGTGATACGTGTCTGCATCCGCGCGGACCCTGCTGTGACATCTTGAATTATTGGGTTGGACATATTCGTGCACACTGTTAGAAGCCAATGATTGTACGCCCCCTCAGCTGCTGTGGATCAGGCCTGAAATCGAGCTCTATTCGCGTCTCAGTTCACGCCCACCTGAAGCTCCAAACGAGCATCGTTGCCGCCCTGCATCACAACACGTCGCTCATTATTCAAGGTATAACCAGCCCGCTCTACTTCGACCAGAAAATTCGCCCAAAAATCCTCAAACGGGCCATCTTCTGATCGATATTCAATGAAGGCACATTTGAACGCTTCGGTCACATCCAAATGATATCTACCGCCCGCCCGGGGAGAACCGCCGGCGGGAAAACCCAGTCGCATCGCCCCATCCTCGTCCGTATCCGATGCGATGAGTAGCAAAGGGCCATCAATGGAGCCTCCTGATCTCACCATGGCAACGCCCATTTTCATCGCGAGACTCCTGGACTCTTGCGCTAACTCCGATAGGGGCTGATCGTAGTCCTGATAGAAAAACTTTAGCGGAGGTACTGTTTTGGTCTCAATCTCTACGCTGGACGTGGTCACTTGTTCGGCTATCGATGCGGTGGACGTTACTTCACGCCTGCTATCGCGGGCGAAAGCATCTGGCGCAGCCCGCTTGTCTTTAGCTCCATGACAAACGCCGACAATGCCATCCAGTTCTTTCGCTGTTGGTGGTTCAGCCTGCATGTACTTTAACCACTGGCCCGCCTGCGCTTGAGCGCCGCCTATCAATGTGGCGTTAATAAAAGACCTGCGAGCGGACAGTTCGTCACCGAGCTTCAACTGGCTGACCCCAAGGAGGAGATTTGCACGGGCGACATACTTGTCCTGCAGCGGACTTTTGCAGGCGGCGAGCATCGTGTTGTACATCGGCTGCCACAGCTCTTGCTCCATCTGCAGCTGTGCCAGATACAGGTAAAGGTTGATGTCGCCGCTCAGCCGGGCCGCCTGCACCAGCGCATCCATCGCCGGCTGCTGTTCTCTGGCTTGCAGCCAAAACTGAAATAGGCGTCGATAGGCCTGGGCGTCTTCAGATATGGAGCCATTTTCCAAACTCTGTTGTAGGAGTTGAGCAGCGCCATAGGGGTTGCCGTTAACCGCGTGCAGATCCGCTAGCAAGCGTAAGTCTTGCTCGCTAAACGGCACCGATTTTTCCAGGGCCAGAGCGAGCTGATCGAGGGCTTGCTTGCGTTTGCCCTGTTGTAGATACACCGCAGCCAGATGATGCCAATTTTCGGGGTTGTCAGGTTCAGCTTGCAGAAGCTGCTGCAGGATCTGTTCACACTGTGCATAAGCCCCCGCTTGATAGTACAGCGCTAGGGCCTGACGCTGTTGCGCGATCGAGAGCGTCAGATTGTTTTCCGCAATCGCGTCCAGCGCGGCAACGACTTGCACCAGTCTGCCCTGACGATAGCGAGTCTGCGCCAGCAGCATGTAGTCCGTCACCGTTGGCACCAGGTCGATTGCGAGTGCTTTTTCCAAAGTACTTGCGGCCGCTGCGTAATCTTCCTGCAGTAGGTAAATCTGCGCTAACTCTCGCAACATCTCCCGGTTGGCAACTTCTGACAGGCCCTTCGCCGACAGCGCATCTCGGTAGTACTCGATCGCCTTGTCATATTCGCCCGACTCAACATAGTGACGCGCCAAATGGCGTCCCGCACTCGATTTTGCGTAAGGGTCAGAAATGGAGTCGATCTGTTGTTCAAGTTCTTGCACGGACAGACCGGTGTCTTGAACAGTACCGGCATTTGGATCGATACGAATTTTGCTGCGATATTGTCCTTCTTGTGCATGCGCGCCTGTGCTGAGACAAATCGTCAGCCAGATCATACAGAGGGGTCGCATGTGCTGCATCATCTTACACATCAATCTACATTGGGGAGATTTTGAGGGTAGTTTTCCCAGCTCACGTCTACCTTCTGAGTTAGCACCACGGCGCCGGTAGCGCCACCGTAAAAGTTCACTCGGTACCTCCAGTCACTGACAGCCGCCACTACTTTTTCTTCAAATACACCTCTGGGGTTGGCATCCAGGACTCTTACGTTGCGGGTGGTGCCGTCAGCAGACACTTGGAAAGCCACCAGTACCCACCCGCTGATGCGATTTTCATAAGCAACATCTGGCACATTAGGGCGGCGGGTGTCGAAGGGAATCACTTCGATAAACCCTTGCGCATCCTCACCATCACCGCCCGACAGATTGACCGCGCCAACCCCACGCCCAACTGGACCTAGCCAGCGCTCTCCCGCAGCCTGGACTTTGATATCACCCAGGGCAAGGTCCAGTGCGGCAACCTCCAAGTCAAGTACCGGTTCCGGCGTAGGAGGCGCTATCTCAAGAGAGTCCATCAACGGTTCTTCCATCGGCTCCTCTGGCTCAGTTTCTTCCGGTTCAGGTTCCTCCTCTTCCTCAGGAGCGTCGCGCAAAATTTCGACCTGGCTGTACACCGGTAGCAACAGGTTTTGTTGTTGACGGCTCTTGATCAGGTTCTGCATGAATAGGAACACCGCAACCGTTATCGCCAGCGCGCCAATAACCGCCACGCCGTAGCGCGCTAAGCCGGGCATGGTGCCTTGAGTTTACAGTCACAGTGTTCTGAGAGCGCTTTAAACGGCGTCACTTTGAGAACTACTCTGACGGTGTATCTGCTGCAATTGCAATGGCTTCCACACCCGCTAACCGCACCTGGTCCATAACATCCACAAGCACACCTGTAGAGGCGGATTCATCTGACTGAATGATCACAGATCCCTCCGGATTGTCTGCATGCAGGCGAGCGATGATCGCTCTTACGGATCTCGGATCCACCGGGCGTCTATCAATCCACACTTCGCCGCTGTCGGTGATTGCAATAAAAATATTCGCGCTTTCCTGTTGCGATGCGGTCTCCGCTGAGGGCGTGCTCACCGTGACACCAGACTCTTTGACAAATGAGGTCGTTACGATGAAAAAAATCAGCATGATAAAGACGATATCCAGCATGGGCGTCATATCCAGCTCGGTTTCATCGTCCGCAGGTAAGTGCCTTTTCGCTGTCATAGGGTTGCTGGCTCCACATGCGGACGTGTCAGTTCAGATAGAACCAGTTGCTCACTGAGCCTGTCGGTTGCTCTGGCGGCAAGTCTGCGCAACCTGACGGTAAAGTAGATCCCTGTCAGGGCCACGACCAAACCGGCCATGGTTGGGATGGTAGCGCGGTAGACGCCGGTTGCCATCGCCTGGGCATCATCATTACCGCTAGCGGCGATCACTTCGAACACGCCAATCATGCCAAGAACCGTGCCCAGTAGGCCCAGCAGCGGACACAGCGCGACCAACACTTTGATCAGCGGCAAGGTTGCGTGCAATTCCATACTCGCCTCAGAAACAGTTAGTTCACGAATCTTTACGGCACGCCAGGATCGATGGTCCGGGCGCGCGTTCCAACTGGCAATAATGCGCGGTACCCGTCGCGGCCAAACCAGCCGTAAAAACCAAACTCGCTCAATGATCAAAACCCACAACAATAAACACGTACCAAATATCACCCAGAGAATAGGGCCGCCCTGCTCGACAAAATCCTGAATCGAATAGACGATAGTCTCCAACGCCATCATGAATTCATCGCCTGCTGTTGATCGGCGTGGCGCGCTAATACGCCGGCACACTGCTCGTCCAGGCGTTGAATCATTGATCGCGAGAGCGTGTTAATGAAACTGTGTCCAAACAGCAGCGGTATGGCGACGATCAGACCCAGCACAGTCGTTACCAGAGCCTGCGAGATGCCGCCTGCCATCAATTTGGGATCACCGGTACCGAACAGACTAATGGCCTGGAAAGTCAGAATCATACCGGTCACGGTCCCCAATAAACCCAACAAAGGTGACGTCGCGGCCAACAGTTTGATGAAGCCGTTGCCACGTTCAAGCGCAGGTATCTCGGCTAATACCGCCTCATCGAGTTTGAGCTGCAAGACTTCCTCATCATCTAGCGAAGTCTGCTGGACTGCAGCCAGTACGCGCCCAAGAGGATTGCCCGAAGAAGGATTATCGATGTCGCGCATTTGCGCCTGCATGCGCAAATAGGTGTAACCCAGATACGCTAATCGCCACAGCAGCAACAGCAAACCAAAGGCGCCAAGAAAGAGGATGATGTAGCCAATGAATCCACCCTGTTCGATACGATCGCGCAGATCAGGAGTGAACGACAAGATCCCTAATAGATTCCCGCGGGTGGGATCAATTGTAATAGGCGCTACCTCAGCAAGGGATCCGACGAACTCCTCCGCCTGCGATCGATACCGCGAGGCGGGTTGCCTGGTCAGTAGCAGTAGCTCACCGGTCTCAGGCACATAGCGCAGAAAATCCCCATCCGAATATGCTGAAAACGTGCCCAGCCTGAGAACAGGACGCAGCGTCGACTTACCGTCAGCCGCCACCACCTCGGATTCAAAGCGCGCAATCTTACCCGCCTCGATCATCTCCTGCTGCAACAACAACCATAGCGTTTCGATCTCATCGATAGTGGGTTGCCCCCTAGATGCGGCCAACGCCTGCAGCGGGTCAGCGCGTTCAGGCAACTCGGCACTGACCATAGACTCCTGCATCACCGCAGCAAAATCGCCCGCAAACTCGTGAAATGTGCTGGAGAGATCACCCATTTCCTGTACGAGTTCTGCCAGCTCGTTTTCTAGCCGGGTAATCTTTTCCTTGTTCTCCTCGGTCACAGCAAAGAGCGGCTGATTTTCTTGCTGTCGCTGTTCAAATTCTCGCCTGGCCTGGGCGATTAACTCCTTCTGACGGCTATTGTCTCGTAGAAAGTCACGTTCGCGCTGGGCATTCAGTTCCTTCTGCCGCTGTTGCGATGCGCGCACTGAGTCCAGTAGCTCGTCTAGATTAGTGATCTGTGCTGAGGCGTCCTGCTGCGCAAAAGCAGCTTGGTTCAGCGTGCAAGCCAACAGCGCCAGAGCGAATACAAAGGATTGCCAGTTCAAAGCGCTTCCTCCCCTGTCGGCAGTGGGAGAGTGAGCAGTTGAGGCGCTGTCAAATTCTCTGCAACCCGCAGGGCCTGGCTGACGCCGCGGTTGTATCGCGGTTCCAGTTCCTGCCACTGCTGCAGATTGTTATCCCAATAGCCACTGGTGGTACCGTCCAGTAGTTGGTAGTACAGCGCGAGTCGGCCTATTCGCAAAAACTGAACCGACAGTTCTTCGTCTCCTATCTGCAGAGGTCCACGCCAGGCCTCGACAGTGTCCCCGTAGTCCTGCTCCAACTGATAAGCCTCAAGTAATGTCCGGAATTTTGCGGACACTGAGAGATCGGGTTGACGCAGGCGCTGCTTCAGCTGCAGCACGGCGACTAGCCTTTCTTCTTGGTGGAAAGGGGTGTCGAGGATAACAAACTTCTCCAGGGCGTCAGCCATGCTGCGCATAAGGGGGACGATTCGCTGCTGTGTAATGCGAACCTGAGCAATTTGCTCCTGAAGCTCTTCAACGCGATTACGTTGCTCCGCCTCCAGTTCCTGAAGCTCGCGGGTATAAGCCGCCTGGTACTCCGTCCCGTCGAGCAGCTTGCGATACTCCTCCAGCAGGTTGCGCGTCTCCCGGGATAGCTGGTCGACGGTTTGCTGAGAGCGAACAGCACTGCTATTCGTTTCCGTGACAACCTCAAGGCTATCATTAACATCTGCGTTTTGGGCATTAACGTCTGCGTTTTGGGCTGCCCATAAAAAACTCGCAGAAAGCAGCGGAAGGATGAGTAACCTTCTAATAGATTGAAACCAATGAAGCATAAAATAATACCGCCAGAACATCTTATTTTTCAGGCCGAGGAGAATAACAGGCCAGTCTCGCGCCGTCCTCAACTATTGTCTCTTAGTATGCCAGTTTTTCTTGCTCTGCCAACTGAGCCAGGGATGGCAGCGAGTACTTCGCCCTGAAGTCGTCAATAACGCCTAAGATACAGCGGTAGACAAAATCATGCGCATCCCGCGAGTAGAAGCGCTCATGATCCACCAGCACATGCTTCACCGAAATGTTTTCCTCTCCCGGGAAGGGCAGAGCAACCAGCCCCATATTTAAATCCGCCTGCTCCATAAAAAGCGCGGGCGCGGGAAACAAGTAGTCCGATTCCCTCACTACTTGCAGCGCTGTCAACAATTGGTCGGTATGCAAGGTTGGTACGGCTGTTTCCATATGACGCATAAACGCAGACTCCGCCGGTGCCAGAAAGTGGATGTCTTCCAATTCGTCTATGATCAACTGCACATGCGGATAAACAAGAAAATCTGACCAGCTCACTACTTTACCGACCAGGGGGTGCCCTTCTCGCGCGAGCAACATGGGCGGTGCGAAGCCAAGTGTCGTCAATCGCAAATCTGACGGGTATTCCAGCCTCTCCGCCTGAAGGCTGAAGTCCAGTTTCCCGTTATTAAGCAATTCCGCGGGTTGATCGACACTCGCCAACACTCTCAGGCGTATCTTCGGTGCACTTCGGCTGAGCCGTGCGGTGAGCCGCGGCAGTAACCAGATGCCGATATGTTCGGGAATCTCGAGCTGAAAAACCCCCTCATACTGCATAGGGTCGAACGCTTTGGGCTGCAAAATCTCTTGGACAGCCAATAGAACCGCGGGTAATTGCGACGCCAGTTGCTCTGCCCGGGGTGTAGGCTCCATCGCCGTACCTTTGCGCACAAACAGCGGATCATCAAAAAGATCGCGTAACCTGCCCAGGGTTTTACTCATCGCAGATTGAGTCACAAAGAGGCGCTCGGCGGCCTTGGAAACACTGCGTTCCTCGACCAACGCTTCCAGCGCTACTAACAAGTTGAGATCTAAACGACTGAGATCGCGGATATCCATGAGGTTTACACCGCAAGAGAATGAATTAAATTCATATTATAGCTGAAATATAGTCATTTGAAGAATTCATGCTGCGCCCATACCTTTGATTAAGTCGCGAAATGCTTGTATTTCGCGACGTCGATAGGAGGTATTTAGCATGGCGATCATTCTTTCTTTGTGGGCAACCATATTGACTCTGGCTATCTGGCAAGAGTCCCAGACGGAAAAAGAGATGCACGCCGATAATGCAGATCAATAACTATCCGGCGGTATGCGTTTAACTGAATCGCGACTATCTAAGGCTAGCGACAAGAGGGCAGTTAGTACCGCTGCTCCTGAGATAGTCGCACTATTTGCCCGAAACTCGGGTGTGCAATAACGCCGCCCAGGAATCGAGCAACAGTGTCATATTGATGGGCGCTGTTCGCGACATTGCAGCAGCTCCTATTGTGCGATTGTCTCTGATGACGGCCAAGAGCTGATCGTCTGCACTATTAAATAACCGAAACTCAGCGAAAATCTCTATTGCGTCGTTCATTGTCATGCGCACCTGAGTTGGCGCGCCAATAGTATTTGCCGTCGCGACACCGGGCGCGATCTTGGTAATCTTCGCGTCAATTTCTAGGACTCCCTTCCCCGCGGACGCTTGTTGGTAACCAGAAAAAGCCTTTCCGACAGCGTTCGACCACGCTCGCTGCAATGCGGCCTCACGTTCTGGTGTCATCGCCCAGTCGCGCCTCAAGGTGCCAGCCACGGCAGTAGAGGGTATATCTACATCGCTCACGTTCAGGGGCTGCGCATCTATCTTCTGATAGCTGCTCAAGCCCGAGCCTCGGCGCACGTAAGCTTCGGCAAAACCCGAATTTTTTACCGTGTATAAACCTTCGCTCGCAAATTCACCCGTTGCTTCCATCTCTACAGACGGCGTTGTGCAGGCCAGTAACAAACCGGATATAAACAAGGTGATCAAAAGATTTTTCAAGAGCTTCCTCCCGCTAATAAAAAAGGCCGCAGTTTTGACGCTGCAGCCCCTTATTCAGTTCCATCTCTAGTTCACGTGGCTTCGGCTTGCTTTTTTGGCTTAAGCAAGAATGTTGCCAGTGCCGGCATTAATATCAACGCGCCAAACATATTCCACAGGAACATGAACGTTAGCAGAATACCCATGTCTGCCTGGAATTTAATCGGCGACATTGACCAGGTAATCACACCCGCCGCTAGCGTCACACCGATCAAGGCCACGACACGACCCGTGAAGTTCAAGGTTTCGTAGTAGGCCTGGGTTAGATCTTTGCCCTCCTTGAGCTTCGCCAGAATCACCGTTAAAACGTATAGGGCATAGTCGACACCGATGCCCACGCCCAGCGCGATCACCGGCAGGGTTGCCACTTTGACACCGATGCCCAGAAATACCATCAGCGCTTCACACAGTATCGAGGTCATCATCAGCGGTAGAACTGCACAGATCACCCCCGGAACCGACCGGAATGTCAGCATACACAATATAATTACAGCGCCATACACGTAGAACAGCATGGTGTTGTTGGCTTTTTTCACCACGATATTAGTCGCGGCCTCAAAGCCTGAGCTACCTGCCGCGCCCAGGAATTCTGCCTTGGCACTTGGCCATTCTTCATTGAACGTTTGCAGGGCATTTACCACTCCGGTCAGGGTGGCAGCCTTGTGATCAGCAAGATAGATTACCATCGGCCAGATGGAGCAAGCAGGATCAACGAAGCCCAAGTTAACCAGCTCGGTGACGGCGTAGTTAATGGTGTCCTGGTTTCTAAATAGTGACATCCATTTCGGAAAGCCCTCGTTAATGCCCGCCATGATCTGACGCGTGCGCACGTTCAAGCCACGAACATCCTCAACCCCCGGGACTTGCCGCAATCGCCACTCCAGTTCGTTAGCGAGGCTTAAGCTCTCGTAGTCAACACAACCGTCTGGAGGTGTTTTTACGATGATGGCGAAGACGTCTGTACTGACAGAGTAGTTGTCAATCATGTACGCGACGTCCTGGTTATAACGCGATTCTGGTCTCAGCTCAGGCGCGCCCTCGTCCAGGTCACCAATTTGCAAGTCATAGCGGACCATGAAGCCGGCATAAGACAGAATAATGGAGACCACAATTGCGATAGCTGCTGGAGCCGGTTTGGTGAACTGAAGTAGAAATCGCCACAGCCAATGCATCTCGGCAATCGACTTGACCGGGGCAGAAGCCCGCTCAGCACACTTTTTACCGACCCCGGTGTAGGACAAAACCACGGGTATCAGAATCAGGTTGGTAAAGATCAACACCAGCACACCAATACTGGCTGTAATCGCAAGATCCTGTATCACCGGAATCTGAATGATCATTAACACAGCGAAGCCAACGCCGTCAGATAACAGTGCTGTGACCCCTGCCAAGAACAATCGGCGGAAGGTGTATCTGGCCGCTATATAACGATGGGTGCCGCGCCCAATGTCCTGCATAATGCCGTTGAGCTTTTGGGCTGCATGGCTCACCCCAATCGCGAAAATCAGGAAGGGGACGAGTATAGAGAAGGGATCAATTTCAAAACCCAGCATGGCCAGAATACCGATCTGCCAAACCACCGCTACCAACGTGCAAGCAATAACCATCAAGGTGGAACGCATACATCGCGTGTAGAGGTATAGCAAGAGAATCGAAATAATGACTGCGATACCGAAGAACATCATCACGGCGATCAGGCCGTCGATCAAATCGCCTATCAGTTTCGCGAAACCGATGATGTGGATACTGCGATTGGGATCATCCGCGGTAAACTTTTCGCGAATATCTTCTAGCGTATCGCTGAGTTCAGCATAGTTGAGTCGTTCACCCGTCTCCGGGTCTCTGTCCAACAGGGGAACAATGATCGCGGATGACCGCTCATCGTTCGCGACAAGGTCACCGATAATCCCTGCCCGAGAAATATTGACTTTGACTTCCTCGATGGATTCCGGCGACCCGTCATAGTTATCCGGAATAATGGGCCCGCCTTCAAAGCCCTGCTCAGTAACCACACGCCAACGCGTGTTTGGCGTCCATATCGACTTTAAGCCGTTGCGATTGACGCCCGGTGTGAAGAACAGTTCGTCACTCACGGCTTCAACAAATTCGAGATTCTCCTTAGTAAAAATTGTTCCGTCTTCGACCGCGACAACAACCCGCAAGTTGTTACCCAAGCCCTTTAGGGCGTCGGCATTCGCCACATAGTTGAGCACGTATTCATGATTCTTGGGCAACATCTTTTCAAAACCAGCCTGCAGCTTGATCTGTGTCGCCTGGTAGCCTAGAAAAAGCGTCACCAGCAAACACATGAACATCACGGCCGGGCGATTATTGAATACTAGCTTCTCTAAGAACGTACCTGATTGAAAATCAAATCCCGTCAGGTCTCCAATAATGGGAAGATCTGATTCTTGTGAATGGGCCATGGGCTACTCTCCGAGAATTCTTTTTACTGTATCGGCGCTAAAGATGCGGACTGTATGCCTCTCGGGCCCGCTACAAGCAGTCTGTCCCCGTCGCTGGGCGTAAAGTCGAACACCGGACCCACAGAGAAAGACGCAGGCGTCATGCTAAAACTTTGCCCGTCGTCATCGCTAATCATAATCTCGCCCGCTATGCCGCCAGCAACCAGGCGACCATCTGGCATTTTCGACAATGCAACGATAGCGCTGGTGTCCGGCTTCTCAACCACGGTCCAGCTTAGTCCCGCATCCGCCGTGCGAAACATTCTGCCGCGCAACCCCCCCATGATCACAGCACCGTCCTCGGCATCTATCGCTGTGAAGAAACTGCCTTCCCAGGGAACGGAGTGCACTCTGTCAGCATCTCTTTCATTGATGTCGCCAACCAAAAGCAGCCCCGCTTCACCCACCAGAAAAAATCTGCCCGGTTCTGGTAACGGCGTAAAATCGAAAATATGGTAGAAGTCGTCGTTCTCAAGGTTATGCAGAACGTGCTCCCAGGTTTCGCCGCCATCTTCTGTTCTGACAAACATGCCGTAAGCTCCAGCGGCGTGACCGTGTTTCTCATCATAGAAGATCACACCAAAAAAGGGCTTATCTGCTCCTTGCTCAATCGAAAACTCCATTTCACCGATCATCCATGGATAGAGATCATTATCAGGATTCTCCGCGGCCAGCTTCTCGTAATACACCAGACCCTCTTCCCCATAGCGCAATCCATCGTATTGCAGCTCCCAATTTTGGCCACCGTCGCTGGAATGCAGTATCACGCCTTCATGACCCACAGCCCAGCCCAACTGCTCGTTGACAAAAAACACATCCAGCAGGGTAGAGCGCACGGGCACGTTTGCCTGAGTCCAGTTCTCGCCATCGTCGGAAAAGACAATATGACCTCTGTCTCCCGCGGCGTAATAGCGGTCGCCAAACTTGCGGACAACAAATAGCGGGGCTTTGTGGGCCACTTCAGAGGGGGACGCCGCAAGCTCAAGCACATCGTAGCCATCAGCTAAGGCAAAATTAGCGGGGAGAACTATCGCGCTCAGTAATACGCTGAGCAGAGCCTTTCTTATTGCCATGGTACTGCTTCCAGTTATTTATTCGTCAAAAACAAAAAGGGTGTCACGGCCGCGACACCCTGCCGGGCGTACACCTCACGCCACCGGAAACTCACTCTCATCGCGCTCTGCTAGTTATAGACCATATTCGCAAAGCGCGATATACCAGCCAGTTCCGCCGCTACCACGTACGTTTAACTGTGAAAGACAAGGCGTCACGGTCGTTTAGGGTACCCGTGGTGCCAGGATCAGTCGGTCCAAAGTAGGATATGTAAGTGCCTCTTACCTCCCACACCTCGTCGATCTTGAACTCCACTCCGATGCTGGCATTGCCCAGCTCTTCTTCCAAAATCGCGCCTTGAGGAGGCTGCTCGCCATCGACGCCATATGAGAAGGTGATGGGAATCGTCATATCCCAGCCAGGGAAGACCTGGAACCAGGTTGGGCGGAAGATGCCGGCTATCTGCGTGGTGACGCGGCCCTGTTCCATGTCCTCATCAGCGAACTGCTTGTTATCGGTGAACTTATCAAGCCAGCTGGTGGTGTATTCAAAGATCCACGTACCGCCATCCCACAGACCCCATTCGCCGTTCAGGAATCCCAGGCCGTTGATGACAACACCGTAAACGTCTCCCACAGCACCTGGGTAGTCGTCTGGGTCAGGACCGAAATCGGCAGGTGTTTGACCCGGCCGACCTGTCAATGATGCGAGAAAATCCGGGTTCAGGCCTGCGCCTTTGCGGTAAACGATGTCCATGCCGAAGCTGATGTCAAACATTTCTTTTGATAGTGCGATACCAAAGGTTTCAACGTCCTTTTTGAACACCCAGCCCCATTCGCCTATCACGGCGGCGTTGGCGCCCCCTTGATCGATGGGAGCTATGAATCTCGCAAAGGTCTCAGGATCAATACCGCCAAAGGTACCGTATACCCCTGCGATCGTTCGGTCGGACCCATTGATATAGACCCAGCTGGTTTCCAAACCCCAGGCCTCAATACTGTACTGCAGATTGATGCCATACTCGCCGGAGCTCTCAAACTTATTGTCTTTTACTTTAAAGCAGCTTCGCGGAGCAGTCGCAGTGCCCGCTACCAAGACAAAACACTGACTATTTTCGGTGAGTACTTCACGCGGACTCCAGTAAGAGCCGGTTTCGGGGAGACGGTTTACCCTGTGGTTAAACTCGTAGTAGCCGTTAAATGTGAAGTTGTCAGTGAGCTGCCATACGGTTGAAATCTTAGTAGAGGGCATAAACAGCTCTTGTGCTTCCGAGCCTGGCACCGACAGCCCCTTTGAGGAGTCCAGCGCTGTCATCGACCCCGCAATACCGGTGATCGCACCGTTGGCGAGCAAGCTCTGACCCCAGAAAATGGTATGGCGACCTGCGCGCACACCCAAAACCGTGTCACCGATATCCCAGTTGCCAAAGACAAAGGCATCGAGTAACTCACCACCGCGGTAATGTAGCCACTGCGCCTCGTCACTGTATTCACCGGGCTTGTATGTCAGTCCCGCCCAGGAGTAGTCGAAGGGCTGACCTCCCGTGCGCGGCAGCGTGCCGCTGGTGGGGTTATCACTGCCATCGTAGGCAAAGTCATACCAACCCGCACCGCTGATGCGAAAACCGTAATCCCGCTTCCATACCACGTCCAGTTGCGAAATGAGGTCAACTCGCGCACTGCTGATACCGCCGTTTCGACGATTTACCGAGAAGTCGCCATCGTCATTGATGCGCGCGGTATCAACCTTCTCCGGGTTAACGACACTGCCTTTGGGTGCATCAAGTCGAGACTGCACGTTAAACCTCAGGGTATTGTCCCATCGGATATTCCAATCGGGGCTTGTATCAAACTGGAATGCCGCCGCCTGGGTGCTGAGCCCGGCAAGTACGGACAGTGCGAGCGCTTTTTTCTTCATTAGACCTTCCCTCTGAGCGTTTTAGTATAGTTAGAATCGAACCTTCATCCGGCGCTTTGTTAATCACGCCCCAGCTGTTTTTTTATCAATCCGGCGTAATAAAGCGCCGTCTTTATTCGCTACGCGGGGAATAGGAGTCCTAAGAGAAGAGGACGCTACACCCGTTACGTTACTGGTTGGCCCATGACGAGCCGCTCAAGGAACACGTATACTGCACGTAATAACTCCGAGCGCAGCTCGGTGAGATTTCGGTGATGCCTTGTTGAGTACACAAGGGGGCGGATACCACGCATTTCCTTATTCTTTATACGGCCATAATACCATTTAACCAAAACGGAACAAGCGCGGGATACGGTTGATTAATAACAAATTTCGGCTCTCGCACCGCAACCCACTGCGGCTGCATTTTGAAATTCCAGTCCAAGACCAAGCTAGTTATTGGTCTCGCGAGAATCTCGGCAGAGATAACAGGCACTCACCTAGCTAATCAACGCCTGGCCACCGTCCAATCCAATCGTCTGACCGTTGACATATCCAGAGGCGTCTGAACATAGCAGCGCGACAAAGCGCCCGATATCTTTTTCGCAATCGCCTACCCTGCCCATGGGAAGCTCACCTAAAAACTGTGCGGCCTCCTCTGCTTTATTTTGCATCCACCACGCCATGCCGGGTGAGTTGGCGAGTGGCATGATCGCATTTGTGCGGATTCCGTCCTCTCCCCACTCACACGCAGCGGCTCGCGTGAGCGAGCGAATGGCTTCCTTGGTAGCGGCATAGGCACCAAATCCGCTTGAATCCCAACGTCGAGAGGAGGAGCTAGCCAAATTAATAATCGCACCGCCGCCCTTTAAATGGGGATAGCAAAGCTTCATCAACCGGAATGTCGCGAGCGGCCCGGATTCCCAACCCAGGTTAAACTGCTCATCATTCAGCTGATTCAAAGTACCAAGTGGTACCTCCTGCGCATTATTAACCAGAATATTCAGTGCCTGATAATGGCGCACAGCCGCATCTACCACTTGCTCCAAGGCCTGTCGTGACTTCACGTCACATTGCAAGGGAATCGCAGCACCACCTCGCTCCTCTATGATTGAACAGGTTTGCTCCAGCTTCGCCAGCGTCCGTCCCGTTACTGCAATGCGCGCACCTTCTGCTGCCAGCGCCAGCGCAATGCCCTGACCAACACCCTGTCCGCCTCCCGTTACCAGCGCTACTTTGCCTTCTAAAACCATACTGTGCCTCCGCAACAACGCCTTAGTTCTCAGTTTGCAAAATTATGAACGAAAATCCGAAATCCAACCCCACCCCGTTGGATAAATAGTTGCGCCAGGCTGCCTCGAGACGTCTGCTTTTCTGGGTTGTACTCCCTAGTCTGACTCAATGCGCCTTGTACCTACTGTTTCACTCGCGCTTTTACTTGGTCTATTCTGTATTTTGTCACTGCCTGGACATTCGAATAATTACAGGAGTCCACAACATGCGCAGAATGCCCATTACCGACGCCTTCTTTCTCATCGCGGAATCGCGCCGTACGCCCATGCATGTGGGCGGACTCACTCTCTTTCGACTCCCAAAAGATGTCGATGATGCGACCTTTCTCGGCAAACTGGGCGAGATTCTCAGATGGGATGGCGAGCTCAGGCGGCCATTTCCCGAAAAACTGAAGTTTGGCCCTATGGGCGTCGCCGGTACAATCTTCTGGGAAGAAGAAGACGAACTGGATATGGAATATCATGTTCGCCATTCCGCACTACCCAAACCAGGCCGCTATCGAGAGCTGTTTGCGCTGGTGTCGCGGCTGCACAGCACCTTATTGGATCGTTCACGCCCGCTCTGGGAGATGCACCTGATTGAGGGTTTGCAGAACCGGCAGTTTGCTACGTATTTCAAAGCCCACCACTGCGCGATAGATGGTGTTGGTTCAATGCATATGATGAATAGCATGTACTCGACCAACGCCAGGACAAAGTTGAAGGTATCGCCTTTTTCTGAACAGGCGTATGAAATCTACAAACAGCAGGTCAGTGCAAATACCGAGACCCCCAAGCGAGCCAAGGAGTCTGAGGTCAACGCCGTGATAGAGCTGTTGCGCGAACAAATCGGCGGTACCGTTAATGTGGCTCGCGCTATGCGTGAAACAGCCAACGTCTGGCTGGGTAGAAACAAAGCAATGGCTGTTCCCTTTCACAAGGTCCCCAAGTCGTCAGTCAGCACGCAGATCACAGGCGCACGGCGTTTTGTAGCGCAGTCCTGGCCGTTCGAACGGGTACGGGCTATGGGGCGCGCCTATGATGGCACACTCAATGATGCGGTGATGGCGATGTGCGCAGGTGCTCTGCGCAAACACCTGCAAGAGCAACGCGATTTACCGAAAATCTCATTGAAGGCGATGGCGCCCGTATCTGTTCGCGCTGCGGGCGACGTCGATTCTGCCAACTCCATTGGTATGGTGATCGCAGACCTGGCAACCAACGTCCGCGATCCAGCAAAGCGTTTTCGCGCGATCAAGGCCTCCATGGATGCCTCGAAGGCGCAACTACAGCAACTATCCAGTGGCGAAATTCAAGCCTACACAGCGCTTAGTCAGGCACCACTTTTACTGACTCAGCTTACGGGCACCACCAGCCGTTTTCCGGCTTTCAGCACGGTAATTTCGAACGTCCCAGGCCCGAAAGAGCGTCGCTATTGGAACGGTGCGCGTGTCGATGGCATGTATCCCGTATCCATCCCCATGGATGGAAGCGCAGTCAATTTCACCATGGTGAGCAACCATGAGAATCTCGATTTTGGAATCGTCGCATGTCGGCGATCAGTGCCTCAAGTGCAGCGTTTGATCGACTACATGGAGGAATCCCTGGTTGAACTGGAGGATGCTGCAGGCATCCATAGACGAAAACGTTCAGCTACGCGTAAAAAAACATCCGCGAAAAAAACTCGAAAAGGGTCAGAACGAAAAGCGACAGCAACAGTCAAATCGCGAGCTAAAACCAAAACCGCCAGCAAGCGAAAGACTCAGCTGCAGCGCAAGCCCAGGGCCGACAAGCAGAGAGCGGTGCCAAAACTATCCGCTTCTGGGTCGGCCTCGCCTAAGTCGACCAAATCTAAAGTGGCCACATCTAAATCAGGCTAAGCGTAAAGTAAGAGAGAGGTCCAGTGCAGGCAAATCAAAAACGACAGCGAAACGAAAAACGGTCTAGCTACTGCAAAGGGAGCGCAGTCAATCTTGTTGTTTTCTCATGATCCAACGCATTGGATGCGTCACCTGGCGATTATCGTACTGACCTTACACATCTCAGCTTGCAGCGATCCGGTCGAAAATGCTCAGCAAGCCATGTTGGAGCGGCTCGGTGGATATTCTGAACTGGAATTTGGGGACATCACAGTATTTGGTGGTGGCGCCGTCTGTGGTGAATATCGGAACACCGACTCTTTTGGGCGGGGTGGCCGCTTCGCCCCGTTTATTGTTTGGGGAGATTTCACGTTAGCCAGACCTTCTTCTGCCGACGTTGCCTTTTTTTGCACTGAGGAACCCGAGGCGGTGTTGAGAAACGACCATGGCATTGGCCCCATTGCAGATCAGCAAGCACAGCTACAACACATCCGTCGCGACTTACGCGCTCTGGAATCCGCCATAGAGCAATACCGCGCTCAAAATTTCCGTCTAGTACCAGTCGAACAGGGCCTGGCGGCGCTGCTAGAGGTATCGAGTATCCCCGAGCAATCCGAGGATGCAGCCGTAAGCGCATATCTGGAGGAGCTACCACTGGACCCCTGGGGTAAGCCCTACGGCTATAGGCCAATCGGTCTCGGCGGTGGAGTCGCACAGCAATTTGACATCTTCACGCTGGGCGCAGACGGTACGGAAGGCGGCGTCGGCGAAAACGCCGATATCAGGCTTAAACATTTACGCTATCTGGACTACCTTCTCGGCAACTAGCATCTCTCCCAAACGCGCCTGTAAATGGCTTAGCAAGCGAAAAGCGGCTGTTTGGTTTACCTATTCGCGCACTGCGAAATGCATCCTGCCGCGCTTCGTCATACCATATCGAAACGAACTTTACTCAGACTTTCAACCCCTAACCAGTAAGCATCTGTATGAACGAACGCATTCCGCTACCCATGCCCTTTGGCTGGTTCCAAGTCGCCTACTCGCAAGACTTGGCTAGGGGTGCATCTACACCTTTACGGTACTTTGATGCTGAACTCGTGCTGTTTCGAACCGAGAGCGGCGAAGCGAAGGTGCTTGACGCCTACTGCCCACATATGGGTGCACACCTGGGTTATGGTATTGGTGATCACGCGGGTGCCGGTGCATCTGTTGAGGGCGACTCTATTGTCTGTCCTTTTCATGGTTGGGCATATAACGGCCAGGGGCAATGCACGCGCATACCCTATGCGAAGCGCTTACCGCCCGTTATTGCCAGGGGTGAACCGGTCATCAAATCCTGGCACGTGCGAGAGCTCAATCAGGTGATCTTCGTCTGGTACCACCCAGACAACATTGAACCGACGTTTGAGCCAGAAGTTGTACCTGAAGCTGAACTCGATAACGAGGAATGGGGGCAGCTAAAACGCTTTAGCTGGGATATTAATACGCACATGCAAGAGATCGGCGAGAACTCGGTCGACCCCGCTCACTTCCTCTATGTGCATGGCACGCAGACCATTCCCAATCCGGAGGTGATGGAATTCGAAGGCATCCACCGACGCGGTAGGCTGGTAAGCAAAATGGCGACGCCACGGGGCGACGTCGTCGGTGTGATCGATAACTGCAACACCGGGGTGGGCCAGGCAACTGTCCGGTTCAGCGGAATCTGCGATACGGTTTTAATGGCGAACATGACGCCGGTTGACAGTCAGAATACAAAGGCCTCCTACGCGTTTATTCAGAAAAAAATTGCAGGTAAAGAGCCCGTAGGTGGCGTCGCTGATGCAATCGTTGCGGATATATGCAAGCAGATGTCGGAAGATTCTATTATCTGGGCGCGAAAGAAATACTTTGAAAAGCCATTACTGTGCGACGGCGACGGCCCCTTTGCGAAGTTCCGCAAATGGTACAGCCAGTTTTACGCTACCAGTTAACAAATACGCCTGACTTTAACGCCGCTACTTAGAAGGGGAACAGGTGCGGTATCATAAGCAGTACGGTAACCGTGTACGCGATAGACAGCGGTAGACCAAAGCGAAAGTAGTCGCGAAGTTCATAGCCACCGAGATTCTGCACCATTAGATTCGTATTGTATCCATAGGGCGTGAGGAAGCTGGCGCTTGCGCCGTAGGCTACCGTCATGATGAACGGCATGTGGCTCAAGCCATAACTTTCGGCCAAACCAAAGGCGATAGGAAAGCTCAGTGCGGCTGCCGCATTGTTAGTCATCAGCTCCGTCATGATCAAGGTCATGAAATAGATGCCGACTAAAGCTGCGTAAGGGCCTAATTCCTCCAGGTTCGCATGCAACCCATCAGCCAGCAGCTCAACTAACCCCGAGTTGGTTAAAGCCTGTGATAAGGTCAACGCTGAGGCTATGATAATCCACAGTTCGAAGGGAAATCGTCGGCGCAGCTCAGAGCCCTTGATCACGCGCAAGGCGAGCATGCACACCAGCAAAAACGCGACGCCTTTGATGAGCGGTAGATAGTCCATTGATGCGAGGGCTACCACGCACAGCAGAACCCCGGTCAGAAAATAGTCTTGAAACGGCGTGGTCTTGATCTCGCCGATCGAATCATTAACGACCAGGAAGTTCTTATCTAGATTCTTACGCTCATTGAAGTCGGGCCCAACAGCCAGGACCATATTGTCCCCAGCCTGAATCGTGATGTTGCCTAGTTTTCCCGATAAGCGTTTGCCTCCGCGTCGCATCCCCACCACAGCGGCATCAAACAGGGAACGAAATCCGCTCTCTTTTACCGTTTTGCCCTCGATGGTCGCTGCCGGCATGACGATGACCTCAGTCATGTTCTTTCGCAGCAAACCCTCCTCGACTGCGAATAAACTTAAACCATCAAAGGTCTCCAGCAGATTCACTTTTTTGATATCACCAGAAAAAATGAGCTTGTCGCCCCCTCGGATGAGTTCGTAAGGCGCTACCGGTGATATCAAACGCTGACCGCGTACAATTTCCACGAGAAACAAATCTTCGAGCTCCCGCAGTCCGTTCTCTAATATGCTCTTGCCGACGAGGTTGGAATCAGGATCAACCTCTACTTCAATCAGATACTCATTAATATCAATTTGCTCGGCCTCGCCTGACGGCAGTAGCGCAGAGCTTGCGAGTATGACGATCAACCCGACAACGCTCACGCTCAAACCGACCCAAAGAAAGTCACCAAAGGATAGCCCGCTACCGGTGGCATCTTCCATGAAGCTACTCACAATGAGGTTGGTTGAGGTTCCAATCAGTGTCACCGTACCGCCAAGAATAGCCGCATAGGAAAGCGGCAATAGCAGCTTGGAAGCCGGATGATGACGATTGGCGCGCACCGTGTGCGCGAGGGCGGCTACCACCGCCGTGTTATTAACAAAGGCGGAGAATAAGGCAGCGAAAAAACCCATCCGCAGGACGCTAATCTTATAGCCGGGCCTGATCAGCGTTGTGGATAAGCGTGTGAGCCAGGATAGCTTCTCCAGGCCTATGGATACGAGCAGCAACAGTATCAGCGTCACCAGGCCTGTATTACTGGCTTTTTCTAGGATTTCCGCCGAGTCGACCAGGCCAAAGAAATAGGACAGCAACATGGCGGCGGCGAACACCCACACCGCCGACCAGGAGGTCATGACAAGGCTTATCACCAGCGCGAAAAAAATGCCGGCAACCAGCAGCTGATCCAACATGAATGGCTTCCATTAGCCCCGATCGCAAGGTGTGAAGGATACGCGCAAGGGGCACTCTGGGACAACCGCTGGCGGACTCGGCTTCGCAATTTGAGTAGAATTTGCAACCGTCCCTTTACAACCAGTCGAACAGGAGTCGAGCCCTGATGAGGAAAGGCATTTTTGCCGCAGTGTTCGCCGTCGTTGTGTTGATGGTCGCCGGCTACATTTATCGGGAGCAGCTCACTTCCCAGGCGATGGCCAAGTTAACCGAGGACATGTTCGTGATGGAAGATAAGGACGAGTTCGATCCGGGGCCAGCGCTAGGCTCACAATTTCCAGGCTTACGCGCAGTGCACCGAGGTAGTCAGATTACGCTGCTTGATGAGTTTGCCGGCGTCAACGGCACGCTCGTGATAGCAAGTCGCTCGATCGATTGGTGTCCCTACTGCATTCGCCAATTACTGCAGCTGCAAAGCTATCAACAAAACTTCGAGAATGCCGGTATTGGTTTGCTGGTCATCACCTATGACCAGCCGTACGTGCAAGCAGCGTTCACCGCAAAGTTCGACATCACGATCCCACTGGTATCCGATTTAAGTGCGCTGAGCTTCAAAACGCTGGGAATCCTGAATCGAGATTACGAACCGGGCGATGCGCAATACGGTATTCCTTATCCCGGAATGATCATCGTAGATCCCAAAGGAGTCATCGCAGGTAAGCTCTTTCTCGAGTCCTACAAAGCCAGGATAGACTCTGGCGCCGCCCTCACCTACGCGAGGCAGTCACTGGGCATTAGCGACTAACTCGCTCACGGCTTCGTTCAGCTAGTAATTCTGTGAATCATTGCCGATGGCAATCGGACGCTGAAGCTATTAAACGCCCGCGATCGGCAAGGTAGGGTCAGTCGGCCTTCTTTTTGTTGGAAATCTTGATTTGCTTACTGACAGCGACACTAGCCTGGCCGCTGACACCGGATTTTATATAGTCGATTTTGTTGCCAGACTTGAGAAAGACGCGAGTCTGTTCCGCGATGGATTCGGAAGTCTGTACCGCTGCAGGTTGCTGCTTCTTTGCTGCTGCTCGCGTGGTTTTACGTGCCATTAGGTAGCCTTATACTTTGAAGAGTAAACCGCACATTATACCGGTCATAGCTAATCAAAGACAGCGATTTCTCCGCACCGCAGCCGTATTCCCCACGGGTTCATGCGCGCAATTTTCGTTTAGCCTCAGTCCCGCTAGTCCGGGTCCTCGCTTACATTAGTTTTGACCTGGCTATCTTCTGTCTCCGGAAGCTTTTGGTTCTCGAGGCGCTGAAGCTGTTTACTGCAGCTGCCCAACGCACTACCCCACGCACTCCCCACGCTACAGCAGCGCCAGCATGTTGGACCGCAGCACAGTGCAGTGACAGCAACATGAAAGAGAAAGCGGTGACTTTGATGAACGATTGCTTCCATGCCTACGGTATACTCTGCTGACATGACCACAGCACTCAGCATCCTAAACTCCGTATTCGGGTACACCCGATTCAGACCCCCGCAAGCTGAGATCATCGACACCGTAATCGAAGGAAGAGACGCACTGGTGTTGATGCCTACCGGCGGCGGCAAGTCACTTTGCTATCAAATTCCGGCGCTTGTACGTTCAGGCTGTGCAGTCGTTATCTCCCCTCTCATCGCCTTGATGCAAGACCAGGTGACTGCGCTGCGTCAACTGGGGGTGTCCGCGGCCTGTCTCAACTCGACCTTGAGCGCCGAAGAGATACACGCAGTAGAAAGCCAGATAGTGGCTGGGACACTAGACCTGGTGTATATCGCACCCGAGAGACTGACTCAGGACCGCACGCTAGCACTACTGGCAGATACGCCGCTGAGTCTTTTCGCGATTGACGAAGCGCATTGCGTATCGCAGTGGGGCCATGATTTTCGAGCCGACTATTTGCAATTGAATCTATTGCAGCGGCATTTTCCCACGGTGCCGCGCATCGCGCTAACCGCGACAGCGGATGAGCGAACTCGAACAGAAATCATTGATCGGCTGGAGTTACGTAACGCCAGGCAGTTTATCTCCAGCTTTGATCGTCCCAACATCCAATACCGGATCGCGCTAAAACAGAACGCAAGAGCGCAATTGCTGCGTTTCATCAAGTCTGAACATGCCGGGCATGCTGGCATCGTTTACTGCATGTCGCGCAAAAAAACAGAGGATATCGCCGCTTATTTACGAGAACAGGGGCTGCACGCGCTGCCCTACCACGCGGGAATGCGTGCAGAGGAAAGAGCCGCGCATCAAGATCGGTTTTTGCGCGAGGATGGCATCATCATCGTCGCCACGATTGCCTTCGGAATGGGCATCGATAAACCGGATGTACGCTTCGTTGCGCATCTCGACATGCCTAAAACTGTGGAGTCCTACTATCAAGAGACAGGCCGAGCAGGTCGCGATGGCCTGCCCGCTACTGCCTGGCTGATATACGGCTTGCAGGACATCATCAAGCTGCGCCAGCTTATGACATCATCCACTGGCAGCGAGAGTTTTAAACGCGCAGAACAACATCGATTGAACGCGATGCTTGGTCTCTGCGAAATAACCAGCTGCCGTCGTCAGGCACTGTTGGCGTATTTTGGCGAGACCTACCCCACCAAATGCGGTAATTGCGATTGTTGTCTCGACCCGGCGGATACCTGGGACGCGACAGAAGCGGCACGTATGGCGTTGAGCGTGGTATACCGCACCGGTCAGCGCTTCGGCGTCAACCATCTTATCGATGTCTTGCGCGGCAGTGAAAATGATAAGATTTTTCAGTTTGATCACCACCATCTAGCGGTGCATGGCGTCGGTAAGGAGCTCGACGCCAACCAATGGCGATCCGTCTTCAGGCAGTTGGTAGCCCAGGCTTTTCTAAGCGTTGATATCGACGGTTACGGCGCATTGCGCCTGGAAGAAAAGTGTCGGCCATTGCTACAAGGTACCCAGTCTATTCAAATGCGCCGCGATCCCGCACCAAAACGGACGTCCAGACAGCAAACGCGCACTGCGCTTCCAAATGATATTGATATCGCGCTTTGGGAAGCGCTCAGAGACTGCCGGCGCGAATTGGCGGAAGCCCAGGGCGTTCCTCCCTATGTCATTTTTCACGACAGAACGCTGCAGGAAATGTGTAGAGACCAGCCACAGAATGCCCATCAGCTAGGCCGTATATCTGGCGTGGGCGAACGCAAGCTAAACAAATACGGCGCTGATTTTATCCGCGTGATCAAGGCTCACACGGTCGCTCCTACGGAGGCCACATCGCAGCCCTGAGGGCAACCTTGCATCGGTCGCTACTTGCGTAAACAATGGGGCAAGACAGTCATTTACCGGAAAACAAAACCAGTCTGGAGTTCGCGATGAAATATGGCCGCGACGCCATCTTATCTCCCTGTTATTTGCTTACAGCTGCACTTTTACTAGCAGGCTGCTTACCCACTGATAGCTCCGTGGCGCAGCCGGGCCCAGCCGTGTCGCAGCGACAAACCTACTCTTATGAAAATGATATCAAGCCGATACTGGATCAAAAATGCATCGCCTGTCACGCCTGCTTCGACTCGCCTTGCCAACTCACGCTGACATCCGCCGAAGGGCTATTGCGCGGTGCGACCGAAAAAGGTGTATATAGCGGCACGCGATTCACGAACGCCAACCCCACGCGGCTGTTCATTGACGCTCATGGCCAGGAACAGTGGCGAGAAAAGGGCTTCTACTCCATGTTTAATGAAGGTGGCGGAACCGAAGCTAACAATCTGGAACGATCGGTGTTCTTCAAAATGATCGAGCTAGGCAAAAGCAATCCGCTGCCGGCAAATGCACCGGTCCCCGAAGACATCGCGCTAGGCCTGTATAGAGCGAATGCCTGTACAGCCATCGATCAATTTGATGCTTACGCCAAATCGCGCCCACAACAGGGCATGCCGCTGGCCATCACCGGACTCAGTGAAAATGAGTATGAGACCTTAAAGCAGTGGGTTCTGGAAGGCAGCGTAATCGACACAAAGCCGCGGTCTGCGAGTGATGCTGAGCGCCAGCAGATTGATGATTGGGAGACCTACCTTAATAGAGACGGCCTGCGTAACCAATTGGTTGCCCGCTATCTGTACGAACATCTTTTTCCCTCACACCTCTACTTCCCCGATATCGAAAGCGGTAGTTTTTATGACCTCGTGCGCTCCAAAACGCCACCTGGCAAACCGATTGCGGTGATTGCGACACTGCGCCCCAATGACGACCCGGGGCCCGAATTCTACTATCGCCTGCGCAGAGTGGATTCCACACTGGTGCATAAAACACACCTGCCCTACCCGCTGGGTGAAGCAAAGCGTGCGCGTTTTGATGCATTGTTCTTTTCCAGTGACTGGAAGGTCGACAAGTTACCCGGCTATACACGCGCCAATAACGTGAATCCCTTAGCAACCTTCCAAGACATACCGGCCGAGGCCCGCTACCGCTTCATGCTCGACAACGCCCACTATTTCATTGAGACATTCATTCGCGGGCCGGTTTGTGCAGGCCAGGTAGCGACGAATGTTATCCGAGACCAGTTCTTCGTGATGTTTCAGGACCCAGAGTCCGATTTAAGCGTAACCGACGCGCGCTATATGGACGCAATCCTACCGCATATGGAGCTGGTGCCGCAGAAAGAGGGCCTGATCGCCATGTATCCCGATTGGCTGGAGCGCGTAGATGAAATGAACGTTTACAACGGCATGCGAGGGGACGCTTATAAGGCGGCGCAACCGGAAGGTCCCTCGCTTGAGGATATATGGGACGGCGATGGCCATAATGAAAATGCTGCGCTCACCGTTTTCAGAAATTATGACAATGCCATGGTCAGCAAGGGCTTTGTCGGCGCTGTTTCTCCGACGGTGTGGGTAATGGACTATCCTCTACTCGAACGGACATTTTACTTGCTGGTAGTGAACTACAACGTCTTTGGCAGCGTCGCAACCCAGGCGGAGACCAGGCTCTACTTCGACCTGATGCGCGCCAACGGGGAGAATAACTTTCTGCATTTTATGCCGCCCGGTGTCAGGACAGCGATGCGCGACTCTTGGTATCTGGGAAGTGAAGCTGAAACTAAAGTGACCAAAACATACCAAATCGTTAATGAGGCCATGCCGGTTCAAATAGACTACAAGACGATGGATCCCAAGGCTGAGTTTATCAACTTGGTGACTCAACGCCTCGGAGCTGCTGCAGGTGCGCCTGACATTCTTAACCGCTGTGAGGCGGAGCCGTGTTACAGCGAAGGAGCGGATGCTATCGAGCGGCGCATTGAGGCAAGTCTGCGCACACTCGCCTCGACCCCGGCGAGCGAAAAGGGGGCCAAATTTGTGGACTTCATGCCCGACGAGGCGTTTTTGCGCGTGAGCACAGACAAGGCTGGAGGCGGTTATGCGTATACGCTGATCCGCAATAAAGTGCACAGTAACGTCGCCTTTATGTTTGATGAGACCGAACGCAGACGCCCAGAGCTGGATACCCTCACCGTCTATCCTGGCTTGTTAGGAAGCTACGTCAACTATATGTTTCACGTGCCGGCCGAGGATATTGAAAAATTCACCAAGGCGATGCAAGCTGTTACCTCTGCCACAGATTTTTCCAATCTGGCAAGAGAGTATGGTTTACCAAGATCACATCCTGAAATTTGGGACAACTTCCAGTGGTTCTTTGAATATATGCAGGCCACCGCGCCGCGCAAAGCAGGAATATATGATCTCAACCGCTATAAAAAAGTCAGCGATCTTATCTCTGATAAGCAAGGCTGATACCCGATCACCGCAATCATGCTATGGAGCGATTTTGCCATGAGATTACGAGTAATGTTGTTTGCACTGACTATCCTACTGCCGCTTCCGGTATTCGCTGAGATCGCCACCGGTGGTCGCGTACCCGATCTGTCGATAACAGATAAGGGCCAGCTGGGCCTCTCGGATGAAAAAGTCGTATATTCCTCCTGGAGCTATGATCAAAAACCGGGCAAGGTTCAGGTAGTGCAGTACATGGCGGCTACCCGATCTGCCAGCGCCATGAACAAACCGTTTCGAGAAAAAATGCGTGCCAGCCTGCCGCTTGACGGCAGTTTTGAGTCTATCAGCATCGTCAATCTAGACGAGGCGATGTGGGGAACCAGCGGTATGGTCATCAGCGAACTCAAATCAAGCAAAACCGAGTTCCCCTACGCGGTTATGGTGGTGGACGAAAACGGACTTGGATTGACCACCTGGCAACTCGAGAAAGAGAGCTCAGCTGTCATTGTTACTAACGAAGAGGGCGAGGTGCTGTACTTTAAAGAGGGTGCATTGTCGGAGGATGAAATCGACAGCACAATCAAGTTAATAAACGACGCCATCGGCAAGTCCGGCACTAAGGCAAAAACAGCTTCCTGATCACCTAACGGTGCACCGTACACGCGCGTCTCGCGAGTATTAATGCGTAACCGTTGTATTGCCAAGCGATGCCGCCTGGCTTACTCGAACAGGTCGGGTTGCTCCGCGGCAATCACGTCGTAGAGAGGCTGGAAGCTAAACCAGCCCGCGAGACTACTACCCACAGTTTGGTGCGTATTCTTAGCCGCGTCGTCGCTGATTAGCACGGGCTTACCAGCGGCCTCAGCCATCAGTTGTGCCTGACAGCTTCTCTCCATGGTTATGAACCACCACGCGGCTTCGTCTACGCTTTGGCCCACCGTGAGCAAACCGTGGTTTTGCAGAATCGCGGCTTTTGTATCGCCAAGGGCTTGCGCTATCCGCGTGCCCTCACTGTTATCAAGGACGACGCCGGTGAAATCATCGAATAACACGTGGTCGTTATAAAAGGCGCAGGCGTCTTGAGTTATCGGATCTAACAGCCTACCTAGCGCTGACCAGCTCTTGCCGTAGACAGAGTGAGAGTGCGCAGCGGCGGTGACACTGGGATTCGCCATATGAATCTGTGAGTGGATAGTAAACGCAGCCCCATTCAACAAGCCGCTGCCCTGCACTACCTCGCCTTTGTGGTTCACCTGTAGCAAATCTGACACACGCATCTGTTTGAAAGAACGGCCCATAGGATTGACCCAGAAATGATCCAGATGCTCAGGGTCGCGCACCGTAATGTGTCCGGCAACGCCTTCGTCAAAACCAAACTTGCCGAATAGGCGCAGCGCCGCCGCCAGTCGTTCCTTGCGGTGCTGTCGTTCTTCCACAACACTGCGTTCGGCCGGCATAGCCGCCTCGGCGGCCTCCTCATTCATGATAATCTTGTTGGCTGCTTCGTTCATTGCTAGGCTCCTGTGCGTGTCTAATTCAGTAACTATAGAGCAAATACTAAAATCTTGGCTCGAAAACCGCGGTATCCGGGATCAAGCTGTGTTTGAACACTGTCTGGATATAGTGTCGCTTCAGAGTGTCGACAAGGGCGAGTATCTGGTGCGCGCCGGCCAGGACAGTCATTTTTTGTTCCTCATTCATCTCGGTTTGCTGCGACTCTATTACACCTCCGCCGAAGGCAAAGAACGCAACAAGGCCTTCTACGGCCAGGGCGACATCACAGGCGCGGTTAGTGCCGCGCTGACCAACTCACCCGCTCCCTTCAACATCCAGGCTCTTGAAGCTAGCCTGGTCCTGCGCGCTGAGTTTCACCAACTGTTTCGCGACGACCAAAAGCACCCTGCTCTCACTAGACTGGCCATGACACTCTTGTCAGAGGCGTTTATCCGAAACGAACAACGCGAAGCCATGCTATTGACCTGTACAGCTGAGCAACGCTACCAGTGGCTGTGTGAACGGGAACCACACCTTTTGGAGCAGCTGCCGCAATTACACATTGCCTCTTACATCGGCGTGGATGCGGTGTCCTTATCCAGGCTCAAACGCAAACTCAAGCCAGGCTCATAATGCCTAGAGGCAAGTGGCCGCGCATTAACAATTGTTAACAACATCGTTGTTTTTTGATTATTGGTTCCCGATTGCGCGCAACTACAATTTGATATGAACCGCAGCGGCAGCTGTCTTTGCCGCGTCAACGGCCTCTTCCACCGTGTCAGCCTGGGCCAGCGCTACACCCAACCGGCGCTGCCCTGCCACTTCGGGTTTACCGAATAGCCGCAGCTGTACATCATCTGTGTCTAGTGCCGTTTCAACACCCTCGAAGCAGATATCCGTAGATTGGCCCTGCCCTAGCACCACCGCGGAGGCCGATGGACCCAGTTGGGCGATACGCTTGATTGGCAGTCCAAGAAACGCTCTTACATGCAGCGCGAATTCTGATAGTGTTTGCGATATCAATGTCACCATTCCCGTGTCATGCGGTCGCGGTGAGACCTCGCTAAAAATCACCTCATCGCCCCGGACGAACAGTTCCACTCCAAACAGACCGCGCCCTCCCAGAGCGCCCACGACTTGCGCCGCCATCGCTTGCGCTGCTTCTCGAGCGCTGTCCGACATGGGTTGAGGCTGCCAGGATTCACGGTAGTCGCCGTCCTCCTGGCGATGGCCAATAGGTGCGCAAAAGTGAATACCGTCAACCGCGCTCACCGTCAAAAGGGTGATCTCATAATCAAAGTCCACAAAACCCTCGACGATGACTCGCCCGCCCCCCGCGCGTCCGCCCTCCTGGGAATAGCGCCAGGCGGTTTCCAAGTCGGCCTCAGAACGCAGCATGCTCTGCCCCTTACCCGAGGAGCTCATCACAGGTTTAACGATACAGGGATAGCCGAGCACCTCGACCGCTGACCGGAAGGCGTCGTAGTCCTCAGCAAATTCGTAGGGTGAGGTCTTCAAACCCAAGGTCTCACTCGCCAGGCGGCGGATACCCTCACGATTCATAGTCAGCTGCGCAGCTCTGGCGGTAGGCACCACATGCTGGCCCTCAGACTCCAGCTCAACCAGAGTCTGCGTCGCAATCGCTTCCACCTCGGGTACCACAAAATCGGGCTTTTCTTGCTGGATAAGCTCCCGCAACTGTTCCGGATCGAGCATGTTAAATGCGTGGCTGCGGTGAGCGACCTGCATCGCTGGTGCATTGGCATAGCGATCGCAGGCAACCACTTCGATGCCCAGTCGCTGACACTCGATGGCTACTTCTTTACCCAATTCCCCAGAGCCAAGCAGCAGCACCCGGGTCGCTGAGTTAGACAGGGCGGTTCCAAACATAGTTGTTTCCTCGGTGATTGTATTTATGCCAGCGGAATTCTAATCGCTGGCGCTGCCTGTGCAAACGCGTGTGCAGGGCTCCCGAAGGTGACTGACAAATCAATTCGGTTCTCCGCTAAATCCACCAGGCTCCGAGAGCTCGATGCTCAACTGGGCGAATAGGACAGTCCACCGTCGACCTTGATCACTGCACCATTTGTATAGCTAGAGGCATCACTGGCGAGATACAGGGCTGCCCCCACGATTTCATGTGCCTCCCCGGCCCGCTGCAGCGGTATTCGCTGTTCGAAAAACTCGTTCATTTGCGACATGTCCCAGGCCTTAGAGATATCCGTCAGAAACGGGCCAGGCATAATGCAGTTACATCGCACCTTGGGGCCATAAGTCTGGGCAATGCCGACGGTCAGATTCTGCAGGCCGGCTTTGGCGGCACCATAGGGAATCTCACTGGCGGTGGGCATCGCAGCGGCCGTGCTGCTGACGTTGATAATCGAGCCACCGCCGCGCTCAGACATGTGCTCACCCACCACGGCAGCCAGCCTAAATGGCCCGGCGAGATTAACCCCTACAACCTTATCAAACAGCTCGCGTGTGACGTCGGTTAAGCGTTCATAGGTCGGCGACATGCCTGCATTGTTTACCAGCACATCAATCTTTCCAAACTCGGCAAGCGCTGTGTCAACAAGCCGATCGCAGGCGTCCCAATCCGCTACATGGCAGGGTACGCCGATACATTTAACGCCGGTTTGGTTTTCTATTGCTTTGGCAGCGTGTTCGCAAGCCTCTTGCTTCCGACTGCTAACAACAAGGTCGGCGCCAGCCTCGGCAAAAGCACGCGCCATTGTTAAACCGAGGCCGCGAGTGCCTCCGGTAATCACTATCACTTTGTTACCTAAATCAAAATGGCGGGCAGTATTTTCCAGATTCATAGAGTAGCTCCTAACGCACACCGATTAGGCATTGCGTATCGTCAGTCCCCCATCCACCGGTATCACTGTGCCGGTGATAAAGCTTGCACTGGGCAATACAAGCGACAGGGTCATATGCGCGACCTCTTCGGGACTGCCGTAACGCCGCAAGGCGGTGCGACGCCTGGTAAAGGTCGCCTTGTCGTCATCGGAGATGCCCGCGGTAATCGCCGTATGGATAGGACCGGGACAAATGCAGTTAACGGTGATCCCCTGCTTACCCAAATCCACTGCCATCGCCCGGGTTAGACCGATGGAGGCATGTTTGGCTGCAACATAGGCACTGTTGTGAGGGGTCGCGCCCAACCCTTCGGTTGACGCGATATTGACCACCCGTGGGTTTTCTGACTCTTGCAGGTATGGCAACGCGGCCCGAATCGCCCATTGCTGCGCGTTGGCCATCACATTCATAGAAGCTTGCCAACTGTCATCATAGCCCTGGTAATCAAGCGCAGAGGGCAGAACCAGTCCGGCGTTATTCACCAAGATATCGAGCGCGCCAAAATGATCGGCCGCTTCGTGGACTGTGGCTTCCACGGCGGTTTGGCTTGCACAGTCAGCCGCAATCGGTAAAACGTCTACGTCGTTTGCCTTGAGTTCCTCAGTAAGGCTATGCAAGCCAGCCTCATCGATATCAACAATCGCTAAACGGGCACCCTCGTCAGCAAACAATCGTGCAGTCGCTTTACCCATGCCGCTGGCGGCACCGGTGATTAACGCAACGTTGCCGGCGATGGAGCGACTGAGTTGAGATAAGCGTTTCATAACACTGAACCTTATTCTTATGGGGTGGGAACATCACACTATAGTTTAGAGGAAGAGCACTCTGCATCAAGCTCGTTGCGTTGAACTCAGCACGGGATAGATCGGCAGCTTATCTGCCCTCGTTTACTGTCTACCTCGATAGTCGCCCTGGCTTGTGGCCTTCATTTGTCGCTTATATGCAGTCGTCTCACCCCTGCGCCGCAGACTCGTTTCTTTGATCTTTCCTGGCTTCTACATTCACGAGCAGATACGATTCGCCGATTTTCAAGCCCGGTTGGACGTTCGCATTTTATACGAGCTGAGATGATCGAATGATCGCGGCGTCGCGACCCGAAACTGCTACATAAGTGTGCGAACCATGAGCGACAGAGACAAGCTATTAGTGATCAAGGAGGGTTTGGCGATTCCCCTGGCTGAGATCGAGCTACAGGGTGTCCGCGCGCAAGGTCCAGGTGGTCAAAACGTTAATAAGGTGTCTTCCGCGATCCATCTGCGCTTCGATATTAACGCGTCTAGCCTACCGAAGGCTGTAAAGAGTCGACTGTTGAATGTGCGCGATCGCCGTATGACGGATGAAGGCGTACTGATCTTGAAAGCGCAACGATTTCGCAGTCAAGACAAAAATCGGGCCGATGCCTTAGAGCGTTTGCGACAGTTGATAGTATCGGCCACCGTGACCCGAAAGACCCGGAGACCGACAAAGCCCAGTGCGAAAGCCAAGCGCAAAAGACTAGACAACAAGGCGAAGCGTGGGCT
>JBCCNJ010000001.1:0-102816 GCA_039025905.1 Pseudomonadota bacterium | reverse complement strand
GCGCTGGTAAGGGAAGCACTGACAGTTGAAGATCGCTACCTCCCTTCACTGAGCCAGGCCAGAGCCCAATTTGAGCACGACTACCTGGTAAAAGTGCTGCATCTTACAAGCGGGTCGGTGGCTGAGGCTGCGATGCTGGCTCAGCGGAATCGAACTGACTTTTATAAGCTTTTGAAGCGGCATAGTATTCAGCCCGACACATTTAAGGATAGACAATAGTTTTGTCGCACTTTGGCGACAGCCTTATCCCCTGTTTTCTAAGGAATAAATCCGAGCTTTAAGAAACTTGTCGCATTGCAGCGACAGTATTGCGCTGAATATCGAGTTATTTTACACTTCTGTGATCTTGGTCACATTTCTATTCGTATAAATGACTGTATTAATTACACTTTTGTGATCAGGCCCGCAAATTGCTTGTCAAATCACGTCAATCCCCAACTAAAGTTCGATCGGATCACAAGGTTCATTTATGACGCCAAATTTCGAGTTGTGCCGGAATTCTGAAGTGCTAGAGCAATATTATGCGCTTCGGGAAAAATGCTTCAGGCAAGAACTCAAAATACCCAGCTTCGACGGCAGTGAAGAACAGCGAGACAGGGATAGCTCGATCTTGATAATGAGAGACGGGGATCAATGTATCGGTGGTGCAAGAATTGCACCCAGTACCGAACTAGCTTGGGATCTAACCGGACTGGCGATCGACACCGACACCTGCTGCATGTGGGAGCGATTCGTTATCGACCCGTCAAAACGCACCGTCCATTCTTTTCGAGAATTTTGTTCGCAACTGGTTTCTACCTCCAGGGACATCGGCTACAACAACGCGCTCGTTCTGAGTTCGCTTCGAAATGCCCGCTTTTACCGCCAGTTCCATAGCGCATTGGGCGTCGAATTTAGAATACTCGGACAAGCGCCAGAAGCTGCATCCCCGACCTTCAAGGGGCTTGAACATTATTTGTCAGTATCAACGCTACGCCAAGTTGAACGCGCGCGAGTGGCCGCATAAGCCCAGGGGAGCCAAAAAACAAACCTTCTTTCGCTTCACGTCTTGCCCACTGTAAATAAATAGCTCTAGTTCTGATACTCTAGCTCTCTTTCCGCGAGCAATTCGAACTAGCATGCCCTCAGTAAGCGAGCAGCCGTGTTTCAGTTCTATCCATATCGACGTGGCACGCAACGCCACTGACGACTTCAACCCATTTCACGACAAGCATCGCTGGCAAAACGTTGTAGGCAATCCGTTTTCTGGGCCAATCATTCTCGGTTTTCAGATGGAGTGCTTCATCGAAGATCGGATGAGACACTACAGGTCACTCGAAAAAGAGGAAGAGTTGTTAAGCTCTCACAACCTTCGCTTCAGCAATTACGATTTCAAATTCGTAAATGCTGTACTCCCAGAGCAATACATCGAGCTCGTAACAAAAAACTCGAAGCTTAGTCGCGGTGAGAACTTTTGCCTCAGCAACCGCGTCGCACTTAAGGCCAATGGTAGGACTGTTCTGCTCGGTTTCAAGCGTGAAACACAATCACCACTGGCTGCAGTGAACATGCAACTGCCGGAGAACGGTTGCCTTGATGACATGGATGACAGGTCATACCTGAGTGGCACCAGTATTTTCCTAAAGCGCAAGTACCTCACGACGAGCAATGCCAAGAACTTTTTATGCGGCTCTCTGGTAGAACCAGCCCAGTACATTGATGAGATCGCCGAGAAGATCAGATTCCCAGAAACGTATCCGTGTGCGCTACTTTCAAGTGCACTCCTCGAGAGAGCATGGGATCAGGGACATGACTTTGAACAAGAACCGCTTGTCTATCTATCCCACTCGCTGAGCATTGACCGGTTGCAGCTAGCAAAAGCGCGCAGCAACGAAGTACTGCACCTATTGAGTCAGCCCATATCGGAATCGAAATCTTCACCCATCTACGATTGTCTCGGCGTACTAGGGAACAAGAGGCCACTATTTACGGCTCGTATCTCTCTTGCGCGATTGAAGGATGTATAGTGCCTGCCATTGGTTCCACCACTAAGCGAGCCCACAGAACACTTTGGCAACTTCGACGGGGTCCCGCTGCGCTGAGTACTGTATGCAAGCTATCAATGCCTTTTAGCTAGAATCGGACCTGTGGGCTATTGCGTCCAGGTGCCGCCGCGCTAGCACGTTCCATCGCCATTTTTGCATCTCCCCAACCATGGCACCTGGCTCTACCTTTCTGTCCTCTGAGCAAGTTCAAACCACCTTTGCAGAATGCATAAAAATGGAAGAAGCCAACAACAGCGAGACGCTCTCGCTCGGAAATCGGATTCTGCGAACAGATCAATTTGTCGTCATACATGTATCGTTCCGACAATCCCACTGCTCCATAGGCGAATACCGTAATACGACTGCCCAAAGTCAGCCTTTTCCCCATCACGACAGCATCAAGATAGTCCCCTTCCCCTCCGATAAACTCATGAATAGAGCCGTAGTTGAATGGACAAGGTAGCGGCGACACGAAATCAATCTGAGCATCGGAGCCTCGCTTAAGGAAGCTTCCTTTGGGAATCTCTACCACCACTTCTACTTCGAAGGTACTTACGGGTTCTTTGTCAGCTGAGGACGCCATCCCTTCGCACAGTACCCCGTTAATCAACTATGAGCAATCCGCGCGATGGCCTCACGCTGCAGTAAAAAGCAAGACCACTGACAGCTAATCGGGCTTGTCTTTATCCCGGGGCTCGCCAAGTCCCTTATCGGTGCGGTCCCGGCTTAACTGCCCCTTGACAGCGTCACTCTGCAAGGCATCTGCAGCGCGATGTCCAGCACCCAGTTGTTCATTAGCATGGGGGTAGATTGCCACTCCGGGGACCGTGACATAGGTCGCCCGATTGGTGTCGGGTGCAAGAAAGCTCATCAGCCATACGCTAAATATACCTAGTACCAGTGCCGCAGCAACTGTACCGCCTAAGAGCAATAAATAATCTGGCCCGATACGTTCACTGCTTGGCCCTGGTCGTTCGATTACTGAGACTTGGGGGTACTTTTCCACCTGGCGAACCTCAACCTGTACCAGCCGGGATTGAGTCTCGCGGTTGAGCTGCTCCAGTTCCGCTAAATCTTCCACCAGAGCCTCGTGAGTCGCATAGACCGTATTAAAGGCAGCCACCGCCTGTTTATGCTCGTCAAGCTGCACCTGCAGCCCAAGCACCGTTTGGCTGGCGGTAGCATAAGCGCGCCTCGCGTTGGCAAGTTCCGCCTGACGCCCTTGTCCCAGTGCCTGGGCCAAAGCCGTCTCAAGCTCGGCTATTCTCTCGGGTATCGCTCGAAGACGCGGATCTTTCTGAATATAGTCTTCAGTGTAACGCTTGTTCATTTCTACGAGTTGCGCGCGCAGCTCGCGCAATTCACTATCCATAGCCTCAACCGCGCGACGCTCGTCTTGAGGAACTACCGGAGCGCCACGACTAATCGCCATTTCCAGGGTGTCAAGATACGCGCGTGTTTTGGCTTCTTCTTCGATGGCGTTGTTTAGTGCACTGTTCAGCCCGTCTAGCCGAGACAACACCTCATTTTCCTGACGCTCCATCGAAATAATTTCATTCTCGTCGCGGTATTCGTCTAAGGCGGTGCGTGCCTGCGTTAGCTTTGTTGAAAGCCCATCCAATTCATCCTGCACCTGCTGTAGCGTCTGCCGTTTTCGCTGCTCTATATCCTCTGAGCGGACCGCCAGATACACATCGATCCAGTCGTTCACAAGAGTAGGTAGAACATCTCCACTGGAGCCCTGTGCATACATCTCAACGAGATTCGTCTCTGGCACGGGATCAACATACAAAAGTGACCGCAGTTCAAGGGTATCTAAACGTACTCCCGCCTCATACAGCCGCTCCGCAACCTGACCGATGATCTCTTCCCCCAGCAGAATTCTGCGTTGAATCGCGACTCGCTGAATATCTGCCTCACTCGCCCCGGCATCAATGGCTTGAGGTGCACTCATCAATACCGTCGCGCCCGAGCGATAGATCGAAGGCTGGAGGAGCGTGTACAACAGCCCAACCAGGAGCGTAGCTGTAAATACGATGAGGAACAGTCTGGCGCGGGGAGATTGGTGCCAGCGCTTTCTATCGCCCCCGGACGGGTAGGGCTCTAGGCGGCCCACGCGTTCTACTCTAGTATCGATCTCCATACCGCCTCAAGTATCGTTCAAATATTTTGTTATCGCCATCACCCAATCATTTACAGAACGGGTCAGCGCCGAGTCAGATGTGCGTTTCTAATCCGCATACTATCGTTATCCTCACACGCAACTCTTAAAGCCTTCTGAGTAAACCTTGGTCAGTCAAAAAAATCCTTATCGGGTTGGTATGCGCCAAAAAATCGGGTTCATCACTATTAGAGAGTCTGACTCTAGCGCGCATATAGCATGATTGACCGTCCAAACCAGAGGCAAAAACAGGTAAAAAAGCAGTTTCCACTGTTTCGTATTCGGCTAGTGAAGCGGAGTGGGCAATACTGGTACTCCCGTCACCGCAGTTACTTACGATGTCAACAGTCAAGGGCTTTCCTTGACTGCCAGGGCCACGCTGAAGAGATACCGTTACAAAGGCTAAACCTTCACTTGAGGGCACACGTACGACCGAGCCGGGGTGTATAGACTGCTCCAAGCCATCAACTTCGATGGAAAAATGAAATTGATCAAGGATGTGCCCATGATCGGCCCAGAATGTGCCCGCTCTTAACGCATCCATAACGCCATCATAGGTTTTATCTGCTACAGAGATGTGAGTCCTTGCGAACTCACAAGGGGGCCTGTCGAGCATCCGGTTGTGGTAATCGGATGATGCTATAGCGCCCCAGATGTTGAAGCCGCGACTCAGGAGTTGGTCCCACACCCCACCCACTATTGCCACGACCGGGTCCCAGCGGTCCTTTAAAGAGAAATAGGTCGAGTAGCTTCCCAGGGTTTTACTGTTCTGATGACCTGGAGCTCCCTCGATAGCGGTAATCAGGCCTGTATTTTCGCTCCATTCCAATATGTCGGTTTTGCTCGATTCTAGCTTCAGTACTTTGCGAGAGGGATGATTGTAGATCACAATAACTTCGTTGCGCCCGGCCCCAGTGACGTTGATAAAATCTAGAGTCGGGGCATCAGAAGCCCTTTCCTCGGTGGAGCCAGCTACACGACGAATACTTGATTGAGCTATATCACCCAGTTGCCTGATAAAACTCGACTCTATTCGCGGATGGGCGATGACGTTTACGTGCTCGCGCCCTGCATAGGAGGGCATATTGAGCTCAATCCCTGCAAAAATCAGCATCTGTGGATACTGCTGCCGAAGCGATGCGATTTCAGCTAGCTGCGCTGTGCTGGCAGAGCCGACGGTATCGCTGTGATCAGTAATGGCAAGAGCATCACAGCCGTATTGCTTGCCGAGCGCTACCAATTCAGATGGCGCAAGTGAGCCATCTGAATAGCGAGTGTGCGTATGCGGGTCGAAGATGATGGTGGCGTCTTTGCCCGACCAGCTGGGTGAAAAAACTATCGATGGCTTATCGGTGAATGACCCCGAAACCAACCATAAACCGATGATGGCAACAGTAATAATAAACACCACTACCAACGGCATTAGCTGACGATGCGCAGATCGCTTCCCTCCGCTTCTGTAGGTGCTGGTAGCTACAGCGCCGTGAGACTTCGTGTCATGGTTTAAGTAGTCTTCTATCAAATGACGCAGGGTGTATGACTCACTTTCTCCTGATCGCTCAGCTAGATAGGCCAACTCTTCAAGAGCATTGGGATCCATGCTCAACGATAAGGCAGTCCAATGTTTGTTGCGTCGGTCAACGCTTATACCAGCATCTTGTGTCTCAAATTCGACTGATTCATTCTCGCTGTCTACGGCGCTTGCGTAGGCGCCATGTATTAAGTGCACGCAGATACTGTCGACATCCCTATCTCCAGCCGAAGCAAGATCATGCAGAAAGTCCCTCTGATAGCCGCGGAGATTGATTTCGATAGTAGTTTTCTGCCGAGCGCCTGAGAGAGACGACTCATCACCTGCCATCCGCTCAACTGGCCGTGATGAGTGCACTACTTTGCTTCGACTACTTAGAGTCGATGAAGTACGCGGTGGTGGTCCAGCAGGAAGTCCATTGCGGTGCGAGGACAGAACCAAACTCCTCGTCCGCTTCTGATACTGGAAAAAAGTAATACCGATCGCAATAGCAAGAAGCGGGTCTGTTATCTCCGGTGTTGTTCGTACCAAAAACAGTTGAGCAATCTCGCAGCACAGGAGGAACACTGCCGTTGACGCAGTAGCACGCCAAAGTGTCATCCGGCACTCTGCGAGCAGCCAAATTAAGCACCCGTATAGGATGAGTTTTTTGAAGATCGATAGCGCATTCACCGCCATGCTCCCCGTTAAAGCACCCTGAAACGGTATCCACTGAAAGCTGGCAGGCTGGGCCCTAAGAACAAATGGGTGGACGCTAATTAGAAGAACGGTGACAACAACACCCGCGGCAAGCCAGTACACAGAGTATCGTTGCCTTACCGCATACCAGATCCCTAAGGCAATAATACTACCGAGTATCTTGTCGGAGGAGACCACTTTGCCAACCACGAAAAAGCCGAGCAGCAGCGTGATGAACACCAGAAAAGAAAAGTACTTCTGTGAAAACCACCCCTTGGCATAGCTGGACAAAAAGTGAAACACCACCAACCACATCACTACCGCCTGTAGTACCCAGACCAAATCGGGTGGCTCGGAGATAATGAGTTTAATGTTGTCTTTCAGCAGCTGAAGGTCTAAGGAGGGAACAAAGGGTGCTAAGCCATACAGAACCCACAGTACAGCAAGGATGACAGGTATAGGCGGGTACTCGACAGTCTCGCCAAGCTGAGACATTTGCTTACCCAAGGCGCTAAGACCCAGCAAAGCGCCAATGATGCAGCCAATCAAATTCCAGGTAACATCGCTACCGGCGGGTACACGGCCCGGGATAATGAGTTGGGCTACCTGCACTGAAAGTGCCAGCGCGCCACCAGCAATGAGAACAACGAGCCAGCTGGACAATTTCCCAGAGCGATGAAAAACATTTATTGCGAGGAAGCCGAAGGGTAGGAAAAGCAGAATGTTGGCTACCAGATCGCCGCGCCGAGTGCCGCTAATACCGAAAACGAATAGATTCTGCAGTTGCCTAGGGTCATAGCTATCCAGATCGAACCGGAATGGGAATAACGACCCATAGATGATTAACGCTACAATTACGAGAAGAAGTGCTCTCAATGTGACCTCTTACCCTCTCGACTTTGCGTTTGCGAAAGTCCATGGACGACACCCTGGGCAAACGCCAGTATTCAACTCTCCCCGACAACTGTTACGCTGCTTGCTTCGTCTACTTGTCAGTTTGCGCTGGATTATCGCCACACAAGCTGAACCATCCACCGAATGATACTTACCCTGTATCTCGAATACTCCTGGATAGTGAGAACTGGCCCTCACATCTCAAACAATTAGGCTTACAGGTCTCTATTAATTGGGCGTGTTATTGTAATATCACCCTGTCAGCAACCTTCCTGCTTATATTACGATATAGCTAGTGTCTTGGTCTTATAGGCATATATTTGTAACGAAACCCCTATGACAACCCACCGTAAGCGAAGGGCATCCAAGCCAGGGGAATACCGGCTTGTTCAAAAAAGCAGCCAAACTCTTTGACCCTGTAATCAGGGACAAAAATATACGTGCCACGAAACTCGCTCTCCGTGGACTCTGGTGGGATGTTTCACGCCCTACCCAATTCGATCCCGTATTTTTGATAGGTTGCTCCCGTTCTGGAACGACTATCACCTATGAGACACTTTGCGCTTCCGGGTCCTATCTTCACTTTGGGTTCGAGATTCCTCAGTTTTGGAACAGTCTGTGTGGACCGCTAACCAACAATTGGACATCTGAGGCCGCGGGTACTCAAGACGTAAAGGTGGGCCATCGGCGGGCTGCACTGCGCTACTTTTACCAACATCTCGGCAAGGGCTGCTTATTGGACAAAACCTGCATCAACACCATGCGAATTCCATTTTTATACAGTCTCTTTCCCAGGGCTCGGTTTATTTACATATACAGAGATGGCCGCAATACGATCAGTTCAATGATGGACGGCTGGCGCCAGGGCCGAACTGACGGAGGATTCGGACTCAATCAGTTTTTTGGTCCCTCTCCTGAACCTGTTGCTATCAATGACGGTGAGTTCTCTGAGTGGCATTTCTTCTTACCTCCTGGTTGGCGCGACTACAACAGCGCTAGTCTTGCGGATGTGTGTGCCTATCAATGGCTGGTCTCAAACAAATTAGCCCTAGAGGGACGAGAGATTATCCCTTCTAACCAATGGATACAGATTCGCTACGAAGACATACTGGACCAGCCGGTGGAACTGTTCAAACACGTCTTTGGTCAACTTGGTATCGAGTTTACGCCACACGTGAAAGAGCTTTGCGCTGACCTTCACCGTCGCCCTACTAGCATTGTCAGCGGACCCCCACAGCGAGACAAATGGCGAAAACGACACCCGGAAGAAATATCGCGGATACTCCCTCGCATCAAACCCATGATGGACCAACTGGGTTACGGTCTTTAACAATGATGAATCCTAAGCACTCTAAAAATGCGAACTTGGGCCTGGTGAGCGTTGTCATTCCAGCCTACAACGCTGCTGCCTTCGTCAAGAATGCTATCGACAGCGTACTGATACAGACCTATAAAAACAGAGAAATCCTGGTAGTAAATGATGGCAGTACAGACAACACGGCCGATCAGTTGGCGAACTACGGTGACGCAATAACCGTCCTCAGTCAGGTCAATGGTGGGCTCAGTAGCGCCCGAAACTTGGGAATCAAGCAGGCGAGAGGCGAGTTCATAGCATTTCTGGACGCGGACGACTATTGGATGCCGGATAAACTTAAACTGCAGGTTTCATGCATGCTCGCTAATCAAGCTCTGGGCTTCTGCTCAACACGAACTCAAGTCGTCGACCCGAGTGGCAAACCGACGGGCACGTGGGACTGTCCAGAAAGAAACTGCACAACCCTAAAAACAATTTTCTCAAGACACGCAAGCATCCCAGGAAGTGGGTCCAGCGTAATGGCGCGTCGACATCTCTTCGACTCCGTCGGCTTGTTCGATACCGAACTCGAGTGTCTTGAAGATATCGATATGTGGATGCGGCTGGCGGCGACTTGCGAATATGAGTGCATTGATTCGCTACAGACAGTAATTGTGAAATCAACAACCAGCATGAGCAGCAACCTCGACAAGATGAGAAACTCTGCGGTAAAAGTGATGCAAAAAAACCGCGACCTGCTTCCCGAAAAGGATAGGAGCCGCTTCTGGCAGAGAGCGTATTCCGGTATGCTGACTGACTATGTGAAGTGGGAGTTAAGGGAAGGACGCCGAAGTGCAGCGATTTCACATATTCTAGAGGCGTTCTTACGATCTCCCATAGAGAAAGCAAGACTGAAACTCGGACTACTTTTTGTCGCGCTCACTGCGCGCCAGGCCGAGCTGAAAGATCTTTGATTCTGTTGGCTCTATCATGGTTGGTTCTGGAAAAGGTTGTATAGACACTAATACAGTGGGCACTCTAAGGCAGCCAACAGTAAATTGACTATCTCAGTGAGAACACTAACTCCTCCCAATCTTGACACGCAAGTCGAGTCTCGATCAAAAATATCGCAGCATAGTCTCGTCCCGAAGATTCTGATCCTAGTTATGAATAGGAGACTGTTCGAACCTCCAGTCAACGTACGAGCTACTTAAGTAATAACCCATATGAATGTGTTGAACAGAATCTTAATCGAGGTAGCCTCCCTGTACTTGCGAAGGGCTCCAAACCCTTTAGGGCGCTGGAGGATCATAAAACATTTACTACCTGTGCTCCGGCAAGAAGGTGCGCAGTTGGGTGAGCGTACGATAAGAACACGCTATAAGTTTCGCTTCAAAGCAGATCTGGGAGACTGGTTAGGCCAGCATATTTTCTTGACCGGCGCTTACGAACCCCCAACAGCAAAAGTAATCGAGGCGATAGTTTCATCAGGTGATACTTTTATTGATGCAGGTGCAAACGCGGGATTTTTCACTCTGCTAGGCTCCCGTCAAGTTGGGCCGAAAGGGAAAGTCATTGCTTTCGAGCCGTTACCTTCTATGCGTGAAAGGATCAAGGCTGGTATGAAGCTAAACTCCGTAGAAAATGTCTCTTTAGAGGCTTTAGCATTGTCCGACCAGCAGGGAACCGTCTTATTGCACGAGGGTCCGGATGGTCATAAAGGCATCTCGAGCCTTAGAAAAATAGACCAGTCTGTTGGAGCAGTTGCAGTGAAAACAGCTCCTCTGGATTCATTTGAGTCAGGGCTCGATGGGTTGAAACTTATCAAGATCGATGTAGAGGGAGCTGAACAACTCGTTCTGAATGGCATGCAAAGAATAATTCAGCGCTATCATCCATTTATCGTCATTGAGGTGACCAATGAATACCTCAGTGCCTTTGGGCATGATGCTGTGCAGCTAGCTCAAACCCTCACCTCAGCAGGGTACCGAATGTTTGAAATTAGTGCTGACGGGTTGGTACCAATGGAGGAGATGCAGGCAGGAACGATCAAACAGTTTAACGCTCTTTTTGCCTATCAGCCTGTCCCGGCAACGCTACTGGCGCCGCTTCACCAGGAGTAGGTACAATTCCAAGTCGTTTCTAGCCTTATATGACGGGCGATAAGGTCCAGGTCGAGTTCGTGCGCGCGTCATCCATAGCCTTTCTAGAACTCGGAAGCATAAGTAATCCCAAGGCAGAACAAAAGTAAGTGTTGCACATCAGGAGATCCACAAAGAGTGCTACCACTGTATGAGGATCAGGCAACTTATGGCGCAGTGTAATCACCCTAGTGTGAATCTTGTTGGAGTGCCCTAGGAAAGACTGTCTCCGGGATTTCGCCGACTAGATAAATGATCCGATTCCTTTTGAGAAGAGAAGCGGACGGTTCCCATAGGCGTCACCGTCACACACCAAACGAAAAGGCAGCTTTCAAGCGAACATGGACCTAACGTTATCCAAAAATGTGCCGCCTTCGGCCGTCCCAAATCTGGGTTTTTCAGCTAACGCGCGCGTCCTCGGTGGTGAATTCCTGGAGTTCTCTTTGGAGAAGCCATCACTAAGGTTAATTAAGTAGGTTCAAGATATAACTCATAGCGCGCACTGCGTACTTTAATCGACCCTGCATTCAGCGAATTTTTTATCTACTAATCCCAAGGTGGCCGCATGATCTACTTCACAGAATCGCGCGATAGGAGTCATTGAATTCTTTATAATCTAATATCCGAGCCACATCGATCACTAGATGATGATCAACTGACTCTTTGTCCATAAGATGGCACATGAATTTAGCGAACCAGTTCCCATGATAGTCCAATGCTTCTTCTAGCGACGAGCGCTCTGAATTAAGCTATCTCGATGAAACGATGCCCTAAAATTGTCGGCACTACGACCAAGACCATAAACTATTCTTGGGCTGCAACTTCCGAATACGTGAAAAGGCTCCAGCCATGAAGTCTGAACGTACAGCCAGGACCCACGTGCGGTGGACTAATCCGCCAACGATATGTCTTCTCACGTGTAAACGAATCAGATAACACTGGTTGGGGAGCGGCCGGTTGATGAAAATGTATGTAGGGACAGAAGGCCCGCCTCAAAGTGCACTATGCAGGCCTATCGCCGCTCTTTCTGTGTTTGATCGTGAGGCAAGCAGTCCTTCAGACGGAACGCAGATTCAATAAAATATGACCAATCAGAAAACTCCCATCAAAATATGTTACGTGGCAACCAGCGCTGGAGACTGGGGTGGCGCCAGTCGCTCACTCTTCCTCTTGCTGAAGAAGATTGATAGAACCAAGATCTCTCCGTTTGTGCTGTTTCCTGGAGAGGGCACTCTTACCGCAGAAATGGAAAAGAGAGACATCCCCTATCGAATTTGGGGACAGATGAGAGAGTTCCACGGCATCTATCAATACGCAAAGGATATCGTACGAGCCATTCGGTTTTTTCGCGCAGAAAAGATCGAGATTCTTCACATTAATCACAGCGGCTATTGGCGTCCAGCAGAGGTACTCGCCGCAAAAATCTTGAATATACCGGTTATAACGCATTATCGAGTAATCGTGGACAAGCCAGGCCCGTTCGTCAAGTATTCCACCCTAGTCATCGCCAACTCTGAATATACCCGCGATGCATCTGTCTCTAATGGGGTGGAAAAAATCGCTATACACAATATCGTGGACGTCGAACGCTACGACGCTGCTGTTTCACTAAGAGAGGAACTCGATATTGATCAAAACACACTTGTCGTGGCGTTTTTGGGTCAGATAAAGAAGATTAAGGGAATCCACCTTTTCATTGCGATGGCAAAGCGTATACGTCGTGAGCACGTAGTGTTTCTGATTGCAGGAGCATGTAGGGGCGAGCAGAGCGGTGGCGGTTCGTACACTGAAGCCGAGTTAACAAGCGAAATAGGTGAAGATTCACGATTCATCTATCTAGGACATCGCACCGATGTTCAAAACGTGTACAAGACATCTGACATCATCGTTATGCCGTCCCAATGGGACGAGCCCTTTGGTCTGATCAACGTAGAGTCGGGGGCCTCTAAATTACCTATCGTTGCCTCCCGTGCTGGCGGGATTCCCGAGGTAATTAAACACGGCGAAAATGGATTCCTCGTCGAACGCGATGATTTAGATGAATTAACACAGTCAGTTGAAATGCTACTGGAAAACAAAGCCCTACGTGAAGAAATAGGAAAGAGGGCGAGGCAGATTGTAGAGCAGCGCTTTGTGGAGGCACCTGTGCGAGTACTGGAAAAGACTTATCAGCAAATAATGGACAGGGAATTTTCGGCTACCTAAAGTTGCCGAAGTATCGTAGGACGTCCTAAGAACCTGCCACTATGACAAAACCACATATCCAGAAAAGTTCCAAGTACCCCGAGAGCCCGGATATTGAGGTTCTTATCTGTACCCACAACCGAGAAGAACTCCTTGAAAGAGCTCTGGCGTCACTCAACTGTTGCGTCCGCCCTGATAACTGCCGGACCGCGATTTTCGTGGTCGCCAATGCATGCTCTGATGGTACTAGCGAGCTGCTAAATTCCTACATAAGAGACTCCGAGTCCTCGGGAGTACGGCTACCCCTGGCGTGGATGAATGACCCGATAGCCGGAAAGAGTCACGCCCTAAACACGGCACTACCACTGGCATCAGCCCCGCTTGTTGCCTTCGTAGACGATGATCACAGAATAGACAAAGGATATCTAAACGCGGTTTGGCAGGCTTCTCAGTCTGAGCACGAGGCTGACTTCTTTTGCGGACGTATACTGCCTGACTGGGATGGGACCGAACCAGACTGGGTACATGACGAAGGTCGGTATCGAATTTACCCTTTACCGGTACCGCGATTCGATCTGGGCGAACAGCCCTTTTTTATTGAGCCAGGAGCCGCTACGCCCGGCGGGGGAAACCTGGCGATCCGCTATGCCAGCTACGAGAAAAACGGGCCTTTCGACCTGGATCTCGGTCCCCGTGGACACAATCTCGGGGGAGCAGAAGATATTGAATGGGTTCGGCGAGGCGTCGCCGCAGGGGCGAAAGTCTACTATGTGCCGGATATGTTGCAGTATCATTTCGTCGAGAGCGAGCGTATGACCACTTCCTATGTCATGCGTAAGGCCTATGAGCGATCGGCTTCTACTTTCCGAATCGCTCCAGTGTCTGGGGGGCCAAAATCACTGCCTCCGTATATGGTCCGCAAAGCGATCATGTATGGCATCAATGCTCTAATTTCAATCTCCAATAGGCGCCGCCGTTTTTACCTAACACGTTTATCAGCCGCGCTAGGCGAAATAAAGGGGTTTCGTCAGCACAAAAAAGCAATTTTATTGCGCGAGAAAACGGACACGAAAACTCACTCAAAAGAAAGGACAGGCTAGCAAGGATGAAACCTCTGGCCCTAGATTCTATTGAAGCGGTGATAATCGGTGCCGCCATAGCTGCTTTCACGATTACCTGCTTACTGGTGGGAAAATCTCTCAGAGACTACACCAGATCAGGACCAACCCTGCCTCAGGAGACAATGAGACACTTCCGGACAGAGGCCATCAAGACTATTATCAGGCTCGGTTTCGCCTCGTTCCTGATCATGTTTTACCTGAGTATCTTCGGTGCGGCTCTACTGATAAGCTGCGCTTCATTGCTAGGCAGTGAGCCAGGAGCGTTCTCCGGTTTTCTCGCAGGTTTACTGAGCATATCTGCGATCTCAGCGCTGCAGTTCGCTCGCTATCTAAAACAAAACCCTGGTGTGATTGTTGCATCATCACATTATCGTATAACGCGCTTCTATCCTCTCTGGCGTAAGCTCAATCCAACGCTAGTCACCAGATTACCCATTGCATTGTTATTGGCTTTCGTGATCATTGTGCTCGCTGGGGTGATTGCTCAATTGGCCATCGGCTCTATTGCCAGCGGCGCAGCCCTCGCCCTATCTGCTTTGGTCACCCTACTTCTATGCACACTGTTGCACTATGCGCCGCAACCGACACCATGTCACGCAGGGGCAAAAAGGGATGATAGACCGAACATTCTGCTGCTGGGCTGCGACACACTGCGTGCCGATCGATTGGGTGCAAGCCGAAACGGCACCGACTTGACGCCCAACTTGGATAGCTTGGCGAATCGGGGCACACGCTTTGAGAACTGCTACGTCCCCTGCGGTCGCACCGCCCCCAGCCTGGTATCACTGTTTACGGGAACATGGCCCCAAACCCATGGAATCCGTGACAACTTTACGGCGGACATCAATATCGATACGCCTGCTTTACCTGAGACGCTCGCTCTAAGCGGTTACAAGACGGTTGCAGTGAGCGACTGGTGCGGCGCAGATCTTGGAAAGTTCAACTTCGGATTTGAAACATGTGATCTTCCAGAAGATTCCTGGAATCTAAAATACCTGATTCGCCAGGGCCCTAAGGATCTTAGACTATTTCTCTCTCTTTTCTCACGCAATTCTATCGGAAAGCGGTTCTTGCCAGAACTCTATTATCTTGGTGGTGTTCCGTCTACTGACCTGTTGGGTCGAGATGTTCGTTCCCACCTTAATAATCTGGCCCAGCATGGCCAGCCTTTCCTTCTCAACGCCTTTTTTTCTACCACGCATCCTCCCTTCGCGTCCGAATACCCGTATTACTCGCGCTTCGCCGACGCAGACTACGAAGGCCCATCTAAGTTTGCCATGGCAAGGTTGACAGACCCTGTCGAGATAATAAGGCGCCAGGGAGAACCACGAAAAGAGTTTGATCTTGATCAGATATTGGCTCTGTACGATGGTTGCGTGAAAAGATTTGACGACGAGGTGGGAAAAATCCTGTCTTACCTCAAGCAGTCTGGGCTTGAGGACAATACAATCGTAGTACTCTACAGTGATCATGGTATGGAGTTCTTCGAACACAATACCTGGGGCCAGGGCAATAGCGTTATCGGTGAACACAGTGCCAGGATACCTCTTGTGATCGCCGACCCCAGAGCGCCCAAGCAAAAAAGCATTTCTGCTATTATTCGAAGCATTGATGTAGCCCCGACTTTGCTCGAGCTGGCCGGCCTCGACATTCCGCAAAAAATGGAGGGTGTATCTCTAGCGCCAACCATTAATGGTGGTTCGCATCCAAACTTAACAGCATACAACGAGAGTGGCATCTGGCTTACAGAAGTTCCTGGGCAGCCTCCCAATCATCTGCGATACCCCGAAATCTTCGAGCTACTAGAGGTTCCAGATCTGGACGTTGGAACCCTGGCCATCAAGCCCGAATATCAGAAGTTAGTCGTACGGGCTAAAGATCGGATGATCCGATTCGGCAAATGGAAGCTGACATATCAACCATTGGAACGTGGAGCGAATCTAAGCTTATTCGATCTCGACAATGACCCTAAGTGTTTAGTTGATATCTCGAGCGAGAATCCTGAGGTAGTCGAAGACATGCGCGCTCGGCTAGAACCCTGGTTATCAGAAAACGTCGGTAAGTAGTCTGCGTGACCTTGGTTGTCGTCCGTACGAGGACGAGTCGTAATCACTACCCACGGTACTTTGAAAGTCGGCACGACTAGAAAATCTCGGCAAGATTCATGCTGACTGAATCCTTTAATTCGAATCCCTCAGAATCGCTACGGCGGCAGTAACAATGGAGTGTCGCCAATTGCGACCGAAAAACAGTACTTGGATAAGCTATCAGCTGTCTGGAGAACTAGGGGCGCACCACTTAATCCGTTCCGATAAACCAACTCAGAACGTATCTGTTTAGAGCTAAAACGGCAATATTTCCTCCATCTGAATCGGTTTATAAGTGTTGCTGACGCCAATGGCATGATCGAGGTCTGCCATGTTTCCGCTTGTTCAACCATAGCAGCTCATGGGCACCAAGCAGATTCCCTAACACTAACAATACTGACTACTTCACCTCAATAAGACTAGTGTTTAAACATTTTGGAATTTGTATTGCGATGATAGCTACGGTACGCCACATCTCAGGTATCACCACGAGAAGACGCGAGTACTTAAATCCGCAGCGGCTTGAGCACTTAGTTGAGAAGACCATCGACTTAGTAGCCTTAAATGCAACCCCATAGCTACTAAAAAAAGGGGCAGCATAAGCACTGAGACTTCATAATTACGTTCCTATGATACTTTGAACGTTGTAATACTCAGCGGCACATTTATTAGCGAACCAATCTGACTCTGGCTCTAGATCACCTTTTTGAAAAACAAGGAGCTTAACCGGTGTTGAGTAACGTTCTATCCTGATTGGATTCTCTTTGCTCGACTCAGCTCGCGCGAGTTCGGCTCTTCTGTATTCTGCCTCCTTCAGAAATGCCTGGGCCAGTGCCAAATCATTCGTCAACGCCTGAAAGTTATGCGAAGCGAACAGCGACAAAACAAACATAAAATTGGCAACAATGAAGAACGGTCGAGAAACTAACGCTCCCAGAATCTTACTTCCTTGCGTATCACGGTACACCGCCCCTAAGACAAGCGAAAACAAGACCAGTAGAAACACAAAATATGCGAAGTTCATTAATCTATTTGGTACCGCCCCGATAGCCCAGAGAGGTAGCCCGATCAGCGCGAAAATAATTGCTAAACCGGAAGTGATCGCAACTAGGAACTTCTTTCTTTCAGCACCAGTAAGCCATGAATTGCTTCGCGCGAAAAACAAAGAACATAAGCAAGCTACAGCCGCCCATACTGATGGTTCTAGCATCCAATGAGCGCCGTAGGCTATGGAATACTGCAGGGTAGAGTACAAGGTATCAAAAAGGGAACCCTTATCTGCATGATTTCCAAGACGGGCCGCATTTCCCGGAGATGCCACAACAATTAGTGTGCCCACCATGGAAGAAAAAGCAGCCAATGCTACCGATTTGGATAGCTTCCTATCGATCAAATAAAGTAGAAATACATAAAGTAAATACCCTCCAGTTGCTGCAACCCCGATGGCTCCGTGTGCACCCGGGAGCAGAAAGCACACTGCGACCAAAAGAATTTTCCTAATGATTGGCTTAGATTTACAGGACTCTATCTCTAAGATAAGAGCTATAGAAAGCGCGAATAATGAAAGTGAAACAAGGTAGGAAGCTGCGGAACTTACCCAGTAATACCCTTGAGAAGCATCAGGCATGTTGGCTAAGAACGTAGAGACACCAAAAAGTGTAAGCACGCTACTGTCAGAATGCTCTTTAGTAACACTGAAAGCTAGAAAATAGACGCTTCCTATAGTCAGCAAGAAACAAAAAACTGAAACAATCGGTACGCCAACATGAATATTTGTGGCAAAAATAGGAGTGCTTAATACCGCTGTAGTCGTGTAAATACCGGTCCAGTTTAGGTACCAGAAAACCAAACCATCCAACATTCCGGCGTACCTCGCAGTTGAAGCGAAGCACCAATCATCAGCCTGGGGGACTGCGATGAAGCTCAAGGCAAAGAAACTAAGAACATACCCAAGCAAAATGACTTTGATACCGGTCAATAAAGCATTGTATAAGGGCCCAGATTCCTGAGAGGTCGAGAACAATTGAGTACGATTCATATCAACATCCGGTCAGAGCGCCGGAAAAGTGTCCACTTCCATACCGGCGTATTTGCTCTTCCAGTTGTAATATGTGGCTGAAGAAATGCCGTTCTGTCGGCAAATCTCGTCCAGCTTAAGGCTAGTATCTGCTTGTTTCAGAATCCCCACTATCTGGAATTCGCTAAATCGTGACTTCTTAAGGACGGTCTCCCGAGCGGTTATCGTCTCAGAAATCTCCAATCACGGCTGTCTCAGCTTAGGAGATGTAGACAGTAGTACAAGGGGAAACTTGCTATGAAAGAATCCGATCAATTCCGAGCCTCTGCTCGTATCATTTATCATCATGGAGTCCAATGCTTTCGTCTACTAAATATAGAGGTCTCTGCTTTACCTCTATAAATACTCTTCCCAGATATTCACCCATTATGCCTAGACCAATCATATTAAGTCCGCTAAAAAAGAGCATAACGACTAGAAGCGACGCATAACCTGGTACATCTACTCCCAAGACCAAAGTTCGTAAAATAATGTACATCATATATAGTAGTGCCACCGCAGATATGATGCCTCCGATGTAAGCCCATATTCTTAGTGGCAGGGTACTGAATGAAAAAATCCCATCTAAAGCATAGTTCCATAGACGCCAGTACCTCCACTTGCTACTGCCTGCAACACGGTCGGGTCTGACATATGTGATTTCAGCTTGCTTGAACCCGAGCCATCCAAAAATACCCTTTGTGAATCGATTTCGCTCAGGTAAATCCTTCAACGCATCCACTACACGCCTATCAAGCAGCCTGAAGTCTCCAGCGTTTGCTGGTATTGGCGTGTCACTCAAATGTTTTGCGATTCGGTAAAACATATTGGCGGTTGTTCGTTTCAGTAGGGTATCTGAATCGCGCTGAGCGCGCACAGCCAAAACCATGTCAAACCCTTCTTCCCACTTGGATACCAACTTAGGGATTAATTCAGGCGGATCCTGAAGGTCCGCATCAATCGGAATCACAGCATCTCCCGAGGCGTGTTCCAGTCCAGCCATAAGCGCGGCTTCTTTGCCGAAATTGCGACTGAAGCTGACGATTTTTATCTTTGGGTTGACTCGATTAAACTCCTTTAGCTTAGCTAGAGAGTCATCAGCGCTACCATCGTTAATACAGATAACTTCATAATCCGAGGTCAGATCCGAGACAATTTCGCAGACCCTTGAGAAAAAAGATTCCAGTACCGCTGCCTCATTGAACATGGGTACGACAATGCTAAGTCGGTAAGATTTTTTCATCGTGGTCGCCATCAAATATTTCTCAACAAGCTCAGCTCTGTATGTCTCGTTAGTTACAATCTCTCGTATACCGACACTGCCAAGAAAGTGCTCAGCGTTAGGTAATTCTAGAAGCGGTTGCCCTTTTATATTCGGTCGTTGCTACTGATAGCTTAGCGTAAACAGGTGCTAACCTCGTCCGAGATGAAGCAATTTGAGCGGTATGTCCCAAAATCGGATCTTAAACACTGATAAGAGGTATCGCCGCCGCTTAAGAATACTTGAGAGCTGACACTACGAAGACGAGAGTGTCGACGCTTTCAATCGTGATGCCCTTCAATGTAATCTAAACCACTGCTGAATACATATGACGTTTTCTATGAGTTCGCTCTTTGATAGCTTCCTTCACTAGGCTGCTGAAGAAGGATTCGGTGACCGCACAATCCCAATAGCTGAGCTATTGCCTCATATCCGACTCCACGCCGCAATTCCTAAAAGATCGCATCCAGTCGTTTTCTCTGGACTTGGTTCCTTGTTCCTAATGCACAATCACTTTTTTTGCCGCTAACAATGCTGTCATACCGCAATCCTGGCTGATCAAACAATACGTTTGCGGCTATCATTAGCTTATCGGGCCAGCCTACAGTTAAGCTAGCACAAAGGCCGACAAGAACTGTCAGGCACGGCCAACCCCACCAGGTGTCAATGTCAGCAATGCTGAAAACACTTTCTGGTCACCTTAGACGCGATGAGTGTCTTACATAGCAACCATTCGCACTTTCGACAACTGCAGTTTACGAGAGCAATAAAAATTCTGCCCTACACTTTTTTAACCGCTCTCTCTATTAAACCCTCCCACTTGCAATCAGGAAAAAGGCAGAGAGAACGAATCTCAAAGAGTCTATTGGGCGCGATACTTCCGCTATAAGACAATCAAGTCTGAAAGTGTTCTGCTATATACAGGAGGTGGCTAACTCCCCCACGGAGGATCAGAATGCTTGATTTCAAATTTGACCCAACACACTAAGCGACTGCAAAAGACTAATACTGCGGATCTCTCGTCGACCTGTGGACTGTCTGGCAGTTGCTCAATCTCCGTCCTGTAAATCAAAGTGCTCAACGAAAAGCACAATGCAGCATAGTACTTCTACCTCGTTCACATTTTGGGCAGGTATCCATGAAAAACGCCACCATCTCGCTTAATATTCCAACACTACGCGAAGTCGAGTTCAAGGACACGGCAATTTGCTAAAGAAGCTGAATAGACAAATTGGTGAAGCACGCTTCAATTCTGCTACCAAAAGGGCAAGGCGGGAGCTCAGCTTGGAGCTTGATGGAGACTCCAGCTTTACCATCGTAACGATGCTGCGCGAATCCGACGTAAATATGTACTTGTTGGCTCTCGCCTCCTTTTGCCGGTTTAAGACACCCAAATCGGTGGTGGTCGTTTCGGACGGATTAAGCGGAGAATCCATTGAGCACTTGTCTTCATGCGTGCCCGGTATACAAATCCGTCCGGTACATGAATTTACCCGCGCAGCTCTACCCAGCGGTGGATGCTGGGAGAGACTCATATCTATAACTTCGCTCAATACAGATCACTACGTCGTTCAACTCGATGCCGATACCCTAACGCTGGATCCACCTGAAGAGGTTATCGACGCCATCGAAAGCAATGTTTCTTTTACTCTTTCATCACGACCCGGCTGTAGCGTTATGAGTTTTCCTGAGGCGAGCCAATACGTGGAAGGGTGGGATAGTCAGCACGTCCAGGTGGTGGCTGAGAGCGCATTCTACTCGTGTAAAGACGCAATTGATCGCAGCTATGTTCGTGGCTGTGCCGCTTTCACTGGATTCGCAATGAATACGGCCTCGCTCGAAAAGCTAGAGTCTTTCAGCTTAGAAATTGAAAATACGATCGGGCGTGACAAATGGAGGGAGTGGGGAAGTGAGCAGGTTGCATCCAACTATCTTGTTGCGGATTCAGCTGGATGCGTTCTACTGCCTTTTGAGAAGTACCCATTTTATTCGCCCAATTCATCATTCAGTATTAGTGAACCGGTTTTCTATCATTTTATAGGTTCGCACCGCTTCAAGAAGGGGAAGTACAAAAAACTTGCCGCAAGTTTCCTTGATTCTAATCGGTTTGCTCGCATAACCAAGAGTGTGTGATGAGGCCTTAGTCTAATCTGCGGCGTATATAAAATCCGAACTGTTCGTCTGGTCGAGACTTCATCGTGAAAAAAATGTGCGAAACTGATACTGAAGAAGCGCGCTGTAGCGTGAATCATGTTGAAACGCTTGACAGGATCGGGGTGATAACTCGCTCGCATATCGGCAGCAGCTTTTACACCGATCTAGTCCTTGAAAAGTGTTAGGATGAACTGTTGGGCTAGTATCTACACATGCCTGGTAAAGCACTGTGCCATTGTATCTTAGAGACGAAAAAAAAGTACTTTTCGTTCACATCCCAAAATGTGCAGGGACCAGTATCGAGTCCCAGCTAGGTGATCTCGCAAGCACTCAGCTCCTATTCGGCACTCAGGATTCGAGCGACCTGCCATGCTCTGCACAGCACTTCCATTTCACAATTTTGAACTCGCTAATACCTGACATCGACTCAATTCCCACCCTCGCCATAGTGCGGCATCCCCTGCTCAGGCTGATATCTGAACACCTATATCGCAATAAGCTCCGCGCCAGGAAAAAACAGGCACTCAGGAGCTTTTCCAAGGATATAAAACAGTTCTTTTTCGAATATCAGTTTAACAATATGGTTTTTGATAATCACATTCGCCCCCAGGTCGAGTTTCTAACTCCATCTACCAAGATTTTCAGATTAGAGTCTGGACTTTCGCCAGCCTTGAACTATGCCTGTGCAAGCTTGGAGATCGATCAGCCTGGCTTCTCGGAAAATCATGAACCGCGCAAAAATGCTTCTGAGTACAAAGATATTGCTATAAGCACTAGGGACGTTGAACGCGTGGAGAAGTTCTATAAGCTCGACTACGAAGCGCTGGGGTACAAAACCCTTTCTCTCGGTTCGCATACTCTGTTGACTTACCGAGACATTGCGCGCGAGCTTGAGCAACCGTTCACGACCGAGCATCTGCCTGATATCCCGCGCGGTGACGCTATGAGTCATCGGAAGAGTCAAAGGTTCCGAAGACGTACAATCGATAGAACGACATCGATTGCGAGATACCTAACAAAAGTTGCCTTTAGGTCATCTGACGCCTTGTTCTCTAAGTAGTTACAAAAGAGAGGCCATCTATTGTGCCGTTGCAAAGCCGCAGTTAGGGAGCAGCTGTTCACCCTTTAGCGTTGCCACTCATTACACCTGGCGTAGCTTGGCATACACCATCACTACCCTCAGATATCTCTCAACCGTATCCCACCCTCTGCAAGGTAGGACTCGCTGCCCGCCGCAGAAGAAAGCGGTCCAAGGCACCTACCTTCAAATTGTCGCCACTACGATCTGAGCTGCCAACCTTCTCTGCAAGAAGCGAGTGATCGATCTTTATGTTTAGGTAGGCTTCCAAGTCGGAAAGTGGAGGATTGGGTCCGATAAGATCCTCATAACGGAGTAAAAACGCTCCAAGAGATTCCGCGCCTTCGATGTACCCCTCTAAGAGTAAGCGCCAGTGTCGCCCGAATGCCGTGGGGGTAAAAACCGGCTCATCGGGAAATACGTTGTACCAACTACGACCATAACGGCAATAAGACCGATATGCTTCAAATGGGTCTCGAAAAAGCAATACAAATCGAGCATTGGGAAATAGCCAACGTAGGTAGCGTGCGTGGGCGACATCGAGGCGCACTTCCTTGAGGCCCCAGCGAGTCGCGCCACTATCAAGCGCCGGCTTGGAAAAAAGCGTCTCAAGGAAGCGTCGATGTGCCGTCCACAGCGCTTCGGGCGCTGGAAACAAATTCGCCACCCAAGTCTTTGTCAGCTGAGCTGGCGAACTGCCATCGTGGTAGTAATCGTCCGGTGGCCAACCGGGGCGAAACGCCCGCAGTGTGTTAGCCATCGCTTGAATCGGACCGCATTCGTCGAAAGGTTCACCCCATATCAACACGCGTTCGTCTGACATGATCAAACGCTGTACCAGGGTAGATCCAGATCTCCATCCAGCCGAAAGCAGAAAAATGGGGGAAACAGAGTCGTCTTCGGGCCCCGAGTATAGCGACTGCAGCTCATTTAGGCCGCCTTCTATACCGGCATGACTCTTTACAGACAATCTGTGCTGCGCCCTTGCCTCAGCAGGACCACTCATCGCGCTGCGAATCACGCGGAACATTCGCGTTAAGTCTCACGCCCAACGTAAGCGAGTTTCCCATGGGAAGAGATACAGTCCAACAAAGCACTTCGGACGTCAGCAAAACTGGATTCACCAGCTCGATAAGCTTCAAATAGGGGTGCGATATCAATCGCAATGCGCTTTACAAGCAGATTAAACCCTCGCTTCACTAGGTGCTTGCCCAGACGATGTGAAACACGCTCGCGCACGGCAATCGCATGGCGCAAGCCGGAGTGCTTTAGATCTCCAGGGTGCTGTACGAGCAAGTCCGCCAGCAAATTCGACGCAGATCCCGTGTCTATCACATTGTTTTTCAGTCTCACCAGCACATCAGACGCCTTAACCTCTGGAAAACGTGAGCAATAGAGTGTTGCTTCATCACGCCGAAAATAATAAAGCGGTTCATCGATATGGTTAAACTCAAAGTGTCGCGCAGCGCGCAAAAAGTAATCGTAGTCCTCGACGAGAAATAGCTCAGGGTCATAATCGCCTACAGTTTCGTAGAGTCGACGAGTGTAGAGAAAGCAGGCGCCAATATGGTTGCCTTTATCCAACTGAAGTTTGTCCGGTAGGTGATCACGTTGCGGATTAATCGGGCGTCCACTCGCATCTTGCTCAGAGAAAAGCCAGTAGTCAGCGTAGACAAAATCGCAACCGCCTTCTTCCAATTGCTGGACCATTTTCTCGATGGCAGTTGGCGCCATCAAATTGTCATCAGATGTCCAGGTCAAATACGCGCCGCTGGCTATTGAGAAACCCCGATTGAGCGCGCGCGGCAATTTAAGGTTGGGGTCGTTCTTGACGTAGCGCACTCTTGTATCTTTGATTCGCTGTACTATCTCATGCGTGGTATCGGGTGAATTATCGTCAACAACAATCAGTTCCAAGGCTGTATAAGTCTGCGTCAGTACACTACGAATGGCCTGTTCTAGCAGGTGCGCTCGATTGTATGTTGGCAAAACAATACTCACTAGAGGTTTACTCAACACACCGACTCCAGCGAGTTCAGTATCTTCTTCACGATCTTTATACTTGCGGTACCGTCTCCATAAGGGTTGATTTTAGTCGACATCTCCTTATAACGAGCCGGATCGTCCAACAAAAGGCTTGCTTCGCGAACAATGTCATTCTCATCCATCCCGACTAGTTTAAGAGTACCCGCTTCCACACCCTCCTGCCGTTCTGTGACTTTACGCATGACTAAGACGGGCTTGCCAAGGCTAGGTGCCTCTTCTTGCAAGCCCCCGGAGTCAGTTAATACGATATGGGATCGTTTCATCAATTGTACAAGGGGAAGATAATCGAGGGGTTCTAAAAGGCGCACATTGGGGATATCGACAAGATACCGCGACACGACGTTCTGAACATTCGGATTAAGGTGTACCGGATAGACAAGCTCGATGTCATCCGCATAACGTTGAGCAAGTGTTGCCAGGCCTTTGCAAATCGACTCAAATGGTCCACCGAAACTTTCTCGGCGATGCGCTGTTACTAGCACCACGCGGCGACTGTCAAACTGAATGTCCCGCAATGGTGATTGAGGTAGGTCGATTGAACGGGCAGAGACATCCATAAGTGCATCTATCACCGTATTGCCCGTTACTGCAATCATTTCCTCGGCTATGCCTTCATTTAATAAATGCCGTTTGGCTCTATCGCTATGGGCAAAAAAGAGATCAGCAATCGAGTCTATAATCTTTCGATTTGATTCCTCTGGGTAGGGATGTTGTTTGTCAAAAGTCCGTAGTCCTGCCTCTACATGCCCTATTTTTACGCCCGCATAAAAAGCGGCGAGAGCAGCCGCCATGGACGTTGTGGTATCACCCTGCACGAGGAGCAGATCGTAATCTTCCTCCCTTAATATTTTACCCACCTCACGCAGAACCGTGATCGTAATATGCTCCAGCGTCTGGTTATTGCGCATGAGCTGCAAATCATAGTCAATATTGATGCCAAAGAGGTCGATAAGCGGCGCCACCATATCTTTGTGTTGACCCGTCAGGCAGTTACGATTATCGATTAATTCAGGATGTCTTTGTAACTCCGCAATCAGCGGTGCCATCTTTATTGTCTCGGGTCGTGTGCCAAACACTGTCAACACCTTAAGCATCAGATTTCTCCAGAGCAATCTTGAGACGCCAGGCATCGAGAAAGTACTTTACTCCCCAGCTAATCTCCGCGCCAGGGATATACTTGGCACCCCTGCCATAGCTTCCGTTAAAACCACCCGAATCATTCTGAATCTTTTCAAGATAGGACATTGCACTGTCGGCGTGACGCTTTTTGCCAAGCCCATACCAAACTATGGCGTATTGAGCCATACCCGTAGAGCAAACCCATTCCACATCTGGGTACGCGGGGATGCTCCCATTGCGACGTTGAACCTTCTCTACCTCAGCCATTCCTTGACTGGCAAGCTCCAGCTCTCCCATCTCCAAGAGCGCTTCCATCGCGTAGGCGTGGAAATGGGACAGGCGATTGAATGGGACCAAATCGTCGCGCTGCTTATAGTATGAAAGGACAAACGCTGCCGCCTCTTCATACTCGCTGACGCCCAATAGCTTTCCGGCTTTCGCTAGCGGCGGTAAAGCGTAAGTATGTATTAGATCGTTGGCTATGTCGGTCCATAGTTCAGTCGACGGTGTAAGCAGTTTCCCGCGGGCATCTACTTGCGTCAACATCCAATCACACGCACGACGAAGAGAGTCCTCAACCCCTTCTACATCAGTAAGCGAAGCGCACAAGCCCCGCATAATTTGCGCTGTATCAAAAGTATAGGGAACTCCGTCTGGTGCTGGGAACGCACCATCGGCCAGCTGAATAGACAGTAGCCACGTTGTATAGCTGCGTGCCAATTCGGTTTCCCCGCAGTTATACAGAGTTGGTATAAAGTAACCTGTCACTTCAGGATAAGATACTGCTTGTCTGGTGTGGACAATAATTCCTTCGCCTGGCACTGAGTGGGTTCTTACCCATTCCAGTGCTTGTTCATAACTTGCCGTTTCAAGTTTCCGTCGGAATAACACAGTAAACTCCCATTTCTCGATATTAAAATGCCGCCTGTACGACTATTTCATCCAAACGATTTATTGGTCCAGCATCTACCTTTGCATCAAATTTGCGCGCAAAGTCTTTATTTGATTGCACTATTTCTTCTACGTGCTGAGAAGCCAAAACAACCGGATGCGCTAAGTTGGCGGTATCCCATAGGATGAATCTTCGATTGTCGTTGCAAACTTTCAGCTGTCCGGCGTTGTAGAGAACGGTCTGAAAATACGACTCGCTGGGGATGATTGTGTGTCTGTAATACTCAAGCACACTGGCGTTTTCTCGGCTGTATTCAGCTAGGTAACCGGCGGCTTGAAACGAAAGCGTAAACCAATCACTACCTTTATAGCAGACAAACTTTTCGCTGAAGGGTGTTCTTAACCGCGGTACACCCAGCTTAAAAGGGGTTCCTCTCAACCCTCCTTCGAAACGGAATAAGGATTGGCGTTTATTAATCTGTATCTTTGCCTGCTTGAAGAAACGTCGAATACGAAGTGGGATCCGATGCGCTATCCGCAGATTCGGCAATGATAGATAGCGCAAGTAGTACCTGGAGCGGTACTCGCTTACAGGATCAGCTCTAACATAGGCATCAAAACGACTACAGCTTAGCTCACGCTCGATTGTAGCCAAAGGTCGAACAGGATAGTCCTGGCCAGAAATAACAGACATCCATTCGAATGTGAACCGCTGCAAGGCATACTCTAAGGAATTCAGCACGGCTGTTACGTGCGAGATATCCCCCCACATTACCGACGTGCGCGGCTCGACCAATTCGACACCAAGCGCGTCCAAGTGCGACGGATCTGGCGCTTCATACTTAGCGTCAAAATGAAGCAAAATGATTGCATCGGGGCTTGCACTTCGAATCACTTTAAGTAAGCGAATTAGTTGAGTATTTTTTTCGTAGGCGAGCACAAGATAGGCAAATCTTGATCGTATTTTTTCAGACAGTGCAGAAGTACTATTGATCACAACGTTTCACCCGGTTCGATCAGCTCTGGTTCCCGAATTTGTAAGATCTGATTAGCATCAAACTGGCCATACTTTTGGTTCACTCCACTCGGCCACTCAACGATGAGTTCATCGATGTGATTATTGTCACCGAGGCCGAAATGGAGGCGGCTATGATTTTGACCCCGATAGTGTATACCGCCATCTTGCAATCTGATTTGGGTTTTTTTTCCCGCCACCACACTCACGATCGCGCCCACGCCATCTCGATTAGACTGGGTGCCAATCAAATCAATCATGATCCAATTATTCTCGTTGCCGAGGTTGCGAAATAGTTGATATTGCCCATTGTCAGAGGGCAAACCCAGGCTACGACCCATACTGCCTCCACCAGCAGTTAGTATGTCGAGAAAGCCGTCTAAATCAACGTCTGCAGTCGTGGCAGAATCACCCACGCCGACAAGCAATCCGGATGCCCCACCTGCATTTTCAACGGCTGTGAACTCACCAGAACCGTCATTCAAGAGCAAGAGATTTGGAGTATTACCCGCGTCACTTGAGCCAAGTAGGAAGATGTCGAGGTCCATGTCGTTGTCAAAATCGCCCGCTACGACATTGACCGCTGAAATAGGAAATGCATTAATGCCTCGAGAATCCGACTCCTCTACCATCTGGCCGTTTCTGTTCATAAACAGGCGTTGCGGCGCATTCTCCTCTCTGGCGCTCTCAGCTAGCGCTACAACATTTCTGATGGACTCAGACGACTCAACGCGCACATTAATGTATCGCGGTTTGTTTTTACCACCGAATGAAACCTCACTTGCGTAAAAATCGATCTGCCACACGCCAGGTCTATCGCTGTTTAACACAACTGCTACCTCAGGCTTCGCTTGATCTAGAGCCGAGCCAATTACAGCATCTGCAGGTATCTCGAACTGCATCGCTTCAGGGTTAATGCCCGCTTTTCCGAGTAAAACATTGACGGGTTTCAATTCTCCTGCATGTTGGCCAGATACAGTAAACGAGAGCGTACCAGAGCTCTGAAAGCGAATCCCGGTGGTATCCTCTGCGTTCTCTGGTCTCAACTCGACTTGAGCCGTGAGTGTGTCATCCCCTCCTCTAGCCCAGGCTAGACGGCTACCGGGGTACTTGCGGGCCATCAGTAGATCAAATCGCCCGTCACGATCAAAATCTCCCGCAACCAAATCTTCGAACGCTGAAGTGGGAAGTATCTCCAACAAACTTGCAGGCAGCTCGGCAACGTCGAACACCCTTACAGTACCGCCCTTTCCCTGTGATCGACAAACGATCTCGGGGTGACGGTCACCGTTTAGCGGAGCTAGAATGCAAAACGGCATCGAACGGGAACGCGGGTCGAACATCCAAGACGCATCGCTGAAGCCATGGGCTATTTGCCGGTACCAAAATGGTGGAGTCAGATTATCAAAGCGCGCTTCAGCACCATGGAACAGATCGAGCTTTCCGTCCTTGTTGAGGTCTAGCCAAAGCGGCATTCGGGTACGCCCAGCGGGGTTATCCACACCAAGTTCAGCAGCTCGCTCCAATAACTTGGCATCCTCATTGATGAACAGCCGTTTAGACTCGATTCCGGCTCCCATTATTGCGCCAGTCAGTTGCACCAAGTCCTGCTGACCGTCGTTGTTAAAGTCAGCCCAGGCCGCTCCATGCTTGTCTCCACTCAGAGCCTCGGGGTCGAAGACATCGGCGGTTACATCCACAAAAACCCCTTCGCCCTCGTTTCGGAAAAGCATGGCCGTCCCAAGGTGGTTTGTCACATATAGATCGGGTTTTCCATCCCCATCGTAGTCACCCCATGCAACGCCATAGGTCATACCTTGATATTCGCTAAACTCTGATCGATCTGAAATATCCTCAAACATGGTGATCGTCTTTTTGGAGGGCGAGCATCCCACGGTTACACAGATAATGAGCAAATGGCTCGCGAAAAAAACCGCATTTTTGGTTGATGCTTTTTTCAAGACCGGCAACGTTCTATCTTGTGCCTATCTGGCGAACCAAATGGCGCACGCCGGGAAGCTCTCGTGATCGAGATTTGAAGAAATGCGCCATCTGCGAAACGAAACCCAAATGCTCTGGCTCATTTTGCAGAATCTTGTACAAGCGTTCGGACGACCGCTTTAAGGAAAAGGTATCTCGTCGAGCATTCTCTCGCGCTTGACGAGAAAGGGTGGTATACCGATTCGGGTCATCAAGCACCGCCTGCAGCGATTCGACCCAAGTATTAACGTTCAAGTAGTCATCTATTAAAAGCCCTCCGCTGCCAACAGACTCCGTTAGGCCTCCGCGCCGACTCGCAATCACGGGTATCCCGCACGACTGAGCCTCAAGAGCAACCATTCCGAAACCTTCCTCCCATTGCGACGGGATGAGCAAGATACGCGTCTGCTCGTAAACAGTACGCATATTCGCAACGCGATGAGCAAAGCTTACGTTAGGTAGACTCTTCAATCTGTCCAGCAATGCAATCAGCGAGTCCTCGCCTAATTTCCACGACTCCTGTAGTAAGAATTGTGTATCCGGGAGACGGCGCGCTATATCCAAAAAGACATCCAATCCCTTAACGGGGTGAGGATTGACCATAGTCACCAAACCATCATGATCTCCGCAGGCATCAAAGTGAAATTCTGTGGGTGGATAGATAACACCCGGCCTACGCCCAGTTGCCGCGTAGACTTTCTCAGCCAAATAGTCGCTACTAGCAATCAGGTGACATTTGAGCCCTGCAATGGCCCGTATCTCGGCGAAATCAAACTCCGCATCATGGATATAGCACAGGCCCGTTACCCCCAACTCGTCGGCCTGCCGTAACAGCGTTAGAGAACCCTCTAGCTGAGCCCAAAGAATATCCGGCTTCGAAGATTGGATTTCTGTTGCAAGGTCATTATAAAAGTCGCGTAAAAGACGTACCGGATAACCACAGTTGATTGCTGCACGCTTCTCGTCTACAGAATGGATATTCAGGGAGGCAAAGTCTTTAGCTCGCGGTATTACCCATGAGCCTCCCCGGTAGGAAGCGGAGCCTAAGGCCAAACAGTCAACGTTCTGGGCATCGACCAGACTCGCTAACAAAGAATGGGCCGCCCGCGCAGCACCACCCAAAAAATACGGGTATGGCGGTCGCTCGCTGGCAAACATAACACGCATCTTAGTCAGCTTACTAAATCAAAAATGTGGTAGACGACTTCGAATTCTGTCTGGCACAAACTCAAAATCTGCTCCTTGTGTATCCAGAGACAAGAAACCCGCAACTAGCACAAGAATCGCGAAAATGCCGCGTGCGTCACTCTTCCCGATGGCAATGCCACCCCACGCGAGTAGTAGAAATTCGCTCTCGGCGCGTCGAGAACTCCGCACAATACCAGAATAATTTCTACGACAGAGTACAGTATGTTTGCTCACTGCTTCAGCACCCATTGATGGCCGGAAACATCAAACCGCATACAAGCAGACATCGGCACCACGATCATACTCTCAGCATAAATCTGAGCGAGGCTAATTGCCCGTGTCCGAGCCTTGTCGGCAAATACCACCCGCTAAATCTCGACGTACCCAAACTATGAAGGTAAATCTCGCCTTAAGCGAGAGACGCAGTACGCAAAAAATAAAAATACACGATAAAGACGGGAGACTTTGACTAAAAATCGGTGAAAAATCAGTCGTCTTTCGTAAAGGAGCCGAGTTTAACCGGTCTCCTGCTTTTCTCTAGCCGCGAGCCTTGGATTGTGCAATAAATTGAAACGCCATCTTTCGTCTCTATTCTCGCTGCATGCTACAGAGATCGTCTGACCGAATAGACGTACAACAGCCTGGGAAGCCCAGGCGAAAATGCCCCTACTCACATCAATTTCGGGTTTAAACCAAAGGATCTCCGCTCCGACTGTTTTTTTTATAACTAAAGTGTGACACAGCGAGAAAAAGCTAGTAATTCGGTCCGACAGCTTATGCCCAAACCAGTTGTCTTGCTCTGGAAAACCGACGAACATCTGGACGTCGGCGCTTTCTTGTTCATTCGAAGGCCACATGCGAAGGCCTTGGTCGCAAATATAGTCTGCCACATCTGGATAGCGCAGATAGGTCTCACGCGGATAAATACTGGCGTAAGTCAGGCTCTGCATGGTCCGCGGATATTGGTACTTTATCAGTAGATCTCCTATTAGTCCCTCAGCTAGCGCATTCGACTTCTCGTCCAGTTCACGACGCCAGACTTCAATGCGAGCGCTGTCGGCCTGCTCAGCGACCTTTTCCTTCCACGGCTCATTGATCCGATTAACCCGACTGTAAGCCGTCTCTCTCGTCAACATTCCGTCCTCAAAATCCTCATCAATGAAATCACACAACTGAGAAAGCGTTGATGCAGAATCAGAGACCAACTCCTCAAATCGAACTGTGCAGGAGTTTGAATCAGAGTCAAAAAAGCCGCTGCTTAGGTCGTCCATATAGCGCCACATCGAGAGAGCACCCGGGAGTGTTCTGGGTGCCCAATCCCAAGGCGCTTTTAGAATTGAAAGTGCGGTGTCACGAGGGTCGCGTACGATCCTAATTACTTTAGAATCTGGATAGACTTGCCTGATCTTTTCAACGTAGAGCAGATGATTCGGTGTTTTTTCGATCCAACGCTTTTTCCCAACTCGATTCATCTGTTGTTCTGTCATCGCGGCAAGAATGGCACCGATAGACGGATCGTGATTACCAAGGTAATGCGCTAAGTCGATGCGTGACACTTCGTACTCCTGAGGGATGGACTTACGCCCAGCACCCGGAATCTGCCTAAACATAAAGTCGGTCGCTTCGTTGGGCCATTTATCGGAAGCACATAACTCCTCTTCATCAACTTGAGCCAGGAAGTGAAAAAAGTCTGTCTCAGTACCACAGCTTAGATTGCTGTGAGAAGCGAGAGACGCCGCCAATAGAGTCGTGCCAGAGCGCGGCACGCCTACGATGAAAATTGGTGAATTGCATTGAGGCTCAGACATTGAATCAATCGAATAAGATCCTAGGTCAATATTTCAACCCGCAATCGACTTACGCCGGGCGGATAAGAGGACAAAAAGCGTCCATTAGAAAGCAATACGATTATGTTTTGTTATCAACTTATTCCACGTTATTGATGTCCCAGGCCGCAGGAAGGTGCAAAGTCCGCAGCGGTGGGTGTTTCGCCTCCCCGGGCAGCGGAACAACCGTGAAGGTCTTTAACGTCTCACCCGATAGCACGAGGCGACCATTACTATCGAAGATGGATACCCGCACACAGTAAGCACCGGCCACCATAGGAAAAGAAGGCACTCGATATTTGACTACATGAGTACCTGCGGTGAAATCTGGTCTATCATCAAGCACGGCGGTGGAACCGGCGCTGAGATAGATAAAATCAGTTGTATGCGTGCCAACTACGATCTCGGGCTTTTCTAGCGGCCGATGGCATAAGAGCTTCACACTAATACCCAAACTGTCTCCAGATACGATTTCTTCCGTGATGTTCTCATTCCCATCTAGAACATTTATCTCAAGGAGCTCCACTTCGCCGGAGCTTTGAATCCGAGCATTTTCAGCAGTCGCTTCATGCTGGTTCTGCTGTATCCGTTGATTACTCTGATTGTAGTAGAGTTCTGTGACTTGTAAGGGATCGCCGTCCGAGGCCACCTTACCGCCATCCATCATAATTACCCGATTGCACATTCGTATAACTTGTCGAATGTTGTGACTTACTATCAATACTGTTCTACCCTGGCTTTTTATTAACTCCTCCATCCTATCAAAGCACTTACGCTGGAAAGCCAGATCTCCCACGGCTAGCACTTCGTCGACGATTAGGATCTCGGACTCGATACTAGTCGCAACTGAGAACGCGAGTTTCACCTGCATTCCCGAGCTGTAGCGCTTCACTGGAGTGTCAATAAACTCTTCCATTTCAGCGAAGGCTACGATCTCGTCAAACTTGGTGTCGATCTCCTTCTTCGACAAACCCATTATCGCCCCATTGAGGTAAACGTTTTCGCGGCCAGTGAAGTCCGGTATGAACCCCGCTCCTACCTCAATTAGAGGTGCAATTCGACCGTCCACTTTGATGGAACCGCTAGTGGCTGTGGTAATACGGGCAAGCACCTTCAATAGTGTCGACTTACCCGCACCGTTATGGCCGATAATGCCTAACACCTCGCCCTTGTCCACAGAAAAGCTCACATCATCAAGCGCCTTAAAGAGTGCGCGTCTTTGGACTTCTCTTCCTCGTAGTCGCGCGGCGGTATTAAGCAAGTTATCTTTCAGGCCCGCCAGGGCACCGAGCCGATATTCTTTTGTAAGATGATTGACTTCGATAGCGGTCATAAATCTCTATTCTCAAATCACATCTGCGAAATAGGTTTCAGCACGCTTAAAATAGCGATAACTCAGTGGCAGCAGAATGAGAGTCGCGATCAGTCCCGGAACGAGAGAACTGAAATCCGGAGCCGTGCCACGAAGGGCGACACTCTGGAAAGCGTCAATAATTCCGGCAAGCGGGTTACAGGTATATAGCAAATATAGGGCGTTGGACCAGTCTCCGGCAGCTTGCTGTACAAGTAGCTTTTCCTTCACCAGATGCAGTGGATAAATCACGGGCGAGACGTACATTAGAAGCGAGAGAAGTACCGGCAGAGCGGATTTAATATCTCTGTAGTAAACATTGACCGCTGCACCCGCCAAGGAAATAGTCAACGCCACCAAAACCGTATATGCAATGATCAAAGGTATCCAAAGGAAATAGATTGTTGGCGCCATCTGATACCACAGCATGAGCGCGGCAAGGATCACGAAATTGATACCGAGTTCAACGAGCTTGGTCATAACGGCGGTTATTGGGAAAATCTCTCGAGGGAAGTATATCTTCTTAACGAGCGTGGTATTACCTACGACACTATTCACTCCATCTGCGGTAGATTCTTGAAAAAAGGTCCAGGGCATGAGAGCAGCAAAAACAAGAATCGGATAAGGAATGTCGCCACTGTCAATACCAACGAAGCTGCGCACCAGCGTGAATATCAACATGAGCATCACTGGTTTTAGGATGGCCCAGGCAATACCCAGGTAGGCTTGTTTGTATCGAAGAGCGATGTTCTTCCACGCCAGCGTGAACATTAGCTCGCGGTACTGATACAGATCGGTAAAAAATGTCGACATTCGAATCTAAGATCTTATCCGTCTTTGATTAGATATCACGCGCGTGTGGAGCAGCTGTCGTGACCATCTCCTTGGTGGCGATTGTCCCAAAGCCCGCGTATTGTGCCGAGGAAATGATAAAAAATGATCTCGCGGCTGAACGCTTCATCTTCAGGGGAAGCTATCCGTGAAACAATCGACCTGGCAAGAGCGCGCGCGGTTTGAGGGAACACGTACAGCGGAACGTTGCACAAACGCCTTTTTCCCGGCAAACCCAGTGCAATTGCCTTGTTGCGGCTAGTCTGATACCGCCACTTTCGCATGTACTCCTTGGTCAGGCGAAACGCCTCTACTTTGTGATTGACACGAGCACCACCCAAAAAAACCGCCTTCATGCCAGACGCTAGAATTCGATCAAAAATCTCACCGTCCTCTCCACTTGAGAGTAGTTTCCCTTTTCTCCCGCGCGAAACGTCAAAACCGCCCACCTTATCAAACACATCGCGACGAAATGCCATATTCGCTCCATAGGGCGCCTGAGAACTAGAGTCGATAAGGTAATCATCTTCACGATCGATACGAACGGCGAAGAACCCATAGAAGCGCTCTTTTAGCCAGGCAGGGGGAGGGACTTCCCAAATGGGTGCGATGTATCCCCCGCAGGCGCTAGCATCGTACTTCTTCATCCCAAAGACTGTCTTGATCACCCAATCGCTTTCCGGGATCACATCGTCATCCGTGAAAAGAATTACCTCGCCTACAGCGGCCTCAATACCCTTGTTTCTTGCATAGGAAAGGCCCTGCCTCCCTTCGAAGACGTAGCGCAAAGAAGACCAGCTCTTCCGGGCTTCCTCAACGGTTTGTCGCGTATGGTCGGTGGAATTATTGTCGACAACAATGACTTCAAGGCTGAGGTCGGGGTAAGTTTCAAGTTCTTCCAACGCCATCAGCGTTTCGCGAAGTGAATTAGCACGATTGTAAGAGCAGACAATAACAGAGACAGAGGCAATCTCTTCGAGATCGGCTTCGTTCTGATATAAGGTGCGTCTCAAAAGGTTTTCCACTTCCATAGATCTTATGTTTTAACCCAAAAAGTTTGCAAGCAGCACGCCAAAAGCAAGTTGAATAAAAAAATCTGATAGCTGGGTGGCTACATCCCCTCGAGATACACTTTATACATTTGAGCTTGCGGGTATAGCTGGCTATCTGATGGCCAGTTCCTCAGTACGTAAAGCATGTTTTGCAAAGCGCGGTTTACATGGTGGGATCTTTTAAAGGAATCCATTTGCATACTCGCCCGGTTAAACTCTAACACCCCATAACAGTAGTGGTGGAGGTGCAACCAGGTTTTCCTTCCCAGAAGACTCTCCCACTTTTCACTGCCCGTGAATTGAAGCTTGACTTGACAGTATTCAGGAAGAGCCGCGAGCTCCAGCTCATTGGGAGACTTCGCGGAGACCGGAAAAGCCAAACACAATATAACGAGTACCAAGGTACTGGCTGTACGCCTGAAACATCTGAAATGAAAATTCATGTTATCTGATACACCCAGTCCAATCGCGCGAGAGCACTATAGCCATCAAAACCAGGCAACCCGCCGGCCAAGCTGGGGCATTTCGATTCGTCGCATTTTGCGAGATAGCTCCATGTCGCATGCCAATGTCCTGTCTTTCACCTGATATAGCCGGCCTTTTGCCGTTTGTTTCTTGCCAGTGAGATTGCCCGACACAAAACGCTCCACCGCTTCAGCGAATACGTCCGCACTATCCTCGACGGACCGCCAGAACAAGGTCAACTCGTCGTCTCCCTGACGCAGCTCCGGACATACATGCGCTATTAGACCACCTGTGTCAATGCCGGTATCTATGAAGTGCAGTGTACATCCCACATTCTGTGGCTCACCATTGTAGAGAGCCCAAAACGTACAGTCGGCACCTCGGTAGTCAGGTGACAGACCACCATGAAGGTTGATTAGCCTAAAGCGCTCCAGTAGAGGACCTCGGATAAGGCTGGTGCCAAATACGCATATAAGGTCCGGCTTGAGTTCGCTCGCCAGGGCTAATGTTTGGGGATCACTGACTGAGGGTACCTCTCTCACCAAATCCTGCCGCTCTAGACGTGGCTGCTGATCGCGGAAGAAGTACTTCGCCTCTGGGTTGCCAGCGTATCGACGTCGGTCACGTATCCATCGACCCGTTTTTCGTAAAAATACGCTTGGTTTCGAATTTCTCCACAACTTTTCCGCGGTCCACTGCGCGGGGAGCTCATGAACAATAGCTTGCACATCCGCCCGTTGACACAGCTGATTCGCCACATAGAGATGGCGTGGTGAACGGCCACACAGGATCATCACGCGAGGTTTTGACATTTCGGTCTAGCTACCCCCCGCACAGAGTCGATTATCTTGCCGTACAGGCGCTGGAACGACTTCAGTAGAGACAGCCATAATGAGCAAGTCTGCGAAAAATTTCGCGGCCCAGTTGGGATACTCAAATCGGGAATAGCGGCCCCAGATCGGGAACGAGCCAGCCAGACCGCCATCTCGGGGAGAACCGTCACCAAGGATGTGATGATGAGACTTAAGAAACCCGATGGCACGATCAATACCGGTCTGCCAATCGCCAGATACGCCTGCATGCTGCAGTCGCTGCCAATTCAAGCCAATTTGCGCCAGGCCAGTTAAGCATACATACCTGCCGGTGGGACGCCAAGCGTCAGCAAATTCCCCAGCGATCCAACCGTTCTCATGCTGCGTAAGCAACAGAGCTTTCGCGGCCTTGGCGGCTGCATCGACAAACTTTTGCTCGGAAAGGAGAATACCCCCCTCGAGCAGACCCCGCATAGCATAGGCGATGTTATGAGTGAAAGGGGACTCCGACTTTTGGAACGCATTATCCTGAAACCAACCAGACTCCGTTGCTCGCCCACATGCCCATTCCATGTTGCGCGTAGCGCCATCGATAAAGCGCTTCTCTCCCGCCAGTATTCCAGTTCGAAGCAATGCCCAGGCAGCACGCGTGTTGTAGGTATGCGGAATACCGTTATGAACATTTCGACGCCAACATCCGTCAGTATCCTGGCTTGCCAACATCCAGTGACCGGCGCGCACCGCGGCCTCAAGGCACTCATGGCGGCCGAGCTCCAGGTAGCCTGCCACCATGCCATGCATAATCTGTCCGGTGTTGAAAATGACTGGCTTGCTGCCCGGTTCACCAAAGTGTCCCGGAAACGCCCCATCAGCTTGCTGCAGTTCGCACTCCCAATTCAGTATGCGATGAACTCGCTGTACTAGATCGTCCCTATCGAGCAACCTGGATGCTGCCAGTAGCGTCTCAACAATATAGCCACTCGTTTCGGGGTAACCTGGCAGCCAGCTATCTTCAAAACTCCAGCCAGCAGACACTCCGCCTGCATCGGGATGATTGTCCCTTTGATCTTGCGCACGGCAAATCCACTCGATGGTCGCCTCAAGATGCCTCTGGTGACTCGTCTGCTCTGGTGACTCTCCCCCAAGAAAGTCTGCGCCAATCAATTGAAGGTGGCTAGCACGCCAGAGCTTGTACCGCAGTGGAAGCCCAATAAGAGAATTAAATGATGGCATTTCGTTTCATCGCTCGCGTTCATCTTCCCGCCGACGTACTCACTTATCCACAAACTTCTTGCTGTTTCGGCAGCACTCGACACTCCACATAACGATGTTTGCCAGAGGCCTGAGCTGGAATTGCGTCAAGCTTCACGAACTGCACCGAAACACTGGGTCCAATGCGCAATCTAAACTGTTTTTCTATATCAGAGTGAGCGCTGTCAACCCAGTCAAGGTTTGTCACAATCTGAACTTCGATTCGCTCCAGATCATGTTGAATGATCTTGAACTCTTTGACTCCTTTAACACCTCTCATTATATAAATAACCGACAGTGCGTGCATGAGAGTCCCATCACATTTCACGACAAAATCCGTGGTGCGCCCGCTTACGCTTTCGAGAACATGTAGTCCTCGCCCCTCCTCGCAGGGCTGTTCAGCAAGCGCGACCATGTCGCCTGTGCGATACCTTATAAATGGCTGAGCATCAGAACACAGTCCTGTTATAACTGCTTCTCCTTGCACACCGCTACCTACCGGGTTGCCATTAGCGTCTAATACTTCAAGAATCAGACTTTCGCTCACCAACAACATCTGGCCGGAGGGTGTTTCATGCGCCGTAAATCCAATGTCTCTACTTCCAAATTCATTGGCGACTGGTGCTTTAAACACGTCACTAATCAATTCACGCTGGTGTGAAAATAGAGGTTCCCCGGTTGTACAAACAACCCTGAGTCGATCAAGTTTGGGGACGCTTCCGGTCTCCCGAGCGTGTGAGGCCAATTGAGCAAGACTACTGGCATAGCCATAAATACAAACCGGATCAAACCGTGCAATCGCTTTAAGATAGGCGTCCATATTTATCGCGGACATTTCAAACGCATTGAGCACCAGCTGATTAAGCAGCCTGTCTCGAATGGACTTGATAACATCAGTTTTGTTTAGCTCGACGGGTGCTCCCCACAGGTAGACTTCTGGCTCACCGACCTCGACACCCCACCATCGTCTTGCTCGAATACGCGCTGCAGCGTCGGATGCCTGTCGCCACCTGCCGATTTCGAATCTAAGAGGGGTGCCACTTGAACCACCGGTGTTGTAGTCAAAGGAACCACCAGGGACATCCCGCCATCGCATTTGCTCACCGTATTCCTGGGCATCAAGCTTGCTCATCGTCGGAATACGCTGTAAGTCCTCATCGCTAACGGTCTTCTGGTCGCGGAGATTATCCAAGCCTGCTGCGGCTATACGCGCTGCATGCCATGGGCAATAAGCTTGTGCTATTTGCAGCAAGCGAGCGAGTTTTCGGCCTTGTAAAGATTCAATTTCATCCCTGGAGGACCACTGACTCCTTTCAAGGTCCCGTAGGTATCGAAACGTCGGTCTGCCGAGAACAAACTCTTGGCACGGATAGATGACTTCACCGGAAAACTTGCAAAAAACGCTTGTCATGAACGGCTTTCTGATGCCCAACCACCTAAGCGCAGACCAGACGTTCTCTCAGCGACAGAGGTCCATCCCAGTTCCGCATGGGCCCGTGTACAGGCTGCGCCAGCCAGTTTGGAACGCAGTTGATCGTCCTCTAACAGACGGATGAGCGCATTCTCAATGGCGTTTAAATCATCCCCGGGAACTCGCAGTCCCGTTTTCTCATGAAGTACCGCGGCACCTGTTCCACCAGACTCACCTGCTAGCGAGGTCTTACCGCAAGCCGCCGCCTCCACAAACACCATGCCGAACCCTTCTGTATCACCATCGATCGCACGGTTGGGCATAACAAATAGATCCGCTGCACAATACCAGCGCGGGAGATTTTCCGGCGATACATGCCCGAGGAAATGGACACGGTCGCTAATCTGCAGCTCTCGTGCCAGGCTGCGCAAGTAATCGTCATCTTCACCAATGCCTATAATTGCATAATGCACATCAAGACCTCTTGCCTGCAAAGCGGGCAGCGATTGGATAACTTGATCAAAGCCTTTACGACGACTTAGTCTACCCACCGATAACAGCATTTTATCCGAAGGGGTCTGGCAGATCTGTGCGCGTAGATCATCCGCCTCTTGTCCTGGAAAGAATCGACCCAGGTCCACACCGGGGTTAATAAGCGCAATGCGTGTTGCATCCACGCCTAACTCAATCAACCGATCTCGCGTGAACTGACTATTGGCAATCACCCTATCCGCTGCCCGATAGGCAGCGGTCATAGCTTTCAGGCGACGTGCTGAACGCCGCCACGTGGTGATTTCTTCCCCATGGGCATAAATGATTACTGGCAAGCGCAGGATCTTAGCAACCCTCACGGCAACCCAGCCTTCTGGCAACACTCGACCCGCATGGATCTGCTCGAACTTATTTCGTATTCCCAAGCCTAGCGCCATCAAAAAAAACTTGGCATACACCGGTAAGGATGCCGGTCGAATCCACTTCGAATGCCGAAGACGCATCCTGTGTATGGTATTGCTGTGAGTTCTGTCATGGAGCTCGCTGTCGGGTACCTTTGCTGTGATAACGTGCGTGCTGTGGTCCCCTAGGCGCTGATAGACTTCATCAAACCAAACCGCAGTTCCACCCTTTGTAGGCATAAATAGCTCAGTAATGACTAGATATCGAGTGGTCAATCTACTTCACCACTTCGTTTCATCGCGGGAGCGGTTAGCATCAGTGCAAGCGCAGCCGGTGCGGCTATTCCCGTGAGATAAGCTAGCTTGCGTAGGCGAGACTCTGCTCCCAAACGGCGCAGCATAAAATGCAAGCGTGTCTGCAGACCAGTGGCAACCCAACTGTTCTTTCTTTCCAGGTAGACGTCCGCGAGTTGTTTCGGGCTGATAAACGCAAGTGCCGGCCAGCGCTCCAGGGCTATCGAAAGCAACCTCTCCAAGGATCCCAGGTGTTGCTCAAACTCAGAATCACTACCAATGAAGTTACTTTGGTGCGTTTCTAATAAAGCGGGGCGCCCCAACAAAAATCGCTCGTTCGCTGCATTTAGCGCCTGTTCCTCGGTATGACCACGCTCGGGCTCATAGTAGATATCCCGCACCAAATACTGGGCTGACTCCCCGACCTTCTGACCATTGTAAATTCGACCGGGTGCGTCAGCGGCGGGCTGGCCGTTAGTATCACGGTGTGTAAAGCGCCTGCCAGGCGTAACAACGACTTCGATACCTTTTGAAATCCACGCAGCTTCAACTTCCTGTGTCCAAACAAAAGTTGGAGGTACTGCGACTTTAGGTGTGGAGCCAAACACGTGTTCCCAGGCTCCTATCTCCTCAGCCACGGCCCGCTGGATATCTCTCTTAGAAAGCGGCTGAGATGGTTGATACGAACCATCAATCCATCGACTCTGCAAGCTCGATGGCAATAACGCTTGTTTGGGAAACTGTTCGCTCGTCAGCCATTCACGCACGCTATTGTTGTGACGCGCCTCTTCAAGCAACGCGCCAGGCCAAAAATGTTCCATGCCATGCAGTTGCAGGGCGAACACGTGCTCAAGCATACCAGCCTTCATCTGCTGCAGAAGCCTGCTGCAGCGATCATGCTTAAGCGTAAGACGTTGGTATTCAGCAAGGCCATTTGTCGCTAGCTTCGCTGTGTCTGGAACGCTGAGAACAATGCCCAACGTCATCAGCGCTGGACGACCGTCAGCGTCAACATATCGCGCCATACGTTGTCTCAGCGAGGCCAGTCGCTCCGCGTGCCAGTCAGGTCCCGGGCCCCAATCGTCGCTCTCAATGATTAACACCTGGCGACGCAACACTGGTTCGTGCCAACAGCCATAAATCGTGTGACGCCACTTCCAGAGCAGAATCACCCAAGACAGTAGTACTGCAAGCAATAGGATCAACAAGAGTTCAACCGTCATACATCTTTCCCGCGTCACTGCGCCGGGTAACTGACAGAATGCGGTCTACATCTGATGCTGCCAGTTGTCGCTCCCAACTACGAGCAGCCTCTAAGGGATCACGGAAGACGCTGTAATATCCACCACCACCATCTATGCTTGCTTTAATGAAGTCTTCTGATTGACCGCTCCATGTCAAACCGGCAGCCTCGAATAGCTTCTTATATTCGATAACGGGCTGCGCACACAGATCCTCGTAGCGTACCGCTGTACAGGAATTGAGCTTTTGGCAATCGCTCAGCGCTTTGTCGTTATAGAGAACCCAGCGCCAGGCCAATCGCTCAACAGGGTGCATATCCTTCAAAAGCTTGAGCGTAAGCGCAAATTTTCTTGCTTCATTAGTCTGCAGCAATGCCTCATAGATACCGTAGTCCTCGCTGGCCTGTACTTCACCTCCGAGTAGTCTTTGGGATTCACCGCGTTGAACCGATGACACAAAGCCACAGGGATGGCGCAAAATATGTATACCGTGTGAGTCAGGCAGAAGGCGTACGATAACACCAAGCCTGCCAAGTGATTCTATAGACTTCCATACTATCCAGCCTTCTCCGGTATAACCCTTATTAATGAGCCGAGGTACATTTATCTCTGACTTTGTTACGCGGCTCAAAGCCTTGCCGCCAAGCAAAAAATACTTGCGTAACAGAAACCCCACCATACTTCGATATGCCTTGGGAAACTGGGGCAGTTTGCCAGTTATCCGTATCGAACTTGATTTCTGTAGTTTGGCGACAAAATCCAGCAGTAACTCACGGTACTGCTCCGCCTCACTAACCTCGGGGAAGAGTGGCATCCCATCTAGATTGCCAAAACTATCAGGCTCATGGAAATAGAGTGTATTGGGGTGACTATCAAATACCTTTCCCAGCCACGTGGTACCAGAGCGCGGCAAGCCAAAGAGCATTATTGGTTTAAGCTGCACGCTGAGATTGCTCTTGCACTGACAGCCATTGCTCCAGCATCAGAAGCGTCCAGACCATAGTGCCATAATAGGCCGCGTGCCCAGTGCTATGCTGCTCCAGCAGATTATCAATAAACTCCGGCTTGATTAACTCGCGTCCTTTCAGTGCATTTAAGCTGTCATGTGTTAGCTCGCGAAGCAGAGGATACTCGCGCAGCCAAACACCGAAAGGTAGACCAAAGCCGTGCTTCTTTTTCGTGAGTACCTGCTCGGGCAAGAATTCTCGCACAGCGTCCCTAAAGAGGTAACGCAGCTTTCTTCCCCTGACCTTTTCGCGTGTGGGTAGTCGCGAACAGAACTCGACCACGCGGTCATCGAGAAAAGGAAACGCAACTTGCACTCCCGCCATTTCACAGGCTCGCGTTACCTTTGGAAGATCACTATCAGCCAGTGTGAAGCGCATATCCACGGTGAGTATCCGATTAAGCATGCTGCTGGCTCGAGCTTGCTCGTATGTTTCACTCAACAGCTGCAGCGGAGCATTCACATCAATCTGTTCCATTACAGCATCCGTCAATACGCTCTCTGGGCCTAGCCTCTCTAGCAGGTTGTAGCTCTCCATACGCTGCGGCATGGGTAAATTGGCTTGACTGATATAGTTTGCCAGTTTACGAAAAGGCCCCACATTGCCCAAGGATGAACGAAGAAGCGCGGGTTCCAACACATACTGGCGCAACGCCGCGGGCACACGATCATACAGAGCAAACAATTCTTGCTTTGCATAGCGATAGTTACCGCCAAACAGTTCGTCACCGCCATCTCCCGCCAACAGCCGATCAACGCCATCACTCTTTGCCATTTGGGCACAGTAAAAGGTGGGAACAGCGGAGGCATTTGCAAATGGTTGATCGAAATGGGCTGCTAATCTGGGTATCGCAGAAGCCACGTCGTCTGGCGTGACATAGTACTCATGATGCTCAGCGCCAAAGTGGCGCGCTACTATGCGCGCATATTCCATTTCGTCGTAACCATCTGCGTCAAAGCCTATGGAATAGGTACGGGCGGATCCTGCATCTAGCCGCGAAAGAAGCCCGCTGATAGTAGAGCTGTCTATGCCACCGCTAAGGAATGCGCCAACTGTGGATTTGCCTTCCGTATGCCGTCTGACTGCATCGCTTAGTAGTTCCAGACTTCGCTTACGCCATTCCTCGCAGCTTCCATCCAATACTTCCTTTTCATAATCCATTACCCAGTAAGGTTCGATACTTACCTCACCCTCTGACCAGCGCAGGCACTCACCCGGCTGCAGCCTTTTCACACCGGCATAGACGGTCTCAGGCCCCGGGACCACATGAAAGTACAAGAAATCAAAGAGCGCCTGCGGATCAAAGCGGGCGTCAACACCAGGCTCATTTGCAACTGTATCCGCTCGTGTGGCAAATACCAGACCGGCATCGCCGTAAGCATAATAAAGTGGCATGATTCCGGTTCGATCACACGCCAACAAGCACGCCTGCTCTTGAGGATCGTGGATCGCAAATACAAAACTACCACCTAATAAATCCAATACATCAGCGCCGCGTCGCCCATACCCCTCAGCAAGGGCAGCGGCATGTCCTTCATCGCTCGACAGAGTGGCAAGGTGCCTGTCTTCCCAATAAGGCGATCCTTCTAGGACCGAGACTATGCCACTCTTAGGACACTTCACACTCTGGGTACCGACAAGATCCAAACGATGGCCGGACGCAGACAATGATCCCAGGAGCTGAGTCATCTTTGCTCTCTAGCGGTTACAGTTTCAGGGTGTTTGTTCGGTCGCGGAGGTAGGTTGGGCGGGCCCCGATTACCTTTATCATTAGAATATTTCCGAGTCCCAAAAACCCCCGACTCTTCAGCCAGTTGATTCTCAATGTAAACGCGAGTAACGACTACAATGGCTACAAGATGATAGAACAGGTCGAAATACTGTAAGGCTAAGAATGCGCCCGCGGACATATAGCCGATAAGACTCACTTGGATCATCGAACCTAAGTCCCTGGCCCATCGCAGGTCTCCTCGTTCACGCGTGTTTTTTACAATCCATGCACACGACATCCAGGTAAATAAAATGAGAAGCAGGAACATCACTAGACCAATCCACCCGTGCTCACCCAAAATACCAAAATAGATGCTGTGGGCGTCTCGCCCTCCCCAGAAAACCAGCGCACGCATCCCGCCACCAACAATGCGCTCATTAGCAAGATCAATGGCATTACCCCACGCCCTGACTCGCTCAGAAGCAGAGCCATCATCTCTCCAGGTTTCTATTGTTGCCATCCTATCGAACCAATGAGACGGCATCACGGAGTACATTAAAATTCCCATCGAAGCAATCAGAAGTAACGCAGAAAACTTGGCGCGAGACTTAACAAGAAAGAATGACGACATCGCGAGAATACCAACCAAGGCCCCGCGCGAATGTGTGCCCACAATAGCGGCAAGCGTGAGTGCGATGCCGCCATATATTGCATATCGCAAGTAGATTGATTTCATCTGCAGGGCCGTAAAATAGAGCAGCGGCACTGTCATGATCAGAGCTAAGCCAATAGAGTTACGATCACCGATAAATGACTTGGCTGGTCCCATCACCGAATGAGCGCTACCGCCAGTCAAAGTAAATAAACCACCCTTAAAACCGTAAAAACCCAGGGATAAGGCGATCACAAACACTAGTACTTTTATACGATATTCATTGTTGATGAGCATCATCGTAATATAGGTCATCAACATGACTCGCCACACCTTCGACCATTGTTCCCATGCCGGATCGGGCACTAACGCCAGAGTGGTCGTAAAGAACATCCAGATTATCATTATCAAAAGTAGGATGGTTTCTCTAGTCCAGGGGATGCGTTTTGGCTCCTTGCTCATCATCATGGCAACAAGGGTCGCGAGCGCCACCATCAGCGCAAACGGCATGGTGGTCGCAAAACCCCAGGCTAAACGATGGGGGTTCATGTAACCCAGCCAGGACCAGACCAATATACCGATCCAGGGTCGCCTCAAGATTATTGGGATAAAACCGATTACGACAAGGGTGACAAAGATATCTCTCATCCGACCCTCTGATGCCCCGTAGACCATGGACTGGAGCTTTGAGCGTATTGCTCACTACTTACATCTAACAGAGAAGTTTCATGAGCTATTCGCGCATCACTAAATGCGGTTAGGATTGCATGAGGCTTACAAAAAATCATAGCGATGGCTGCAATCTGGTACCGCGCAGTTCCAGTGGCCCGCAATGTCAAACACTGAGCTGCCAGCAGCGCACCGGAAAGCTGATGTCGCCACAACTGAATCGTAGGCATCGTTAGCGCCATTTATCCAGTCCCCGCTCTTCGGCCTTCTGGCAAGCAGTCTAATTGGCTACCTGCAACATCGATCAGCGTCTCCTTCAACAGGTCTATGCGCTTATCCCAGCTATTTTTGCGAGCATAGTCTTCGATAATCTTATGACCCCAATCCCTGTCAAGTGCTTCAGCGATAGCGTCTTCCAATAAGGTCGTATCTCCAAAAGGGACAACTGTGCCCAGTTCTTTCAGCGAGACGACTTCCGCACTACCTCCGACATCGGTTGTCACCACAGGCAAGCCGCATGCCATGGCCTCTAGCAGTACGTTGGCCCATCCTTCATTTCGGCTTGGCAAGACAAAAACATCAGCGCACGATAGGGGTTCACGCAGTTGCTCGGGCGGCAAGGGGCCCAAAAAGAGCACCTTTTCGCGCAACCCCAGTGCATCCGCCTGACTTTTCAAGCGTGCTTCCCAATTCCCCTCTGCACAGGCTCCCCCTACTACCAGATAGTAAAGATCAGGAAAACGCTTTGAGAGCGACGGCATCAGTTCAATGACCCTGTGGAAGCCCTTACGCTCTACAAGTCCTCCCACAGTGACCAGTACACGCGCATCATCAGATAGACCAAAACGAGCGCGCATAGCGCTGCGGTTTAATGGATAAAATTTTTCTGAGTCCACACCATTTGAAATTGTCTGTGCCTTCTCAGGATCTACCCCCAACTCTAATGCAAGGTTTCGCAACGAATCCGAAACAGTAAATACACGTGTGGCTCCTACAAGCGCTTTGCAGAGAACAGGTCGCAATTTCTTGTTTTCAGCATGCCGCGCTTCAGTGCCTCGCATAGTGATTGTGACGGGACAATTGAGCCAATGCCCCAGGCGTACCGCCGCGTATCCGTCAGGATAACCGAAGTGGGCGTCAATGATGCTATAGGCGAATCTTGAATGTAACCGCCTCATCGGCCAGTAGAGCGACAATGCCATCAACAGGCCGTCCAGCGATTTTCCAAGGTAAGGGATAGAGAGAAACCTTGGCTGAAACACATCTATATTGTGCTGTTTCTCGTGATACGGCGCCTTCGGTCGATAACCCGGCTTGAAAAGCCGAATCAAACTCTGAAAAGGAAACCAAGGGCGCGGGGTCACTACGACGACGGGGAAATCGCGTGCCACCCTGAACATGCGCTCTCGAATAAACAATCCTGAGGTGGGCTGTTCCCGAGTGGGAAATAAAGTCGTAAAGACGGCCAGGCGGGGTTTGACTTGCGACATCAGCAGTCTCCCACCAATGCTTCGTACACAGGCTCATATCGATCGACACTTTTCGCCCAGTTCCGCTCAAGCTCAACAAACCTGCGGCCGTTTTCCTTTAGTAGCGGCCACTCAGATTGATGGTCTAGTACTTCACTAACTGTCGCTGCGAGCGCATCTTGATTGCCTGCCTGGAAGAGCCGGCCTGTCACGCCGTTCTCGATCAGCTCGCGGTGCCCTCCAACATCGGACGCTACAACCAAACGTCCCTGTGCCATCGCTTCAAGCGGCTTTAGGGGCGTCACTAGATCCGTAAGCCGCATTGCTAATCTGGGATAAACGAATACATCTACCAGATTATAGTAATCCTGCACAGTGTCATGAGGTATACGGCCGGTGAGAACAACTGATTCCTGTAATCCCAGGCGCTCAATCTCTTCTATGATCTCCGCTTCCTGTGGTCCGCCACCAACAAGCAAAAGGCGTAAGTCTGAATGCCTAGACAACAGTGTGGGAAGAGCGCGAATTAGTAAAGGAATACCTTCATAGGCATAAAAAGACCCAATAAAACCGATAACCCGCTTACCCGCCAATCCCAGTTTCAGCTTCAATGCTGCATCGGGCTCGGCGCCGAACTCAAATGAGTCAATGTCAACCGCGTTTGGAATAACGGTGATCTTTTTTGCGGGAATACCGCGGCTCGTAATCTCCTCGCGAAGGCCCTCGCATATAGTGGTCACCGCATTCGCCTTGCGGAAAACTCGACTCTCCAGGGCTCGGGTAAGCCGATATCGCAAACCCCATTCCCGGCTTGTGCCGTGGTCGACTGCAGCATCTTCCCAGAACGCTCTGCACTCATATACCACCGGCAGCTTCAATGCTCGACCGGCGCTAAGCGTGGCCACGCCGTTCAAAGCTGGTGAGTGTGCATGTAATACATCCGGCTTCTCAACTTCCGCAACCTCCTTTATTCGCTTCGCAAGGGTGCGTACTACTTCTGTCTGATCCAGCATTGGCAAACGGGACACTGCACCATTGGAAGATCGAGTACGGTAAAAGCGCAGCCCATCGATTTCCTCCGCCATATTTTCACAATCACCCTGCTTGAGACCAGTGACATGCGCTGTATGCCATCCCAGCGCACGCTGCCCGCGCAAGATATTTCGGCTGCGGAAGGTATATCCGCTATGTAGAGGAATGGAATGATCGAGCACGTGCAGTATCCGCATGACTGCAGTCACTCGCTGACAACAAATTGATCGCCACGCACAGCGGCCTGGAACATTAACAGTGTCCACAAAGGCGAGCTGTGATCGCGCAGGCCCGACTGATGCTCATCAACCAGCCGCGTTAAATAGCTTTGGTTAAAAATCCCTGTAGCGGCCAGACCGCCACTTTCAAGCAAGTCCCGCCGCAAGCGCTCGCGTAAAGGCCCCCTAAACCACTTCGCCAATGGTACACCAAAGCCCATTTTGTCTCGATAAAGCACATCATTAGGAAGATGAGGTTCGAGGGCTTTCTTGAGTACGTACTTTCCTTCACGGCCACGCAACTTATAGTCCGTAGACAAGCCCGATACCCATTCTGCAAAGGGATGATCAAGAAAGGGTACTCGTACCTCTAGGGCATGAGCCATACTCGCTCGATCTACTTTAGTAAGAATATCGCCTACCAGATAGGTCTTCATGTCTAGGTATTGAATTAACGACAAAGGATCGTCTGTAGGACTCTTAGCAGCGTACTGTTCGAATACATCGTGGACGGAATAGCCCTGCAATTCCCGCTGGAATTCACGACTAAACAAGCACTGTCGCTGCTCATCGCTGCAAACCGAAACCGAGTGAAGGTAAGCCTGCACCGCATCTCTCGCTAAAGCTTGAAACGTCGTCTTTGCCCTGAACACGCGTGGTGCCCAATCTGCCTTCGGATATAGTTTTCCAAGCGCGCCGAATAAAGGTCTTCTTACTCCTAGGGGCATCGAGTTACGCAATCTCTGCTCGTTCATATGCCATCTGTAACGCCGGTAACCAGCAAAGTTCTCGTCGCCACCATCTCCAGAGAGTGCAACCGTTACACGCTTGCGCGCAAGTTCACAAACTCGATACGTAGGAATGGCTGAACTATCTGCATAGGGCTCGTCGTACAGCGCTGCGAGTTGATCTAGAAGCCCAAAGTCTTCACTACTCACTGTTTCTTCGTAATGGTTCGTCCGATAACGCTGCGCCACCTGCGAGGCGTACTGCGTTTCGTCGAACTGGGGAACATCGAAGCCTATAGCACAGGTGTTGACCGGATCATCCTGAAGACCGGCCATCATTGCCACTACGGCGCTGGAATCAACGCCGCCCGAAAGAAATGCCCCCAGCGGTACTTCCGATACCAATCTGACTTTCACTGCCTCACGAAAACGTATCATCAGTTCAGCTTGCAGATCCGCTTCACTGGCGTGGCCAACGGCAAGGAAAGGGATATCCCAATATTGTGACTGCTCAGGCATCGCCTGACCGCGCTGCAGTAGTAGCGTATGACCAGGTCTAAGCTTATATACATTTGAGTAAATGGTTTTTGGCTCGGGCACATACCCCAGAGCAAAATAATCCTCAACTGCAGTCGGATCCAATCTTCGCGGTAGCTCTGGGTGTGCTTTTAGTACTTTGAGCTCAGAACCAAATATCAGATGCCCATCAGGTAGCAGGCTGTAATAGAGCGGCTTGATGCCAAACCTGTCTCTGGCTAAAAGTAGGCTCTGTTTCGTCTGATCATAGATAGCAAAAGCGAACATCCCACGAAAACGTTCGACACATGCCTGACCCCACTCTTGCCATGCGTAGAGGATGACTTCGGTATCACAGTGCGTGCGAAAACGGTAGGAGAGCGCGCTTAGCTCTTCTCTCAGCTCTTGAAAATTGTAGATTTCGCCATTGTAGGTAACACATAGCGTACCGTCGGCACTAAACATGGGTTGCTGTCCGGTGGCGAGGTCAATAATCGACAGCCTCCTATGCGCCAACCCGACTCCTGCTTCGGTGTGAATGCCCCCTTCATCAGGTCCACGATGAAACTGCGTCTGATTCATAGAGTCTAGCAGTTTGCGATCGGGCTCGCGTCGATTGGTAAGATCGAAGATGCCGGCGATGCCGCACATTCTTAAGCTCCCTCAATCCGGTGTAAAGGCGTAGTCAGCTCCAATAATTCATCATAGACTTGTAGGTAAGAAGACACCGTATTCTCCCACTTGAACTCGCTTGTAACTCTTTTCACTGCACAGCGTCCCATCCGCTCACGTTCCTCAGGACTATCGATCATCGCGACCATCGCAGCTGCCAAAGCAGGCACATCTGCGACGGGCACTAGCAAGCCTGTTTCATCCTGTTTAACGAGTTCCGGGTTGCCCCCCACCTGCGTTGCTATAACCGGCAAGCCGACAGCCATCGCCTCCAATACTGTGTTGGAGATCCCCTCCCCGAGTGATGGCAACAAAAACACATCCATCTGTAATAGGATCTGAGGAACATCGTTGCGATCACCCGCCAACCAAACGATATCATCAAGCTCAGAACGCGCTATTTCAGCCGCTAGTTTGGGATACTCGGGCCCGTTTCCAACCAGTATACAGCGCAGATAGTCGCGCCGCTTTGGGCTTTCTCGCAAAATGTGGGCCAGCGCACGAATAATGCTGCCTTGGTTTTTGACTTCAACGAGTCGACCGACGGTTCCTACCACTACACCACCATCCTCAGGGAAAAACCGCTCTGGTACACCTTTTAAGTGGTGCGCACTGCTACGCTCAAAAGCGTCATCTCTCTTTGATTCATCTCGGGAGAATCGTGTGGCATCAACCCCGTTGTAGATACGAAGCACTTTTTTGGGGGGTATACATACATCATCAATCAACCAACTCGCCAAGTCGTCACTTACTGCTATAAAACGATGCAGCAGCGGATTCAGCAGTCTTCGCAGCCATCGGTACTTCCAGTTGCTACCATCGAGATCGTGCACATCTCTGCCATGTTCGCCATGTACCCGTTTGCAGCGCTTAAATAGCAGACCCAATATCTGCGTCTCGAGTGCAGCGAGATTTCGCGTATGTACTATGTCGGGCCGCAACAGACGCAATTGGCGCCAGAGCTTGAAAAAGACTCCAAAATCATGTCCGGGACGCTTGTGCAGCTCAATGATTTCAACCCCAGGCACCGAGATGCGTTCAGCAAAGCTGCCGGCAGTTGTCAGGCATACAATCGCGTGTCGATACCGATCTACAGGACACCGGTTGATAATGTTTACCAAACCATTTTCAAGCCCGCCCGTGCCGAGTGAATAGATGACGTGAACCACAAGAGGTGGCAAGTAGGCTTGCTTGGAATCATCCATTCTGGGCTCAGGGCGACTCGGAGAGAACGCTAACCGAGTCCTGTACATTAGGTAGTGGATTGACAGCTGTCTCCAAAGAAAGGTCAATCGCACCCCGATAGCTTTGGTAGAACGACCGCAGAGACTCTCGAGCCTTCTCGAGTCTGGATTCAGCTCCTATATTTGAGACGATATAGATTCGAGTTCCGTTTCTCTGGCCACCTAGAAGTTTTTTCGCTTCCAAAAGTCTCGCAATCACATCATTTTGAGTTTGCTCATCACCTATTCGATACCAACTCCATACCAGCAGACGATGTCTCGGCCCCACCAGAATGATCTCTTTCACTTGCAGGGGTTTCGTTCCGTTAACACTAAAAGACTGACCCGCGACACTGCTAACCCCCCAGACATCCCTCTCATTGTAGGGCCGCCATGGAGACGATGTCTGTACCAGCTTGTACTGATCTTTCGCACCCAGATACTGGCGAAGGAAAAGCCCAACTGTGCCTACAGGCGAGTTGTAATACTGCTCCAAGGATCGGTCTGCCCCGGGTTGATTGGGAGCCCAGGACCAATTGGGATTTTCCGCGGGTTGCCAATCCGATTGACTGGCGACAGGTATTGGTATTGGTGGATAAGTAGCGCTTTTCCCATTATGCGCCATCGCCTGATCGACAGCAGGCGCACTCGCTGTTACCACTATAGCAAGCAACAATACCGCGTAATGAGCCGAACTATTGCGGAAGCCGTCAGTAGGTTGGGTAGCCTCAAAGTCGACATCAGTACTCTGCTCCTCCCGCCAAAAACTCCCTAGCCAAAACAAAAGTAGCATCACAACACCGAAAAACACCCACCCATATATCAGGTGATCCACACCGGCGGCCAACTTCATCCCGCTAAAATGGCCGATCATCACAATCATAAAGGCTCGGAGACTATTTGCGGCGATTGGTACCAGAAATGAGATAACGACAAATGTGACCCGGCGCCACATACTCCGATAGGTTAGATACGCATACAGTATGCCCAACGTGTAGGAAGCGATAATGTATCTCACGCCGCTACAACCTTCGACCACCGACCAACTCCCACTTGGCAAGTGCAGTAAACGACCCTCGCGATAAATCGGTATTCCCGTCGCCTGAACAAGCATGTGTGTGGTATCGGCAGTAAACTCCACCATGGGTTGGATCAAGCCCTCACCCATGGGCACCATCAGAAATAAAAAGCCAAGAGGAAAGGCCAACCGCCACGCCAGCGCGGTGCCAAGAATGGCCCATATTCCGGTGATCAGAATGCCAATTAATGCCAGCTGACGTATCAGATTCACGTCAACTATCTCAGCAAGGAGCCAAACTAAACCACCTGCAAAAGTCAGTATCAGTACCCAGGGTTGTGGCCGCGCCATCGCTCCCTGTAGCTCATGGCGCCGACTCCACACCAGCCAGATACTTATCGGAAGAATCAAAATGCCGTGAGCAAAGGTATCGGATCGCATCCAAATCTCGACCATTGAATACACAGTCGTATAGAAAAGCACGCATGTCACCAGCGTATAGATGCCTATACAGGCAACTAGCCCCCACCCGCAATCAAACCTCCAGCTTGCCTTGGTACTCGTGTGGGCTTCCATGATTTGACTATTGCTCATATTCTTGGCGGAAAGTGTTCTCGCTCTCTTCCAACAACAGTACAACCTCGGGAAGATTGTCGTCCCAACAGAATCGCCGCCGTACACAGCTTCGTGCCATTTCACCGACTGAATTATGCTGTCCGTCAAGTAACTCGTTCACCGTTACGACGTAATCTTCTGCTGACTCAGCAACCAGAACTTCCAGTCGGTCTGTGGCATCAATCCCTTCCAGCCCCTTTTCGCTAACAATTACCGGGCGCGCCATCGACATCGCCTCAAGCACCTTGTTTTGAACACCGCGAGCTATTCGCATCGGCGCTATGGCTGCTCGCGCGTACTTAAGGTATGGGCGCACGTCGGCCACTTTGCCAGTAACCGAAATCCCATCGATATTGGAGAGCAGTTGCACGGACTTATCTGGATTGCCGCCTACTATTGTGAAGCTGATGTTGGGGTGTACTTTTTGCAATACCGGAAACACCACTCGTGCAAACCAAAGCACTGCCTCAACGTTAGGCCAGTAGTCCATCGCCCCGGTAAACACTAGAGGTAACTCATCAGGCGAAAACGGATTGGCGGCCATGGAGTCATGCTCAAACATGGGGTCAAAATAGTCGCTATCGACGCCGTTGTTATAAAAACTCACTTTGTGCGCTGTTGAGGGCGACAGTTGCTTAAACAGGTCCGCCTCGGAACGAGAAACAAATAGCCCTGCGTCAAATTTCTCCGCCAGCTCTTTTTCCAGTGAAAAAAGAGCGCTCGCTTCCCGCGCATAGATCCAATTCAAGGGCCAAGGTTTGTGTTGTGAATACTGCTCCCATTTTTCTGAGTCTACATCCACGAAGTCGATTACTTTGCGGCGAAAATCGTGCTCGTCATCGGGTAGAAATTGCGCCATCTGAGAAGAGAATACCAATGCGTGACGTATATCTTGATCGATCACGCATCGTCTTACCCAGTTACGCAATCTAAAATCGGTATAGTAAGGTATGGAAAGTGCCTCGCGACTTATCAGTCCCCATAGGCTCCTCAAGGTCGCAGCTTGTGTATTCAAGGGGCGTAGAAAAACAGCACTACAGAGCTTCTCAAGCTCTACCGACCACTGCCAATCTTGGGGATCATCTACAAAGCTAGCGAGATAAATCTCAAAATGCTGGCTGAGATGCTTGAGCAAATGAAAAGCACGAATCTTGTCGCCCTTGTTGGGAGGAAAGGGTATGCGATGACACAAAAAAAGCAGAGGCGGCCTGATGCCTTCCTTGGGCCGCGCATTGACGGAGCCGCTCTCATGGGCGGGTAGAGCTACAGTCATATCATTAGCCAAGGTGGCGTGCCAATGGCGGGCCCAGTATATTGGCGACCGGGAGCGGTAAACGTTGCCAGGTCTGGACCATCAAACGATACTTCGGATTGTTGGGATTCACATCCGGCACGCGAGGCGCCTTCACAAGATAATACTCATAGGGAAGCGGCTGAGGTGTGAAGCCAAAGTTCTTCTTGAAGCTGAAAGGCCCTGTGCCAGCCTTGCTTCGTCCAAAATCAAATACCTTCGCACCTACTGCACATGATCGACGCATAAGCTCCCAGTACATAAAATGGTTCACCCCTTTGATCGATCGGGAGCGAGCCGTACTGCCACCGTAGTATGGGAGAACCTCTCCCCGGAAGTGAAAGTTCATCACTCCAGCGACATCGCTTCCAGACTGAGTGATCATCAAAACGCTACAATCGTCCTTAAATACACTTCGCAGCACGTCCAGGTATTTTCCATTGAATACCGGTGTACCTAAATTACGCACGCTCTCCGAGTAAACACGATAGAGGCGGTCGGTTCCGCTACACCACTCGCTTTGAAGGCCCTCAGCAACACCTTTGCGTATCATGGCGCGTTGGCGGTTGGGAATCGCTTTAAGGTTAGTGTCTTCATCTGATTTGATTGTCTTCTTAAATGTGTAGTAAAGCTCCTTCACCGGCCAGTCGCTGTTGCTGGGGGCGAGATTTCGAAGCTCTAGCGCATCAACCCCCAACGACTCCGCGAGTTTGCAGGCAGCATCTCGCAGAGCCTGCGCTATCATTTCACTATCAGCGACAATGCCTCCGTAAACGCAAAAAGGTAGGGATGAAAGCGTATGCCCAAACAACATGCTTTTTACCTGTGCCAATGGCAAGATGCCTACGACTTCGCCTACCTGTTCTGCGAATAGATAGTGTGTGCGGTGCCCAAAAGCGCTTTCTAGCACCGATTTCCAGCCAGCGCGGTGAAAAAACGTCGCGTCCTTTGACGCCAGCACGTACCGATCCCAACGGTCGCTGTCCCGGTCTGTAAATGGTTGGATCTTGACACTCATCCGATCACTCGCTCTCCCAGATCCTGAGGCAAGAAAATCTCATCCATGCGACCCCAGCTGAAATCTGTCAGTAATTTTTGAAGTCGGCCGTAAGTGCGTTGCAAATTGAGGTAGTGCCTAAAACGCGTCTTGCTATCCAGGTGGGTCGGACGGGGTTGATCCGGGTCAATTTCCCAGGGGTGGAAATAGAAGACACCCGATTGTCGCTCACGCTCATTTACTCTCTTTAGGGCCCAGCGAGACAACGAGTAGGGGAACAGCCGGAACCAGCCACCACCACCGCAATTAATGTTGCGTCCTCCAATCGGGAGCGTGGTGATGGGCACTTCAATAAGTCTGCCGCCGAGGGCATCAAAGGAAAATCTCGGTGCGTCAGGGATGCCATAGTGATCGTGATTGATCGGCACTATGCTAGAGCTGTACAAATAGCCTGCGTCAGCCAATTCTTGCCAAGCCCAGTCGGCCTCCCGTGCACCTATGGAATAACTTGCTGCTCTATAGCCCTTAACGGGTTGCCCACTGACATCTTCAAGAATCTGCCTGCTGAGCTTTATGTCCTCGCGAAACTGCTCAGGGGTTTGTGAACTCACACGAACGTGTTCGCAACCATGACTGGCGATTTCATGGCCGTTGTCGACAATTCTACGAATGAGATCGGGATATCGCTGCGCTACCCAAGCCAGCGTAAAGAATGTGCCGCGTACTCTGTAGCTATCAAACAGCTCAAGAACGCGATCAGTGTTCGCTTCTACCCGACAGGTCTGCCCTTCCCAGTTGGCGCGGTCTATGTAAGGCTCAAAGGCGGAAACCTGAAAATAGTCTTCGACGTCCACCGTCATGGCATTTAAGACTTCGGGCGACTTCTGCTCCCCGGCTGTTGATTCCATCATCCACGTCCTGCGGCCCACTCGCTGATTACCTCTACAATTCGCTCAGCAGCCTTGCCGTCCCAAAGCTCCGGCACCCTACCTGATTTGCCACCACCCGACACAATCTCCTGATAGCAGGATAAAATCTGTTTCGGGTCGGTGCCTACAACCGTGTTAGTACCCTGCTCGACCGTAATCGGCCGCTCTGTGTTTTCACGGAGTGTTATACATGGTATGCCTAATGCCGTGGTTTCCTCTTGAATACCACCAGAGTCTGTCAATACAACACTGGCATTTCGCATGAGCCCTAGCATCTCCAGATATCCCTGGGGCGGCAAGGTTTTAATATTGAATTTGCTAAGAAGATCACTCAATCCCGCCTGCTTGATTCGTTCCGATGTGCGAGGGTGAATAGGAAACAGCAGCGGCATTTCTTCGCTAATCTGTCCTACGGTTCGCAAGATTCTCTCTAGCACTGGGGCATTGTCCACGTTCGATGGCCTATGCAAGGTTAACAGGCCGTAGTTTTGAAAATCTGACTCGGCCAATCCGGCCGCCTTTAGCGTCTGTTGGGCTTCTACTGCATAGTCAAGATTGAAACGGAGCGTATCGATCATCACATTGCCAACAAAGTGTATTTTTTCTCGAGGTATGCCTTCTCGAGTCAGGTTGTCCTCTGCGGCCTTCTCTGTAGTGAACAATAGATCCGACAGCTGGTCTGTGAGAATTCGATTGATTTCCTCCGGCATGCGACGATCCCCGCTTCGCAGACCAGCTTCAACATGAATGATAGGGATACTTTTTTTTACAGCTACCAGAGCACAGGCAATCGTGCTATTCACATCTCCAACAACCAACACTGCTGCAGGAGCGTTGGTGTCCAATACGGGTTCGAAACGCTTCATAATTTCGGCAGTTTGTTGCGCATGACTACCGGAGCCAACACCAAGATCAATCTCCGGCTCAGGGATATGCAGCTGGTCAAAAAAAGCATGCTTCATCGCCGCATCATAGTGCTGTCCTGTATGAAGGAGCCGTGCCGATAGTGCGGAGCGCGACTGAGAGAAGGCTCGTATCACCGGTGCAATTTTCATGAAGTTAGGTCTGGCACCTACAACACAGAGGATCTCGCCCACCGCCGAATTTGTGGGCATTGCATTGGACCTCAGAAGGAGACGCGCAGAGTCAAGGTGACTCTGTTTTCTTTGTAGGAGTTGAATCCGAGCTCAGACTGCCTATCAGTGTAGGTGTACCTTACTCCGATGCTTGTTCGTAGTCCGAGCCGGTGGTTTAGCCCCAAGGAGCCGCGCCAGGTTTCAGATTCATCCTGCAATGGAACGTTACCACCTCCGCTATCTTCTTTAGGTTCCACCTCGCTCCAACCGATTAAAGCGTTTAGAGAGGTTAGATTGGAGAGGCTCCGACTCCCGCTTAAGACTACGCCGCGATAGATTGCGTCTCTCAGCGTATTCACCGCACTCTGCTCCTCCTGTATCTGTTCGGATTGGAATGCGCTAATACCAAAGGAAGTCAATCGACCTTGAAAGCTATACCCCAAGGTAAAACGCTCGTCGAGAATCGGATTGTTCGTAATAGTTGTGACGTCCTGTCCAATATTAGGCGGAGGTGGGAAATCTGGGTTGACCTCAGGCGCTTCAGGTTCAGTGCGGATATCTCGCGAGTAGGTGAGCGTTTTCGCGTAGCTGGCGGTAAATGCGCTGCGTTTGTGTCGGTAAATCATAGAAAAGCGCGGGTTGTTTCCGAAGAAACGCTCGCCTATGCCGGCATTCACCTCAATTCTAGAATTCGGTGTCCATCTCACCCCCACATCCCAGAAAGTGCCGTCGATATCATCACGGCTAGATACAAAATCATTCCATTCCTGGCCGACAAAGCCATTCACTTGCCAACTTCGCGTTAGCTGAAAACCGAGATTTAACTGCGCCGAGCTCAACTCTGTTTGGTTATTGACGGGATCTACAAAGTCGTTGTCATCGAATTTTGTTTTGCTGTAATTTCCTTGCAATCCCCAACTTAATCTCGCCGTGCCAGGGACGCTCGAAAGAGAGGCGCTTGCCCTTTCCTGCTCACTATCGCCCACAATGTCGGCGGTATTATACTGATCATTCCATACATAGCGGATGTTAAGCAGCGCAAAGTCTTTAAATCTCCGAGATATGTAAGGACTAACGGTATAGTCATATGTGGTATTTGTGTTGCCGGTTCGGTCGAAAGGATCGTCACCACCGCTCACAAACGGACTAACCTCATTTTGTGAAACTCTCACCGCGCCATCCAAAAAAAACCAATTTTGGATCAACTCGGCGTTTACGTTTCCGTTTAGCTGCGGAAGAAACTGCTCTCGGTTATCGAAGCCTCCGCCACCACACTTATCTCGAAGGTCGCTGTTTGCAAGGGAATTGATTCGCACCGATCCACTGAGATTATAGTTGACTCTAGAACCACCTCCCGAGCTGGAAATTGAACCATTCGGGGTCACTGAAGCGATCCAATCATCCTCGGTATCATCATCGGAGAGGCAGACATTGTCTGTATAAGTTAACTCTGCGGCGACCCCCAAGTCTGTATTTAACTCGGCCGCTGTAATCGGTAAAGCAACCACTAATGCAGTAATGGGGAGGAGCGCGATATTTTGGATATTAGTCATAGTAGACAGTCAGGCAGCGGTTATTCCGTCTTAGACTTTATATCAGTGCGACGTCGCTCACCCTGGCCATACCCATACCCATACCCATACCCATAACCGTACTTCGAACCTAATCCGAAGAGCTTATTGCGCCTGCTATGCGCTTTGTTAAGGATCATTCCAACAACTTTATCTTCGCCAATATGTTCCAAGGCCTCTGTAATTGCTTCACTGGGTGTATCGTCGGTGCTAACGACGAAGGCAACCTGTCCCATGAAGCTCGCGAGCACGCTGGCTTCGCTGGTGAGCAACAAAGGTGGGGAATCGAAAACGATAACACGATCAGAGTAGCGACTTGACAACTCCAACATGAGCTTGTGCATGCTCTGGCTGGCTAGAAGCTCCGTGGATCGCTCATGCACCGAGCCGGCCGGCAGAACCTTCAAGTTGTCGATATCAGTAGGGAGTATCACATCCGCAGGGCTGAGATCTTTTCTTTCTAACAAATCGATGAGCCCTGGACTGTCTTCAGGTACGCCAATTAACGCCCCGGCGGCGGCTCTAGATACATCGGCATCAACAAGAAGTACGGTTTTATCTTGCTCCATTGCGATACTCATAGACAGGTTGATGGCATTGAATGTCTTCCCATCTCCCTGCAAGGCGCTCGTGACCATAACCAGATTTGCATTTGGGATCAGCTCTGAAGTCGCTCCATCGATGTTGCGAAGGAGCGGCCGCTTAATCGTTCGAAACTCCTCAGCAATGCGACTACGCGGCGCGATCGGCGTTACCATGCCTCGCTCAGACAGCATCTTAAGTGGCAATTGCAGACGGGCTTTAGTGTCTCGCTTGAATTCCTGACCGGCATCTGCGACCGAGTCAAGACCGGTATCCTGTGGAACTTGCACTGGCTTGGCGGATGAAGATACCGGCTCTCGGATGGTATCAGTGGGAGGTGTGGTTTGCGTCTTGCTGCGCCCAGAACGTTCTTTCTTCTCGGCTAGCGCCCGCTCCAACATATCGATCCCAGCGCTATTTTCACTGTGCGCCTCTGAAGAGGATTCAGTCTCTCGATCGATTTTCTCTACCGCTTTTTCTATCGTGCTCATAAATATCTCGTTGAGAGGCGCAGCCCCTTTACCCTGTTCAAACTCACGCCAGGACAGACAACTGGCTCATATTCAAACCGACAAAAGCAAAGACCAAAAGAGTCATCAATGAAGAAAAGGCCACGAGTCCCACGTTCTCGCGTCTTCTTTCTTCGTCTGTTGAGATGAGCGTTACTGAGCCAAGTAAAGGCATACCGGCCAACTTGACAAGAGACTGTTGATCGACAACGACGGGGCGAACCAATGACATCAGTAGCGCAACCGCCGCTCCAGCACCGAGCGCCAACACCAACACCAAGCTATTGAGTAGCAGCTTATTCGGTTCACCCGGTTTTGATGGCACGAAAGGTGGATCTATCACCCGAAAGGTAACGTCGCTGGCCGTCTGTTCTACTTCCTCTCCCATCTTCGCCGTCTCTCGTCTTGAAAGCAGCTCCTGGTGCTTGCTTGAAACAACCTGATAGTCTCTATCAAGCTGTTTCAACTCCGCCTCAATCACGGGCACGTTATTCACCTTGTTCGTTAAATCTTGAACCCGGTTTTCAAACTCCGTCACTCGCACGCGAAGAGAAGCAACCATGGCATCGGTTTGCGTTAGCATGGAGCGCATACCTTGATAGATGGGACTGCTAGAGAGACCAAGGCTCGAGCCCGCAAGATCACTTTCTTGAAGCGCCGCGATCTCTAGTTCTTTTTCTTCTTCTAGTTGTGCAATGAGTCCGCGAATCTGGCGTACTTCAGGATGACGCTCTGTATACTTAGTTAACAAGCTATCCACTTGCGATTGCAATGCTTGAATTCTCATATCAAGGGGTGAAAAGACTGGGTCCATGGGGGACAAAATAGGCTCCTCACTATCCACTTGTCGCTGTAGCTCTGCGCGCCTGTTTTCTACCTCTTTCAGTTGCAAGCGCGCTGCGCGCAATTCCTGCTTGGCTTCTTCCAACCGACCATAAAAATCGCCACCTCCAGCGCCGGGTAACTCTCCCACGTAACGCTGCCTAAAGGCGGCAAGCCTTCCCTCAGATTCAGCGAGCCGAGCTTCATATTCAGCGATCTGCTCATCCAGGAAGTCTTGTGCGCCAGCGCTAGCCTCCCGCTTTCCGCTCAAGCCACCCTCTATAAAAACAGTGATCAGAGCCTGAGTAATTCTCTTTGCCGTATCCCTATCTTTGTTCACGACACGCAATGTGTAGAGAGATTCATTCTGACGATCAGCAACGAGTTGTATGGATTCGCGGAGCTCCGAGAGCATCTCCTCCTTTTCGCGATCACTCTGCACCTCCAAATCCAGATCCGTCATACGCATGACTTTCTCTAGGTTCGGGCGACTCAGTAAGGTACGGCTCATCATAGCGATGCGTTGATTAATATTTGGCTGAATCGCCAGGCCCTGGAGCAACGGGCGCAAGACATTATTACTATCTACATAGACACGTGCAGAACCCACGTAGGACTCAGGCATTTGTTGCACAAACAACCAGCCTCCTAAGGACACGACCCAAACAATAACCAGGGCGAGCCAGCGGAAACGCCATATTCCCCAGACGTAGCTCATTACCTGTGCAATCAATTCCTGCATGCTGCTGCTCCCCCTGCCCCGCAGGATAGATCTGAACTTAGAACCACGATTCTGTGATGATTACGATATCGCCAGGCATAAGGTTGAGATTGGCGCTAATGTCGCCATCTTTAAGCAAATCATCGAGTCGAATGTTGTAGCTGTTGAACGTGTTGTTTTCTGTTCGAATCAACACCGAGTCGTTGCCTGACGCAAATTCGGTGACGCCACCGACGTCTATCATGAGATCGAGTAGCGTCATAAATTTGCGATAGGGTACCGAACGGGGCTGAGTTGCTTCGCCTACCACGCGAACCTGCTGCTCTGGTACACCCACAAATCCATTAACTATAACGCTAACGACAGGGGTCTTAACGTACTCGGCGTAAGCGGTCTCTATGTCGCGGGCTAACTGTGTAGATGTCTTTCCGCTGGCTTCAATTTCCTCGACGAGGCGCGTCGATATTTTTCCATCTGGGCGCACAATCGAACTTGAGGACAGTTCCTCATTGCCCCAAACAAAGATCTCCATGGTGTCACCGGGACCGATCAAGTAGGTGTAGTCTTGATCTTGAAACCGATCGTTGACTGGTATCTCTGGCAAAGATGCACCACAACCAACTACCAGAGCCGACAGCACGATAATGACCGCTAGCTCGGTGCGTCTACCAAACTCTCTTCTAGATGCTTTTTCCACTGCACTCCCCCGCTTTTTCCCTTAGCTATCGTTCTACTCTAGCACGCGTTAGCAAACGATCACTATAGTCCCGTTCGCGATGTGACAAGATTCACAGTATGCGATCCATTCCTACGAATAGGGCTACGAGCCCGGCCGCGATCACAGCCGAGAACAGCGTTGCCCAAGCTTCGACACTTACTCCCGGCCGCTCTGCCTGAACGGCTTGACTCGCCAACGGACTCGCTCTCGAGACCATCTGTGCATCAGTGCTACTTTCAAGTGAGTTGGTTTGCGAAGAACGATGGAAATTTTCATCAATGTCGTTCGTTCTTACAGTATTTTCTCCACCAGCAGATGGATCTAGGTCGTCTCCTAACCCCACGGCCGTCACTTCGCACTCAACTGCGTCCGAACTTGGCTCAGATGGGCTGTTCGGTAAGCTGCAATCCTCGCTTTTCTGGCGCGCTCGGTCGAATTCATCGTCTTGTATTTGCGTACTTTCTTGGACGGGGCGCGTTGCAGTAGGTGGCTCTGGCTCGTGGCTATCAATGGGTCCTTCAAACTCATCATCCGCATAGAAGAGCTCATCGTTCAGCAAGTTAGTAGTAGAAAGCTGCTCTTCCTGCAGTTCCTCAACTACCGTTCTAGCATCCAGAATACCTATCTCGTGTCGCTGCTCAACAAAGGTGTGCAGCAGTAAACGGCTGCAGATCAGATTAATCCGTCTAGGTACACCTTCGCTAAACCGATAGATGATTGGAAAAACAGCCAAGCTAATCGCAGGATCGTTCTGCCAACCTACGACTTTGAGGCGGTGTTCTACGTAAGCCCGGGTTTCATCCTCTCGCAATGCACGGAGATTGCTAGTCGCAATGATGCGCTGATGGACCTGTTCAAGTGACGGATCATGAATCAGTTCTCGTAACTCTGGCTGGCCAAGAAGAAATATCTGGAGCAATGGCTTACCATCCAACTGCAAATTTGTGAGCAGTCGCAATTCCTCCATGGCCTCATGGGTCAGGTCTTGGGCTTCGTCGACAATCAATAGCGCCCTACCCCCAGCTTTATGCAGATCCAAGAACTTAGCACTGAGGTCTTGCAGAATGGATGACTTTGTGCCCGAATCCGCGCCTATGCCAAAGGCGAATGCAACCATTCGGAGTAAATCATCGGCCTCAAGCTGAGTGCTGACGAGGTTCGCTACTGAGACGTTTTCATCCGCGAGCGATTCTACGAGATCACCGATAAGAGTAGTCTTTCCCGTGCCGGGCTGACCCGTAACCATCACAAAGCCTTCCGCACGCATGAATGCGTAGGCCATATAGGCCTTCGCCTTTGCGTATTGAGCGTGGTTATAGCAGAACCGGTGATCGGGGCTTAGACGAAACGGCTCGGCGCTCAAATTGAAAAACTGCTCGTACATTATGCGCTCAAGTAATGGAAAATAATCTCGTTGATGAGGATACGCCCTGTTGCAACTACATCAAGCCGTATACACCGTAATCATTACAATCTATACCCTGTGTAATTGTGCGCAAGTTCTCACAAATGTCGCCCAAACAGCTGCGAACTGTGCCAGATCAGCTACAAACCTGCATAATGTGATCATCGCAATGAGGATGGAGCTTCGGCCACTCTGATCTCTTGATCAAAACTTCATTAAAAGCTGTCGAGAAGGAAAGCAAAATCACCCATGTACGAAGCATTTTATAATCTCAGAGAGGAGCCATTTCGTCTCAGTCCGGATTCGCGCTTATGCTTTATGCACCCGAGTTATAAAAAGGCGAGAGCTTACATGCAGTATGCACTGCAAAGGCGAGAGGGCTTCGTCATGGTCACCGGCAGACCGGGCACAGGTAAAACAACCCTAATCGGCGATATCACCGCCCAATTGACTAGTCAGGGTAATTTGCACGCTTCACTTACCTCCACTCAAATTCGCGCTGACGACCTTCTCCGACTGGTGTTGCTGAAGTTTGGAGTAAAGGCGGATACGGACTATAAAGCAGAGCTGATTCACCGGATGGAAACGTTTCTAAACAGACTTCACCGCGAAAGCAGGCGTCCACTGTTGATCATAGACGAAGCGCAAGACTTGAAATCGGACGCTCTGGAGGAGTTGCGCTTACTCACCAACATCCAAAAAGACAACCAGCCACTACTGCAGATTTTTCTGGTTGGACAGGAAGAGTTGCGCCAAACTGTCCTCGGCCCGGGCCTAGAGCAGCTACATCAAAGAATTGTCGCTGCATGCTATCTGGCACCTTTGACTAATGAGAGCACTCAGGCGTATATCATCCATCGCTTGAACCGAGTAGGTTGGGAAAACGACCCTGAGCTTCGGCCAGAACTATTCGACCTGGTACACCGCCATAGCCTCGGCATCCCGCGTGTAGTGAATCAAATTTGTAGTCGTCTACTACTACACGGTATGGTGGAAGAAACGCACATACTCGGCATAGATGATGTGCAAAGCGTAATCGATAGCTTAAATGAGGAGCAGCTTTTACCGATACCCGATGGAGTAGCAGTGGCATGACTCCGTGCTCGCAGCCGTCAGCTTTCTTTACACTTGCATTGGGTGACTGAGAAGTGCTTTCGAGACTCCCATCCGAAACCCGCATAAACCACTGGCTTGAATCGCTTTTTTTCTTTCGGCTCGATTTTTGCATACACCTACACAGAACCGTGGGTGGCACTGGTAACAAATCTAATTTTCTAACCATTTCAACTAGGAACAAACGTGGTAAGAGGCAGGATTTAGCATTAGGACCCTCTCCTTAGTTGATCGTCTGAAGGTTTATTATGGATAAGGAAACTGAAAGTTTGACCAAGTCTCCCGAAGAGATACGACCTGCTACTAAATCTCGGCGCCAGTTCACCCGCAGCGCCGTTATCGGTAGCGCAGTTTTATTCACGGTCGGAAATCGAGCGGCTTGGGGGGGAGGAAGAGGAAAGAGCCCCGTGTGCCTTTCAGCTGTAACTATGGCGTCAATGACCAACTACGGCAGCGGACTGCAGGCTTCAATGAGCCCGCTCACTCAAGAGGCAATCGCAGATTACGAACGAGCTAGTCGTCGCGATGACATGGTTAAAGTACGCGGCGAAGACATAAATGAAGACCACGGGTCCGTTTGCCTCATCAAAGAAGGGAAGGTACCCAAAAACGTCAGGCCGATTTATTGAGATCTCGTTGCAAAGCACGCAGGCAAGCCGTTATACCTAATCACCACTGGTGATGATCATCACCAGTCGCACAACCGCCTTTTTAGTGTTACATCTAGCAAATCCACGCGGGGCTAGCACACCCACTACCCTTCTGTGATACTGCCGTCTCATATCACTCATGCATTGGAGCTATGCGCTGGCAGGTCAGTAAGTTAGGGGAATTTTACGATCGTGACGAAGATACGATCGTCTACTTCGACCGTGCCAGCGGCGACACCCACCTGCTCTCCACTTTCGCAGGCAGTTTGTTGCAAGAGCTAGGTGAGCGAACAATGACCGTTGAAGAACTCGCGTCGATATTGCCAAAAGAGGCCGCCGCCGTAGACACCGACCAATTCGAACAAGCGGTGAAGGCTGTGCTCGAGGACTTATCGGTGTTGGACATCATTGAGCGCTGCTGATCTCATGATCAAATTGAACCAGCTTAGTGGCTTAGAGCGACGCAGGCGGTTGTGCAACAACAAGCTCGCCCTGCGAGTGGGGCCCTTCGTATATCAGGTGCATAGTTCGCTACTGGAGCTTGACGACGGCCTGGGCACGCTCTATGGAGATTTCGAAGTCGTCGACTGCGATTCGTTTGTTGATTTTACTGTTTCAGTGAAGCGAGCAAACCCATTGTCATACTTGAAGGGTACAGCAGACTTTTACTTCGACCATCAACGGCCTTTTACGACGTTTAACATAAAGAACGCTTATGCATTCTTTGAATGGGGTCTTAACTGGTGCATCTCCGTCTACCCCAACGAATATCTAACGCTACACGCTGGCGTGGTAGCTAAGGAAGGCAGGGCCACTATATTTCCAGGCGTACCAGGTGCTGGGAAAAGTACACTTTGCGCAGCCCTCGGTTTAGCTGGTTGGCGCGTTTTGTCTGATGAGCATGCGCTAATCCCACCCAAAACCAGTACGGTAGTACCGGTTCCAAGGCCAGTTAGCCTTAAAAACGAAAGCCTGGAAGTCATTCGAAGATTCAGCTCTGGTGCGGTGATCGGCCCGCCGAGCGGCGACACTCACAAAGGTCGCGTGGCACACCTGAAGTCCGATCTAACCGCTGATGCGCATGAGCGCAACCCCCTACCTGTCCACTCGATGGTATTTCCACAGTACAGTCCAACCGACGAACAGCACTTGAGCCGCCGTAGTCAAACGCAGAGTTTCGTTATGGCCGCCTTTCACTCGTTCAATTACAGCGAACTGGGCATGGAAGGCTTTCTGACAATGCGCACCTTGATCGATGCAGTGCGTTGTTATGATTTGGTCTATCGTGATCTGGATTGGGCCATTGACACTATGGAGAAACTAAACGTAGGCATGCTTAGATGAATCACCTGCTTAACGGAACACTGCTCACACCTGAGCGGGCAGGCGAGTTTAATGACCGCGACCTTTCGATTCTCGTTCGACACGCGAGATCATGCGGACTTTTGGCTGCCCTGTGTGTCCGTCTCAAGCAAACGAATCAGTTCGAGGGCCTGCCAATCGAGGCACAGCGCCATCTGCACTCAGCCCTAGTTGTCGCAGACAAACAGGCGAGGGATCTCAAATACGAGTTGAAATGGATAAAGCGCGCCTTGGACAGCGTTAACATCAAGTCTGTCCTTTTAAAAGGCGCTGCTTACATTTTGGCGGATCTACCCTCAGGACGAGGCCGTTTGATCTCTGATATCGATTTGCTCATTCCTAAATCGAAGATTGAGGACGCTGAATGTGCGCTTAAGGAATTCGGTTGGCACAATGGCGAATACAGCGCATACGATGAACGATACTATCGACAGTGGATGCATGAAATACCCCCACTTGGACACCCCAAGCGCGGGTCGACGATTGATGTCCATCACACGATCTTGCCACCGACTGCGGCTCCAAATGTAGACGCTAACCTACTATTTGCCAATACCGTGGAGATCGGAGATGGGCTATACGGGCTGGCTCCAATAGATATGGTAATTCACAGCGCAACGCATCTATTCCACGAAGGTGAGTTTCATCACGGACTTCGCGACCTATGGGATATCGACAGAATGCTCCGAGACTTTTCCGCGAGAATACCCACATTCTGGCGCGAACTCGCGCCCAGGGCTGAGCAACTGGACCTTACTGATTCATTATTCCACGGACTGGTTTATAGCAATCAAGTGTTCTCAACGCCATTACCAAATCACGTTGTGTCGCAGGCAAGCAACTGGTCCCGCAAGCTAAAGAAGCCAATGATGAACTTCCTATTCAAACGGGCCTTCAGCCCCGATCAACCAGAGACGCGCTGGCCGCTTACCGATACGGCCCTCAATGCTCTATACGTTCGCTCGCACTATTTACGCATGCCTCTACGACTACTCATGCCGCATTTGCTCAGAAAGGCCTGGACGCGGCGTTTCCAAGATAAACAGACTAGTGAAGGAATCACAAACGCGGCCGAAGCTTAAGCTCTCTTGAGCCAAATACTATCTATAGACGCCATAAATTCACGCCTGTTTCAGCGACCGCCTGACGATCCAGCACAGACTTAATATCAATCAAGATGCCCCCACTCGTAAGCATGTCAACAAACTCGCGAATCTCCATAGCCAGGTATTCACCATGAGGAACAGCCAAAACAACGGCATCACAGTTCGTCAGTTCATCCATACTAGCAAGAGAGATTCCGTACTCATCCTGCGCCTCGACTCTGTCTGCCAGCGGATCATGCACTAACACGTCGCAGCAGTAGTCCTTCAATTCGCTAATGATATCTACGATGCGAGAGTTACGCAGATCAGGGCAGTTTTCCTTGAAGGTTAAGCCTAGCACCGCAACTTTTGCTCCGTTAACACAGTTGCCCTGCTTCACCAGGCATTTAACCGTTTGCTCGGCAACAAACTTTCCCATGTTGTCGTTGGTTTTTCGCCCCGCTAACACTACCTGCGGATGATAGCCCACAGCTTCGGCCTTGTATGTCAGATAGTAGGGATCGACTCCAATACAGTGCCCTCCCACCAGTCCGGGCCGGAAAGGTAGAAAGTTCCACTTTGTACCGGCCGCCTCCAGAACATCCAATGTATCGACATCGAGGCGATGAAAAATGAGCGACAACTCATTCATCAATGCGATGTTAAGATCACGCTGGGTATTTTCGATAACTTTTGCGGCCTCCGCCACTTTAATACTGGCCGCGCGATGGATGCCTGCTTCAACTACTTCGCTATATAGCGCTGCAAGCCGGTCAAGCGTATCCGGTGTGTCACCAGATACGACCTTTACAATAGTTTCCAGACGGTGTTTGACATCACCTGGATTAATACGCTCAGGTGAATACCCCACATAGAACCCTCCGTGCTTTGCGCCGGAGGCTCCGCCCCAATGCAAACCGGATTCGCGCTCAAGTATTGGGATACACACCTCTTCCGTGCAACCTGGGTAGACGGTAGATTCGAACACTACGGTTGTACCTGGGCGCAGTTGTGATCCGACTGCCCTACAGGCTCCCTCCAGCGGCGAGAGGTCAGGTCGACGAGCAGCATCAATGGGGGTGGGCACGACCACGATGATTACGTCCGCCTCGGATAACCGATCGGGTTCACTCACGAACTCCAGAAACTGAGCCGATCTCAGTTGGTCAGAGTTGACCTCACCGCTTGGGTCATAGCATTCCCGATAGTGCTCAAGCTTCGTTTCGTTGAGATCGAATCCTATAGTTCGGCGACGACTGCCAAACGCCACGGCTAGAGGAAGGCCCACATAACCAAGGCCAACAATCGCTACTGTGTTCGCTGACGTCATAGAGGTCCCCAGTCATACCGATTTAGATCCCCAAATTCGCTCTATTTGCTTTGTGTGCTGCGCGTCTCACTTATTCGGGATGCAGATTTACACATGATCGAGGAGAGTATAGTGTCTCGATCAGGACCAGGCCATGGCGGCATCGAGCGAACGTGACATTGCACACGTTTTTGCTTTTACCACGTTATCGATTGGGGCGAAAATGCCAGCAGACATTAGCTTTTACAGCTATAGCTTCGCCGCGTTAGCTTACGCACTGCTGACCGTGGTGGCTTTCTATACGCGAAACCGCGGCCCGCTTGGATACCCGATCTTAGTAGCCTCGCTAATGACGGCGATATGGGCCATCACTATCGCTGTATCCACAATACTTGAATCACCTCAAATTAAAATCATGCAGTTTAGCGAGATCCTACGGAACGGAGCTTGGTGTTATGTGTTGATGAGCTTCGTCGGCATGCGTCTGCAAGCCACCGATCACCTTTTGGCTGGAACTCGCTGGCGAGTGTGGTTCGCGGGGTGCGTTCTGCTACTTACATTGGCGTTATTCATCGCACCCTATCTATCTCAGCGTCTCGCGTTGCCAGAGAATCTATATCGCGATACTGCGTTTGCTATCTGGCTGGGGATGACCGTACTTGGTCTGCTATTGCTGGAACAGATCTACCGAAATAGTAACGTTGGCGAGCGCTGGGCCATTAAGCATTTATGTTTAGGGCTAGGGCTACTGTTTGCCTACGATTTCTTTATGTACGCAGAAGGGCTTTTGTTTCGTCAACTCGATCAATCCGTGTGGCGTGCCCGCGGACTGGTTGTCTCTCTGGGCGCTATCTTCATCGCAATCTCGGTCACGCGCACAAGTCACGACGACGGCAATCAAAAACTGTTCTTATCTCGACATGTCGTGTTTCATAGCGTGACTTTGCTGGCCGCCGGTATTTATTTAATTCTGATGGCAGTAGTTGGGTATTTTATCCAATACCTCGGAGGCTCATGGGGTAGCGTCCTGCAGGTGGCCTTCCTCGCGGCTGCGGGCCTAATTTTACTGGCGCTGCTCTTTTCAGGTCAGATTCGGGCCCGCACCAGGGTGTGGTTGAGCAAGCATTTCTTCAGCTATAAATACGACTATCGAGCTGAGTGGCTCGAATTCACCCAGCTCCTAGCTAGGCGTGGCGACGGCATTCCAGAGAACATCGTGAGGGCGATGGCGAACCTTACAAAAAGTCCCGGTGGGTTCCTGTGGAGCCGCGAAGAGGAAGGCCAATTTCACCTAGCTTGCCACGTTGAGGTTCCGGAACCCGAGGTCATAGAAATGCTGTCCCTTCCCCAATGGCTAGAAACTAGGGAGTGGATTATCGACCTCCAGGAGTGGACGCGTTCTCCCGACATATACGAAAACCTGGAACTTCCCGCTGCGATGGCCAACTTACCAAAGGCGTGGCTTATCGTCCCCCTTTTGTTCGGAGACCAGCTACAAGGTATTCTGGTTTTAACCAAGTCCGAGCTCCAACGCGAGATTAACTGGGAGGATCGCGATTTACTCAAAGTAGCCGGTCGTCAGGCGGCGAGCCATCTGGCACAGTATCAAGCTAATCAAGCGCTTATCGCGTCGCGTCAATTCGAAGCCTTTAATCGCCTTTCAGCCTATGTCGTACACGATCTGAAGAACATACTGGCACAGCAATCGCTTATCGTATCGAACGCCGACAAACATAAGGAGAATCCAGCTTTTTTTGATGACGTAATCAGTACCGTACAGAATTCGGTCGTACGCATGACAAGACTCATGGAGCAGATGCGCACGGGTGTACGCGGCGCTAAAGTGGAAGCGGTTAATCTCGCTGAGTTGCTTGAATCTATCATTCAAGATAGAGGCTCAACACTGCCTAAGATCACTCTCGCGACGCAAGACCGAAGCGTCGTCGTGACGGCCGACAAAGAGTTACTCACCAACGCCTTTTCCCACATCATCAAGAACGCCCAGGAAGCGACTGCGCTAGATGGCACCGTATCGATAATGCTTATTGAAGATCAAGGGCGCGCGAGAATCGACGTGATTGATAACGGCATAGGTATGGAAGAAGACTTCATCCGTGACCGCCTATTCAAACCTTTTGATACAACCAAAGGACTTGCCGGTATGGGAGTAGGCGCCTTCGAAAGTCGAGAAGTCTTTCGAAGATTGGGTGGCGATATCAGTGTTAGCAGTGAGATTGGCGCAGGATCAACATTCACCATATTTCTTCCCAAATTGACATTGAGCTGCGCTGACAAACTAGCAGAAAAGGAAATCGTTAATGGCTAAAAAGCAACGCCCATTGCTGGTAGTTGAGGATGATAAAGGTCTGCAGGGCCAGTTGAAATGGGCGTTTGACGGGTTCGATGTAGTGATCAGCGGAGACCGTGAGGACGCGATTGCTCAGGTACGACGCATCGAACCGGGCGTTGTCTTGTTGGACCTAGGCTTGCCTCCAGACCCAGGTGGAGTGACCGAGGGTATGGCTACACTGCGGGAAATCCTCTCACTGATTCCAGAAACCAAAGTGGTGGTTGTCACAGGAGACAATGATCGAGCGAACGCTGTGAAAGCAATCGGCATGGGCGCCTATGATTTTTATCAGAAACCCGCAGACCCTGAGATCCTATCACTAATTGTTGAGCGCGCTTACCGGGTACACGAGCTCGAGCTAGAAAATCGGAGGCTGCAACAATACACGTCAGACTCCCCCCTTTCTGGCGTCATTGCGACCAGCCCGCAAATTTTGGAGGTCTGCAGAACTGTCGAAAAGGTGGCCCCAACAGATATCACCACACTGCTGCTTGGGGCCAGTGGAACTGGCAAAGAGCGATTTGCCCAAGCATTACACGAACTAAGCGATCGCGCTGGCAAAAAGGTAGTGGCAATTAACTGTGCTGCAATTCCAGACACCCTGTTAGAAAGTGAGTTGTTCGGTTACGAAAAGGGGGCTTTTACAGGTGCTACCCAACAGACAATCGGCAAGATCGAACATGCGGACGGGGGCACCCTGTTTTTAGATGAGATTGGCGACTTACCTATGGAACTGCAGGCTAAGCTTTTGCGGTTTCTGCAGGAACGGGTGGTAGAGAGGCTGGGAGGGCGCAAGGAGATCCCCGTAGATGTTCGTATAATCTGCGCCACTCACCAGAACTTGCAGGAACAAATCAGCGAGGGTCGCTTTCGGGAAGATTTATACTATCGAGTCAGCGAGATCACAATCAATATTCCGGCACTGAAAGACAGAGACGGCGATGCACAAGTGATTGCGAAATCCTTTCTAGATCGATTCAGCCGCGAGCTTAAACGTCCGCTAAAAGGCTTTGATGCTGGTGCCATCCAAGCGATCGAGGCGTACGAATGGCCGGGCAATGTCCGGGAGCTCGAAAGCCGGGTCAAACGCGCCACAATTATGGCAGATGGTAGCTACGTTACCGCGAAAGACCTCGAATTGAATGAGATTGACTCGGTTCAAGAACCTCGAGCACTCAACCTGAAGCAAATTCGCGAAGAAGCCGAGCAAAACGCAATCCGTCGCGCCCTGGCCGCTACGGAGAACAACATTACTGACTCGGCCCATGCACTTGGCGTAACTCGCCCTACCCTATATAACATGATGGAAAAGTACGGGCTTAAACCATGATCGCCAGCAAGGTTGTCAACTTTTTTTACACGCCCACAAAAAAGATCATTCGCAACAAGAATCTTTCGATCAAAACGTACATTATTTCAACAGGTTATGGGGTATGGCATAGAAAATGCATGAATCCAGCGTGAGATTATTAAATTGCTTCTCTATTGGTATGCGGCTCACAGATGCATGTTCTATCTCACCGTGCAGTCACGCAAAGAGGTCCATCGGGTGAAAAAGACAACGTTAACTTGGCTGATGGCAACACTAGTTGCTTTACAAACAGCGCCTTCCTTGGCCGCTTATCAGATCTGGGAAGTTGACAAAGATGATGGCTTCCACTCAGGCGGATCTGGGTTCGGTAATGAAATTAAGCTAGACGTCGATGGTATTGAGGTGCTTATCAGTGGGTGGTCAGATACCAAAGGGACGACGAACTACAGCGACCCAAATTCCGAGAAAATTGAAGAAGCGGCTTTGGGTTACAGTGGTGACTCCATTCACATTGTTAACCAAGACGAGAGCTCTGGCTCTCCAGATCACTCAATCGACAGTTATAACGATTATGATTATTACAGGCAGTACGGTAGTGGATACGACTGGGGTGACGATTTCGATGCGGCCTTATTGAGCTTCAACACTGGCGTAAACCTTACCCATTTGGGCCTGGGTTGGGCTCGTGAAAACTACGGAGAGAGTTCCGAACAGAATCGCTCGGACGTGTCTATTCTCGCTTACACTGGCACCAATCCATTTACTGGCTTTGATAGTGCGGTGGATACATGGTCTAACATCCTGACAGGAAACGGTGGAGATTGGACCGTTGTCGGCAACTACGGCAATCTCGCGCAATACAGCTACCACGCCATTCCTAGCAGCATTACTTCAAAATACTGGTTGGCGAGCGTATACAACCCCGTCTTTAATTCGAACGGGGGCACACCGCATTATAACGACGGTTTCAAACTTAAAGGCTTCAAAACACACACACCCGATGGTGGTGGCTCGGTACCTCTGCCAGGCACCACCGCCCTGCTCGGCCTGGGACTTGGACTGCTACTACTTCGTCGACGCAGAATCAAAGCCTAGCCATCCGCACCAGCTAGCAGCCTCGCCTCTCAACCGGATGCCGCACTTTAAGGTCTACCCGCTGGGTAAAAGTCGCTGATATTGAGTGGTAGCTCGCAGACACTAGCGCTGCGTGTGATCTCTATCAGTAACTGTCTTATACTCCTCGGCTATTCTGGCCCAACAGACAAACGCATTGGCTATTTACTCAGTGTCCTGCAAGATTTTATCCATCGGAATGGCGGCCAGTTGTCTTCTACTTGCCTTAATTGCTCCCGCCACATCACAAGAGGTGAACCAGCACTATGAAAATGCGTTGGAGGCTTCTAGTCAAAAGGAATACAGGGCAGCATTTATACATCTAAAAAACGCTCTGCAAATCGACCAGGCTCACATCCCCGCGCGGATTCTGCTTGCGGAGGTTCATTTCAACCTCGGAGATATCCAGGCAGCAGAGAAGGAAGCTTCCGAGGCATTGTCCCTCGGCGCGGACCTCAATCGAGTGCTCACAGTCTATGGAAGCGCACTTATCTTACAAAAAAAAGCTGACGAACTGCTGAAGCTAAATGCACCAGCTGACAAGCTGACCCTGCAAAACCGCTTTGAATGGGCAATATTGAAGGGGCAGGCATACGACCTTACGGGTGAGCATGAACTGGCGCTTGCCGAGTACGTCAACGCCCAAGCTATGTTTCCATCTAATGTTCGGGCCAATAATATTCTGGCTTCTGCCTACCTTATTCGGGATGAAACCGAGAAAGCACAAGAGCTGGTAGACAAATCACTGACTGTAGATCCAAACAACGAGAAAACCTGGCAATTGAACGGTCAGCTCGCACTGCACAAGAATCAGCAAGAAGCTGCACTTGAGTCCTTTGAACGCGCACACGAACTCGACCCCGAGGATCCCCTCATTCTCAGGTCGTTGGCAAGATCCCAGCTGGAACTCGGCGAAATCGCAGGTTTGCGACAAAGCCTGCAACGTATTCTAGCGGATTCCTCAGATGATCCCGCCGCGACCTTGATCAGCGCCATGCTAGTCATGAACGAAGACGGAGATATCGAGAAGGGCTCTCAGATGTTGCGCGAAATGGGTATCAAGCTTACCAATCTCGAAGAGGCTGGTTATAAGTCGGACGCCCACACGCTGTTCATCCGCGCGACAGCGGAATACATACAACGCAACGACGAAAGTGCACGTACACTCCTCAACGCGTATCTACGACAAAATAGTGAGGATCTAGCGGCAATCCGTATGCTGGCCGACGTCTATCTTCGCGGGGGTGATCGCAAACGGGCAAAAGAGTTATTGGCCACAAACAAAGCGCTCGTGCTGACTGACTACGGCCTCTCCTTACAACTGATCTCGCTTTACCTTGAGGATAATAGTCTCTTGCGAGCCCAAGAAACACTGGACGACGTCAAAAAACTCTCGGGTGATCAAGCCTATGTCATTGTTCTAGAGGCAGAGTACTTGCGCGCGAGCGGCCAACCCGAAACAGCTCTCGCATTACTCAACAACAATATCGAGGCAGGACACGAGCTAGCGACATTTGGACTTTTAAGGGGCAAGCTTCAGCTTGAATCAAATCAATACGCGTCCGCACTGCAGAACCTAGATGATCTGGTCACAAGGTTTCCAGAAGACATCAGGGTTCGTAACTATGGCGCCGTCACATTTATGAGGCTAGGCAACCTGGATGCAGCGCAAGAATTCATCGACCGCGCACTTCAACTTGACCAGCTCAATACCAACGCCCGGTTGAACCAAGCAGCACTGTTAAAAGCGCGTGGTGACCGAGACGCCGCCAGCGCCATCATCAGCAGCATCTTAGAGGATCAGCCCGAAAATACGACCGCCATCATGTTGATGGCCCATATCCTGCTCGCCGAAGGCGACACTGATGAGGCGATCCAGTGGAGCAAGCGAGTGTACCACTACAGTAGTGCAGCGACCGCACCACTGGAGCTTCAGCTAACCGCATATAGGCAGAGTCAGAATTGGGAAAAAGCGCTTCAGAGCGCGTTACAACTGACTAGGGCAGACCGTCTGAATACAAAGTACATGCAAGATTTGGCAGAGGTGTACATCGAACTCGGAGACTACGAATTAGCCCAGCGATCACTTTATAAACTGTACGACTTCTGGAAGGACGACAGCGAAAGACTCAGAACACTGGCTAGATTACAAAGCCAGTCGCAAAACACCGCTGCTGCAAAGAAGAGTTTAGAGCGTGCACTTGAACTTGAACCCGAGTCATTCGGCATCAACCTGCAATTAGCCGAACTTAGTTTACTCGAAGGCAATCATGAGCAGGCCGAGTCGCAGTTAGCCTCCCTTACCAGTGCTCACGGCGAACGCACAGAATTGGCTTTCCTCAATGGGGAAATACTGTTGGCGGACGATAAGCCTGGGCTCGCTCAACAGGCATTCGCTCGCGCATACAAGCTAGACAGTGCAAATAGCTCTGCATTGATACAGCTCTACCAACTCAGTATTGCAGGAACTGGAACATCCGAATTCCATCAAATCATCGAATCACAAATGTCGGATTCGGAACAGCCGACCTGGAAAATCAGATTATTGGCTGACAGCTACCTCGCACAGGGCGACGGCGCCAATGCTGCACGTCATTACGAAGAACTGATCGCACGACCAGAATTGCAAAGCAATTCAGCAATTCTCAATAATCTGGCAAACATCTATGCTGACGACGACCTGGACAAAGCACTAACTACCGCAAAGAGAGGGATCCAAGCGAACGGCAAAAACAACTGGGCGCTGCTGGACACCATAGGGTGGATTCTCGCGAGAAAGGAGCGTCACGAAGAGGCTCTCGCGTATTTTCGTGAGGCTTATGCGCTTAACTCTACCGAGCCAGAGATCAGATTCCATACCGGAGCGACCCTGCTTGCGATGGGGCGCAAGACCGAGGCTGAGAGAGAGCTTAGAGCGGCGTTATCATTTGAAGGCGATTTCGCATGGCGAAGCGAGGCAGAGTTGATGCTGGGAGAGATTGAATCCAGCTAGATCCATGGCGTGGGCAATAAATTTGTGTGTGGCGTGTTCTTACTTCTAGAGGAAAAGTCGGTTTTCGGACACCGGATTAAACTCGCACCGACAGTGTGAGCATTCTCGTACCTCGGACTTTTATGCTTACTATCGCTAAATTGGGAGGGGTGTAGGATTAGGCGTTTGACAGAAACTGACCACGGTGAGAAATCACAATCGCTTAATCTGCCACTATAACCAAGTGCTAAAAGGGGCACACCTCATACTCGCAGCCTGAAAGATGAGAACAAATATCGCAATCGATTGAAAACAAAGGAAAAAAGCCATTTAAGATCGCTTTATGGCATCTTTGTTTGACAAACGGGCTCCAAGGCCAGACATTGCCCATGTGGGGATGGGTGACAAAGGCGCTACAGGGCTAATGCCTGCACAAGACCGCTTCATAAACTTGATACTTCAGTATCCTCTCTGGATGCTGACGATCAATGCGGCATTAGTCGCCGTTATTGCAATTGGCGCTTCAAGACTACAGGTCGAAACGGGCATTGATATTTTTTTTGCTGATGACGATCCCAACTTACTCGCCCAACGCAGTCTCGACGAAACCTATGGTCGCGAAGACAACATTCTATTTATCGTTGAAGCAGTCAATGGAGATATCTTCACGCCCGAGAATTTGATCTCTCTCGTCGCGCTTACTCTCGAAGCTTGGCAAATGCCCAACTCTCGTAGGGTCGATTCAGTAACGAATTACCTCTACCCAACAGTCGATGGTGACGACATCATCATTGCACCGCTGCTAGACAAGGCCGCACAACTGGACACCGCAAAAATCTCCGGTATTCGAGACCTGGCACTGTCTGAAGATGCACTTGTAGGAAGGCTGCTGTCCTCCGATGCAGCGGTCACAGGAGTGAATGTTAGCTTGAATCTCAATCTGAGAGAGAAAGCCGGCGAGGTAGACGAATCAGTATCTTTTGCAAGGCAGTTGGCCGCACAAATCGAAAATTCCAACTCGAATCTCCGCGTTTATTTGGCGGGCTGGGCAGTAACAGAACAGACTCTAGCAGAGGTCACGACCGAGGATTCGAGCTTACTGATACCCGTTTTATTTGTCGTTGTGCTGGTGTTACTAGCGTTCCTGTTACGGTCTCCATTTGCATCTTTGTGCACCGTAATCGTCATTCTGCTCAGTATCGCTGTAGGTATGGGTTTTGCCGGATGGGCAGGCGTAGGCCTGAACTCTGTGAACGTATCAGCTCCTACCATTATTATGACTCTGGCCGTTGCTGACTGTGTTCATATCTTCAGCGCGTTTTTACGCCAACTTAGGGAAGGAATGCCAAAGCGTCGAGCCTTGGAATACGGCTTGAGAGACACCCTGTATCCGATCGCGCTAACCAGTGTTACGACCGCACTGGGTTTTCTCAGCATGAACTTTAGCGATTCACCACCGTTTGCTCAATTAGGAAACGTTGCCGCCGTAGGAGTTCTCGGCGCTCTCTGGGCTTCGGTTACGATACTGCCAGGCCTTATTCTATTATTACCATTTAGGACAAAAGAGGGAGTCTCGACTGGGCTTCCAATGGATGGGCTCGCTCGTTTTGTCCTATCTCACCAGGCTTGGTTGCGATGGGGTTTTACGGCAAGCATCGTCATCATTGTTAGTTTCATACCTAGAATTGATCTGAACGACGATCCCTCGGGGTATTTCTCCGAAGCTATCCCGCTCTACCATGCGATCAACATGATTGATTCTCGTCTATCAGGCTCTCAATCAATTCACTATTCGATTGAAGCGATTGACGGGGAAAGCATCTCCGACCCGGATTACCTTGAACAGGTTGCCAAATTCGTCAACTGGCTGCGAGAACAACCAGAGGTTACCAACGTCGAATCATTCACCGATACACTCAAGCGGCTCAATCAGGTTATGCACGATAACTCGCAAGAATGGTTTCGATTACCCGATAGCAATGAAATGGCGTCTCAGTACGTGCTGCTCTACGAAATCTCGGTGCCCTACGGCCAGGACGTCACCCACCAGATTAACGCTTCAAAATCAGCTCTGAAAATTAGCGCAACCGTTACGAATCAGCAGTCTTCGGGTTTAATCGCATTTGAAGAGCGTACTCGATTATGGCTGGAGGAAAATACGCCCGATATTGCTAGCCGCGGTACGGGGCAGTCGCTCAGCTTTGCCAACATCGGATTGCGTAACATCCACAGCATGCTCTATGGCTCCCTCGTCGCTATCATATTGATTTCGATATGTTTAATCATTGCTTTCAGATCAATTAAGTTCGGGATCGTCAGCTTGATTCCCAATTTGTTCCCTGCGTTTGTCACACTGGGTTTATGGAGTATCTTCGTAGGGGAGGTTAACATTGCCGCATCGGTAGTATTCAGCATCACTCTTGGCATCATCGTGGATGACACGACCCACTTCCTCGTCAGGTATAGGCAAGCAAGGTTGATTCATAGTCTTTCAGCAGAAGACGCCATTCGATATACCTTTAACTCAGTGGGAGGCGCATTGGTTACGACTTCAGTAGCACTCGCTGCCGGTTTTTTTGTGTTGGTCGCCTCTGATTTTTCCGTCAACTCTACCTCTGGCCTATTGGTTGCACTTACTATCTTCATGGCCATTTTACTAGACCTGCTCTGGCTGCCTACTCTATTGATCAAAGCTGATCGATGGCTTGTGCAGCGTAAGCCTGATCAAGATCAACTCGAGGCGCCCGTATGACCCGCTCACCGTACCTTTGTCGGTGCGCACCTGCGCTGCTTGGCGTTTTTTGTACCTTTGCGGTTCTAACCATTGCAAACTCTTCCGAGCGTCAAGCCCATGGCCAATCTGACGCTGCCACTAAGGGGCTTGAAATTGCCAAAGAGGCCTCACGAAGAGATGACGGCTTTGGTGATTCGCAAGCCCTGTTAACCATGGCAATGACTATTCAGGGTGGACAAACCATCAACCGAGAGATGCGTCAGAAAGTGCTTGAGGTAGAAGGTGACGGTGACAAAATCATGATGGTGTTCGATCGTCCGCGAGATCTCAAAGGCACTGCCATTCTTACATTTACTCACAAACGCGAACCGGATGAGCAATGGGTCTACCTCCCTGCGCTAAAGCGCGTGAAACGGATATCTTCAGCTGACAGATCGGGACCTTTCATGGGTAGCGAGTTCGCTTACGAAGACCTGTCTTCTCAAGAAGTAGAAAAGTACAGCTACCTTTACTTACGAGACGAGGAGTGGGACGGGCAGCTGTGTTTTGTCGTGGAACGCACACCCATCGATCCCAACTCAGGCTATACCAGGCAGATTACCTGGATAGACCAGCAAGAATATCGGCCACTGAGAGTTGATTACTATGATCGCAAGAATGAACTTCTCAAAACGATGACGGCGTCCAATTTTAGCCAGTACCTAAATCAGTATTGGCGGCCAGCAGAGATGGTTATGTACAACCATCAAAATGGAAAGCAAACTTCATTGCTGTTTTCTGATTACAATTTCCGAGTGGGCACTCGGGAAAGCGATTTCACTCCCAACGCCCTGACCAGAGCCCGATAACCACGAATCATGCCCGTTAGAGAAGCACACATCGCTCGTAATGTGCTCTATGTATTGATTGCAATCACTCTGCAAAAGGTCTGTACTGCAATGCCTGTGCACGCTGGCGCTGAATTGCAAGATATTCGAATAGGGCTAACACCAGGACGAACGCGGGTCGTTTTTGATGTATCGGGTCCGTTCAATTTTCAGCTACAAGAGGGAGAGAAACCCTCCACTATGATAATTGAACTTGAAGATACTACCGCCGCTGTCGCATTGGAGCCAGTCTCAACCGAAGGAACACCGATATCAAAATTGGCACTGGCCTCAAGGGCGGATGATAATCTCAGCATCGTTCTGACGCTCAGTCAGCAAGTCGAGACGAGCGTTTTCAGCTTGAAACCATTCGAACTGCGTGGCGACAGATTGGTGATCGATCTATACAGTCCGGCACCAGTGAAAGTTGTACAGTCCGAAGCTGAGTATTTATCCGACCTTACGCCTCGAGCTGCTAACGCTAGACTACCTGCGAACAAGCCCCCTGTAACAACGCCCTTCCCCGGCTCTTCAGTTTCAAGACAGGAACAAAGTGAGGTGTACAGAGAATGGACTGGGTCAGTTAGTTTAGACACTAGGCTGTTCCCAGAAGAGCCCGAGTATCCCGGACAAGACGATCAAAACGCATCGATTGCCGCGCAGACAGAGTACTACTCGGAGTGGGCAGATGGAAGACAACAATTTTCTCTTCGGGCATTTTATCGCTGGGACGCCAATGATCACAGACGGACTCACGGCGATCTTAGAGAATTCTACTGGCGTTTTGAGCATGAGGATATTGTGTTTAAAGCAGGATTGGATGTGGTTTTCTGGGGCGTTGCCGAGTCTCAACATCTTGTCGATATCATTAACCAAACAGATCTAGTGGAAAACATTGATGGCGAAGAAAAACTTGGGCAACCCATGTTCAACCTCGACTATCTGAGCGATTACGGGGTCTGGCAGCTCTATGTTCTACCTTACTTTCGGGAGCGCACATTTCCCGGTCGGCGTGGGCGACTTCGCACAGAACCCGTTGTCGACACCGACAACCCAGAATACGAGTCTAGCTCAAAGCAAAAACACATCGACTTCGCTGGCCGATGGAGCAACTACATAGGCGATTGGGATATAGGGCTGTCACACTTCTCCGGCACAGCCCGCGAGCCGCTTTTCAAGTTTGACAACAACAATGGCAAACCAAGGCTTATTCCTGTTTACCTCCAGATAGAACAAAGTAGCCTTGACGTGCAGGCAACCAAAGGGGCATGGCTCTGGAAACTAGAGAGCTTGTATAACTGGAACAACAATCGAGACTACTTTGCTACGGTTGGAGGTTTTGAGTTTACTCAGTTTGGCTTTGCTGGCAGCGTTATGGACGTTGGCTGGCTTGTGGAGTATCACTACGATGAGCGGGGCAAGGAAGCTACCAATGGACTGCAAAACGACATCTATATTGGTACCAGATTGACAGGCAACGATTTTTCTAGTTCGGCGATTCTAGTCGGCCTCTTATATGACCTCGACCTGGAATCCTATTTCGGTAACATCGAAGCTTCAAGACGTATAGGTGAATTCTGGACGTTGGGTATAGAGCTTCGCTTCACAACCAATACTCAGGAGCAGGACAACCTATTCTTTATTCGAGAAGACGACTATCTAGGCGTCGAGTTGACCCGATACTTCTGACGAATTGGCGAATAACCAAGTTCGAATGACCGATTGCAAATAGGCAACCCCGGGGCACGGCAATTTAATCTAACGCCGCCTTATTCTCCCAAGATTCTCGCCGACTAAACCACTTTCTACCCCTCGATAGAGTCGGTTTCGCGGTGACTAAACGACACCAGAGCGCTCAAAACTCGTATCTAAGCATCTTATGGAATGCCATCTTGCGGGGACAACGACTCTGCATCGACAGTCTATTCACCAGATCTTCACGTAGTGAATCAATCGCGCTAGTTCTTGAATGCAGTCGTTGAACAAATGCGAAAACTGGCCGGGCTTTCGCTTAGCATTAGAGTTCGAAGCATAGTGTAAGCCAATACAATTGCTGGGATTCAAGTGAAGGACACTGTAAAACTTCCCCCAAGGCCCAGGCCACATATCACTCAAAGCGTCAGTGTCATGAACTGTTAATGCGATAAGTTCCAACATCAAAAAAGTGTGAATTTTGTCAAAATAAACCACGCCAGGCGATGTCTGTCGTTGGATTCGCGTGTTACAACTGTACAGTCGACTGGTCTAAGCAGTAAGCTGCGTCAACTAAGATACATCAGGAGGATAAACCATGGTTAAGCTCGCGTTCGAGCGTTCTTATTCGCGTCGCGAACTCATCTATTCAACTGGTGCCGTGAATCGGTTGGCTGTCGTTCTTCTAACCATGTGTGTGCTTTTTGTCACTGCGTGTAGCGAAAACCTCTCAGATGCAGCGCTATTTCAGAGGGGAGAAGAGTTCTATCTAGAGGGCGATACAAGCTCCGCCATTATTGAGCTAAAAAATGCGCTTAGACAAAACCCAAATAACGCTGACGCGAGGTTTCTTCTGGGGAACATTTACGTCGATCTGGGGATAGGTGCTGACGCGGAGAAAGAGCTCTTGCGGGCACAAGAACTTGGTGTGGATGAAGCCGAGATCGTGGTGCCATTAACGCGTGCATACATTTTGCAAAATAAATTGGATGAAGCACTCGAACGCGTAGAGCTTCTGCCAGACCTGAGTGATGACGCAAGGGCGGCCGCGTTAACACTTCAGGGCGACGTTTATCTACGTAGAAATGCTGACGCTCTAGCGAAGACAGTTTTTGACGAAGCATTAACAATCGATCAGTCGAACGTAGAAGCGTTACTGGGTAAAGCTGCGCTGGCAGTACGTGACGATGATCTCTGGTCAGCTAGAGCGTGGATAGAGGATGCTTTGAAAGCTGATGCAAGATCTGTGGCAGCTTTAGAGTTCCTGGGTGATTTGGAGCAGATTGAAGGGAACGACGTTGAGGCCATGCAGGCCTACGACTCCGCGATTGAGGTCGACTCGGGCGTTCAGCTAATGGCTCATTACAAACGAGCGTTACTTCGATTGCGTCAAGGGGACCCTGAGGGCGCTGCGGATGATATTTCTGTGATGCAAAACGTAGCCCCAAATAATGCCTTTACACTCTACGCCAGCGGCATGGCTTTAATGCTCGAGGCCGAGTTCGAGCAAGCGCAAACTGCGTTTCAGCAGGCACTGGAACGGTCTCCAGACTTCGATGGCGCCGCCCTGCAACTGGGTACAGTGCACTATGCCTTGGGGCAGGATCAACAGGCAGACCAGTTTTTAAGCCGAGCGGTGAAAGCCTTTCCACAGGAGGATAACGCGAGAATAATACTGGCAATCACCCGGATGCGACTAAACGATCCAGAAGGGGCACAAACGGTGCTTATTCCGGTCGTTGAGCGCGACCCCAATAACGCGATCGCGCTTAATTTACTGGGCAACATCTATACCGCGCTGGGAGACAGCGAAAAAAGTGTTCAATACCTTCTAAAAGCGGTTGAGCTACAGCCGGAAAACCCGCAGCTCCGAACCCGTCTAGCAGTAAGCTATCTCCAGAGTGGCGATCGGGAACGAGGAATAGGTGAACTAGAGGGAGTTATTGAAATTGACCCGGAATTCACCCAATCGGAATTGCTTCTTATCTTGCAGCATCTTCAAGATGAAGAATATGAAAAAGCGATGGAGGTTGCAGAACAGCTTAGCGAGAAGAGACCTGCAAGTATGATGGCCCTGAACTTGGTCGGCGGAACTATGCTACTTCAAGGTGAGCAAGACTCTGCAATAGAAATCTTCGAGCAAGTATTAAGAACTCAACCCGATAACGCGACGGCGGCAAATAGCTTAGCAGAGCTAGCTATTAAGCGCGGCGAGTTTGATCTCGCAAGAGATTACTATCAAGGCGTCCTAGACGTATCTCCAGGTGCTCTTTCAGCAACTATGAAACTAGCCGCCCTGGAGGATGCCTTGGGGAACAATGAGAAAGCCAACCAGCTTTTTCTCCGGGCAGTTGAAGTCCACCCCGACTCTGCTTCCGCCAAACTCAGCCTCGCTCGGCACTTACTGCGCAATGGCAGTTCACGCCAAACCATAGCTATCATAGAAGAGATTGAGGACACACACCCCAATGTCCCCATCCTACTCGAAGTTCGTGGCGAGGCGGAGCTTGCGCAAGGCGACACGGAAAAGGCACTTAAGACCTTGAAGCGTTTGGTCAAGATCGAACCCAATTCGGCGGAAGCGCACTATCTGCTGGCGTCCGCCTATGAAGCGGTGGGAGACTATGATCAGTTCCGTGTTTCGCTTGCCGACTCATTAGAGGCCGATGAAAGTCTGCTAGTCGCGCAGCTATCTATGATCCGGTTGTCGGTAACAGATGGTGACTTGGACGCGGCAGAACAGAGATTGAGCGCGTTGCAAGAGAGATATCCGGGCCATCCCGATGTTTACAATCAGGAAGGATGGCTTGCACTTAGAAAGAACGAGTACGAAAGAGCCATAGAGGCTTATCAGACAGCAATCCAAATTTCTCCTCGCTCGTCTTCGGTTCTAATGTTAGCGGACTCGCAAACCAGATCTGGCGATCTGCAGCAGGGGATTAGCACACTCGAAGAATGGGTCACGCAGTATCCGCAAGATCTCGTTGTTATAGCGACCCTGGCAAATATCTATGGCTCTCAGGGCGAGGTTCAAAAATCGCGAGATGCTTTGGAAAAAGTGGTAGCGTTAGACCCCAATAATGCGTTGGCACTAAACGCTCTCGCCTGGTCGCTAAAAGATGACAACTTTGATTCCGCTCTAGAGTATGCCGAAAGCGCTTACGAGATCGCCCCTGGTGTTCCCCAAATTGCTGATACTCTGGGTGTTTTAAGGTTGCGTCAAAATAGGACCAGTGAGGCCATTAGGCTCTTCGAAAAGGCACTAGCCGGTTTACCCGACAACCAGGAGATACAATCTCATCTGAATCAAGCCCGCGCAGAACAGGCCAAAAATTCAGGGCAATGACAAAAGTCCTCATCACAGGCGGCGCAGGATTCATAGGCTCGCACACGGCAGATGCCCTTATTCGATCTGGATACGACGTAAGGGTTCTCGATATTCTTGATCCCCAGGCTCACGGAAATCCGCCGAAACCACTAGCAGCAAGAACTTTTCCCAAGCACCTGAATCCTGACGTTGAGTGTATTAAGGGGGATGTAAGAAACTTAGAGACGGTGGTTGATGCACTTGAAGGTGTAGATGCGGTTTTTCATTTTGCTTCCCTAACCGGAGTCGGCCAGAGCATGTATGACGTACGCAGCTATGTGGACACCAACTGCACCGGTACGGCCACGCTTCTGGAAGCATTGATCAAACGCCGCGAGAAGCCTTTGAAAAGGATGGTTCTCGCTTCTTCTCGCGCCGTTTATGGAGAAGGTTCACACGTCTGCACCGAACATGGCGTCGTATTCCCTGGTACGCGTGAACGTAAAGCCATGGAATCAGGAGATCTGAAAGTACGCTGCCCCTACTGCCAGTCGCCAGTCACTTCCATTGCAACGCAAGAGAACCGCAAACTGAATCCACTTTCGATATACGGAATGACAAAGCTGCAGCAAGAACAGCTGTGTTCGCAGCTCGCTATGCATTTTCAACTTCCCGTCACCATCTTACGATACTTTAATGTTTACGGTTCGCGCCAGTCGCTGAAAAACCCCTATACTGGCGTGGCATCTATCTTTTACAGTCGTCTGAATGCCAACCAACCCCTGTTTTTGTATGAACAAGGCACGCCTGAGCGAGACTTCGTTCATGTCGCGGACGTGGCCCGGGCGAATTTGCTGGCTCTTTCCACAGATGTGGATCCCGGCTCTTGCTTCAACGTCGGTTCAGGTGCGAATTCCAGTATTCGGAGCATCGCACTAAGTCTGGCAAAAGCCACCGGGAGAAAAGCAGATATAAGGGAAACGGGAGATTTTCGTGTTGGTGACATTCATTCCTGTTTTGCGGACCTCACCCGTAGCGCTGAGTCTCTAAACTATAAACCTGAGGTCTCGCTTGAGGATGGCATGATGGAATTCGCATCGTGGGCCAGCGGGGAAGAAACGAAAGACCTCTATTCTGTTTCTGCCGATGAGTTGCGCAGCCACAATCTAATGGGTAGTGCCGACTCACCCTAATACAAAGATAGGCACCAATGAGAAAGATCACGCTTGGTCCGATTCTAGTTTTTAGCACGCTTCTGACTGCATCGATTTTGATGGGGTGTCTAACAACTTATTTCTTACTAGGTCACCTTCACTTAGGGAGCTTTCGAGGAGTCCTTCTGTTCTTATTGGGGCTATTTTTCATTTATGCCTGGGCACTACTCGCCAAGCGGCTGTTTTTGTCAGTCTTCCCGCTTCGAGAGGGGGAGATTGCGCCAGGTACTCAAGAGGAATTTGGATATCAGGTTTATCTGCTGTTCAACCTGGTGCTGTTCTACCCTCTCACCCGCAGCCGCTTCATCCCGGTACCCCTACTGCGATTATTGTACCTGGGGCTAGGAGCAAAGCTCGGTAGTAACAGCTACTGTGCCGGCACCATTCAAGACCCCTTGCTAACCATCGTCGGTTCTAACTCCCTAATTGGTGAAGATGCTCTGCTGTACTCCCACGCGATTGAGGGAGATAAGCTATCTCACGCAGTCATTCAGCTGGGTGACAACGTTACGGTGGGTGCCAGGGCAATCATCATGTCAGGCGTCTCGATGGGCAACGGTTCGATGCTCGCCGCTAACTCAGTCGCGATTAAGAACACTGCCATAGGCGCGGGCGAGATCTGGGCGGGTGCGCCCGCGAAGCGCGTTGGGCAAGTCGAAGAACACGCATAAAGGCCCGAAGTAAGCGCCTCCGTCGATCTTGTTGACTGCGCGAACGTGGCAGCGACTACCTCTCACTCACTATTTGCCAGCAACGAAAAACAGTGCTCCTGTGACGGCCTGTAAGCCACGTAAAGGAGGGTGTCAGCTATTTTTACATCGATACGGTTTTAGAGGTATCCAGGAGACCAAATAACTGCCCAAAATATAATATTTTCTTTTACAATCAATCATTTGAGGCGCATACAGAAAACTTGGCCTGGAATTTGCTTTTACCTTAGCGTCGGTCAGTTAACGCTCTAACACTGTTAAGCAGAGGCTGATCAAGGATTAGCTAAGACTGTACATAGCGGAGAAACTATTATGAAAACGGTTTTTAAACACCTAGCATCAATGGCCCTGGCCGTGGGAGCGCTAAGCCTCTCGCACCAGGCGCTAGCTATTGGCACCAATGTTCAAATCTCAACGGACGCCAATGGCACCTACGATAAATTTAGCATCACCTCATTTGACTGGGCAGACGACCAAAGCGTGGTAATCGAACAAAACTACGTCGCAGCCTCAGGTGCTGCGGGAGCCGCGTGTGCGGGCGACATGACGCTCAACTGCTTCTTCGGAGCCGCCGCCGGTATTGGCGACCCGGCTATCGGTAGCACACTAACGTTTAGCCTCCATGCGCAGGCAGCGATCAATAATACAGGTGGAGCTTTCTCGAACGGTGTTCCAAACGCATTCCCGATCAAGACATCTGACGGTCAGCCGTTTGAGGTGACTGCTGTCCTGGATATTATCGAAACTGCTGAAATCATCGCAATCGATGGCGGCACCGGCGTTATTACGATCGAGTTCTTGTCAGCTGCAGGCACGTTTGATTTCTTCTACGACACCGTGCCGAACGCTAACCAAGTGACAGGTGATGGCTTCACCGATGGTCTCAACGTGGTAAGCGGCGTTGTTACATCCTCATCTGGTACCTTCGAAGGACCTAACGGACTTGGTGATGGTGGTGAGGGCAGCAGCTTTATCGACACCATGATCACCTCCTACGATCCAATGTTTGTAGATGCGGACGACCCTGATTGTGACAACCCAGGTACTTGCTTGATAGGCTCCACCTTCAACAGCACCTTGGACCTGGATTTTGGACAGGCTCCTTTTCTTGGCCAGGGCATAAGCTGCGGAACTGGAGACGGTGATTGCATCATCGGTGGCGATGGCTACGAGTATCAGCAAGGTATTGATCTGCTGCTAGCAGCCGACCCGACGTCACAGTTCAGCCGTAGAGAGCAAATACCCGTCCCTGGTACAGTGATGCTGCTTGGTCTGGGCCTGCTGGGATTGGCCGGCGTAAGACGCCGATCTCGAGTGGCTGGGTGACCACTAGCTGATCTTCAGCCACTGCTAAAAACGACAACCGACCGACACAAGGCCCGCTGCTTACGCAGCGGGTTTTTTTTTGCCTACATATTCTCCTTAAATCGAGGCGATGACGACCCTACCACCGTTGCTTTGTACCGCGAAAGACGCAATGATCTCCAATAGGGGCAGCTCAAGGACACAATTTCTATGGCACAAGGTGTCAGATCAATACTTTTTGTCGCTGAGGCAAATTCGCTCGCTCATGTGGTTCGCCCACTCGTTCTCGCAAAAAGCTTAAACCCCCACGACTACGATATTCATTTTGCTTGCGCTCCAGGGTTTGAGTTTGTACTCGAAGACACAGGGTTCACTTTCCACAGTATTCAAAGTATGTCGGTTCAGGAATTTATTGACAGACTGGCAGTAGGTGGCAGGCTCTACAACTACGAAAGGCTTTCCAGCTACATAAGAGAAGATAGAGCACTCATTAGACGCGTTAAACCCGATCTTGTTATCGGTGACTTCCGATTGTCACTCTCTGTAAGCGCACCCGCAGAAAACGTTGGGTACCTTGCTATCTGCAACGCCCACTGGTCGCCGTTCGCCAAACAGCAGTTCCCGATTCCAGAACACCCCCTGGTAGACATCTTTGGCCCACGGGTTGGTCAAGTACTCTTTAATATTGGCAGGCCAGTAGCATTCAGACACCATCTCGCGCCACTAAATCGGCACAGACGTGAAAATCACTTACCAAAGTTTGCCAGTCTCGGCGCCGCGTATACACAGGGTGACGCAACGTTATTTTGCGACGTGCCCGGCTTAGTACCTACTAAGGGCTTACCGGATACCCATCACTATATAGGACCGATTGTATGGTCACCCGATATGCCGCTCCCCGACTGGTGGCACCAAATCGAAGATGACCGACCGACCATCTACGTGACGCTCGGTTCAACCGGGCAGGCAACGATCCTTCCAGATCTGATCGCATCGGTTGCCCAGCTGCAGGTGAATCTTGTGATTGCAACGGCGGGGAGACGCGAGCTGCAAACACTACCAGACCGGGTTTACTGCGAAGAGTACTTACCCGGAATCGAGGCCGCGAAGCGTTCAGCTCTCGTCATTTGTAATGGCGGTAGCGCAACAGCCTATCAGGCCATTTCGCAGGGAACGCCAGTGCTAGGTATCGCCTCTAATATGGACCAGTTTTTTACTATGGGCTACATAGAGAAGTTTGGCGCAGGACGACTGCTTCGGGCAGGACAGGCAAATGGACGATTGATTGCCTCACTAGTTCGCGAGATGTTAGCGTCTACGATTCTTAATCAAAAGGCTCAAGCCCTCGCGGACGAATTCTCGCGATACAGAGCCATCGATCGATTCCCAGAGATTATCTCCCAGTGGAACTAGCTTCCTCGGCCAGCTTCGCCTTGTACAACCTTCGGAAGATCTGAAACTTTAGACGCTGAACTGGCCCTTTGTTACCCCAGCGCAATCTTCCCCGGGCGAAACGACACTTATATGCGTCAAATTGCGAATAAAATGGCACAGCGTTTATTCTGCCTCTCCCTAGTAGCAGCTTCAATACCTCAGCACCAGCTACACCAGCGCACAATTGTACCGCCGGTGCGAGTGAGGGTGCTCGCTGCTCAGAAAGGTTCAGGAAGTTACGATCCAGATAATCAAGTTGCGTAGCTTTCGGGGCCGTGCCTAGGGCAAACAGCACATATTTATCGTAGTTATCTTTTGCCAGCTCCATAGCAAAGTAGTCGTGCCATGTCATTCCACCTGGCACAAACACTAATAACGCGGCGCTGCAGCCGATGGGTCCAACTGCCACAACAGCGACTTCACGGCGAACCGCCTCTCGATAGTATTGATCTCTGGCGTCAACCGCAAAATAATCCAGTCCATCAATGGCCACATCAACTCCATCGAAAAAACTCGCAACAGTAGCCTCTGTAATGCCTTCTGGAAATATTGTTACCTCTGCTTCCGGGTTGATGTCGAGGACCATATCTTTCATCGTCTGCGCTTTGTCGGCATCGATAGTGGACATCATCGCGCCGCTTTGGCGATTAAAATTATGGAGTTCGAATCGATCAAAGTCGGCTATATGAAACTTACCGACCCCCATTCTTGCCAGGGTAATGAGATGAATACCACCTACACCGCCCATGCCGGCAATTGCGACACAGCTGTTGCGCAGCTTCTGTTGTTCACTGGGTTGTGTCAGGCCAAGATTTCTGGAGAAGGCGACATCGTAGTCAAAGGCATTAGAGCCAATACTCATTTACTACTTTAACCCTACCAGCAGACCGTGATTTCGAGGCAGTTCATGTCTGTTTGTTTGCGCGAACCCAGCATCGGCCAGACATTTTTCGTAGTCCCGCCAAGAGTAGAGCATACCTTCACCAGTAGCTATCGTAAGGAAATAGGGGGAGCCCAAAGTCGCCGCCACAGGGCCGACGTCATTATCGTTCGCCATCATATTAAAGATGAAAAGCTGTCCGCCAATTGGAAGCGCGTCCCTGCATCGTTTCAGTAACTCGGTGTTTCGCGGTAGCGACCAAATCGTAAGCATATGCGCGAAGATAATTGCATCGATATCATCTGGAAAATCATCAACAAAAAAATCACCAGGGTGTGTCTTCACTCGATCGGACAGGCCCGCCTCAGCCGCATTTTTCTCAGCTAATTCACAGACAGTGGGAGCATCGAATATCGTAATTCTCAAGTGGGGATTAGCTCGAGCCAAAGCGATCGCGTTTTCACCGTTACCGCCACCAGCATCGACAAGATGATTTACACCTGTAAAGTCCGCTTGATCACAAAGCACACTGTTTGCGGAGCGAGACAGTGAACTCATCGCATCGTGAAAGACTTGTTCCAAACCCGGATTATAGGCGAGGCGATGGTATAGATCATTGCCCTCGCCGGGAAAGTGTCTGAGTCCCACGTTCGTATTGCGGCGTAATGATTCCAAGAAATCAACTTGAGCTGGGTAAGTTATATGCGCTTGCCATCCCAAAACGTCGACCATGTTCCCTTCTGAAGACCTGACAAACACCTGCTCGACGATATCGCAATTACGAAAAGAGTCTTCGCTCTTTACTAACAACTTAAGAGTCGCCAAGCCAGAGAGCAATATCCTCGCAGGTTGCTCTTCTAGCTCCAAAATCTCCGCCAGTTGGGAGAGCGTCATATCTGGTTGTTCAGAGAGCCTATCAAAAACACCCAAACTCACACCTGCCCACAGCAACTGAAAGGCACTATGTCCCCCAGCAATAAGTGCCAGTTCATCAAAGGTTAGTTCGTTGTTCATGCTTATTCCCCAGGTGTTGCCCAAACACGTTAAATGTATTTATGTCATCATCGCTTAAAGCGCATCAAATAGTTTCACCTCGGGCAGTTTTCTCAGGTTCGTTAATCGATGCTTCAGAGAAAAAGTGCTCAGGTGCCTGCCTGACAGCGGTGTCTTTCATTCTCCAGGTTTTACCCAATCGAAACAGAATGGTGCCGGTCTGATCCACCGCTAGCAATTGCTCAAGCTTCTGGTGCAAGGCCAAAAGTGCAGACTCTTGTTGAGGAAAGAAGGCTTGCATTCCATCCCGCTGGAACCGCTGATCCAAATAAAGCCCTACGGTCACCGGTTGTGTGCAATAGCCATGTTCTTGCGCCAGTATCCAAATCCTTTGCATCCGCTCGCCAGCCTTGATCCAAAGTTCTCGATCATCCGAACCGATAGTGAGTAGCACTAGCGCACCACTAGCCACAGTGGTGAACCCTGATTGCCCAGCCAGAATGCGCACCATTCCGAATCGACTCAAACGCTCCATCCGAGACCAGGGCTTGATTAATGACATCAGAGGCTTAGCGATCGGACCCGCTCCTAACCGATCAATTTCCAGACCCGTGCCGAAGTTCCGCGCTTCTTCTTCACTAAAGCGCAATTTATCAAACAATTCTTCATGTATCACTGGGTGAGAGTAACGAATGGTATCCGCCAGCTGCACAACCCGTGCCCATTTAAAAATATCCCGACGACTACGAATAAGCGTTGTATTGACGCCCTCTACCGGCTCGGCCAGAACTAGATCAATATCGCGATCTGATACTCGCAATGGCAGATAGGGTCTGCGGTTGACCGTACGATTATTCATCGCATGAATCCGCGCCAGGCTCACTCGTGTCCTGGTGCCAGGCAAGAGCTGAACTCTGATGGTGTGTTCAATATCATCAGAGCTCCAACAGTAATCCACATCAAGATCGAATCCTTCTATCCAAGCCTGTGTTCTTATATTTTCGACCACTGCACCCAACGACAGTAAGGAACCTCGCAATCGATAATCGAAAAAGCTCTTCGCTTCCTTGGGAACAATCTCGATCAACAGTGAATCGTCGCCCTGAAACTTGAACCGCCATGGCTGACAATTGTCACCCGACGGTGCCTTTACCGCTGCATGCGCGAGCTTGTTAAGAATATTTCTATCCATCACCGACCTTTGGATGGCGAGTAGTCTTTCTCTACACGGCTGTGAATTTCTAAATAAAGCTGATTCAAGTCCGGCAAAATATTATCCATTAGCGACTGATGGGTTACAAAGTATGGTGCTCGCACTCCATGATAATCTATGTCGTTGCCCGCCCTTTGAAATAGGATTCCCGAGCGTCTCAGTAACCGCGGGAGGAAAGGCTCCATCATCGCAAAAACGCTGGAACGCCCAGACAAGTCGATCAGCGCTGTCGCAGTGAGAAAGCAGGCTACTGCTATCATTGAGAATGTTCGCCGTTCCTGCTGAGTACAATCAAGCCCCCCAACCTCACCAAAGCGCGTGGTTTTTTCACCTGGTCTTCTCCTGAATGCGCCATCGACGGCCAATCTTGAAATTTCACAAACAGTAGACCGGCTAATGTTCAAACCCGCTACAAATTCCTTATCGAGTGCTTCCTCACAGTTTCTTTCGAACGGCAAGGTTTCTCGACCATTGGCCATTTGAGGTGTAACCAAACGTACACAGCCCGCGGGAATCCCAGTTGCTTTATGGGTAATTAATCCGTGTAGTGAGGCATCATCAAACTCATCCGTTTCTAAATGATCCGGATAAAGGTGCGCTGGTTCATACTTAAACTCACTGCAGTAGACGCTATAGCGAATACCGTAAACATCGCGTTTCTGTGCATCTGTTTTTGCGAGCGCAACATCGAAATAGCGAAGAAAGTTTTCTGCTAACGTGCTTTGATGTTGTCCCATTCGAGCTCCCTTACGGGTTGACGCCTCTGCTACGCTTGGGAGTTTACCTGAGTTTTCAAAAAAAGACCGCCGCTGTCTGACCTCCTGTTGCATTAGATTTTGCGTGCCATGTGAATTACCTAATGCTCGATAGATTAATTAAAAACCCGGAGAAACTGCCATCCATGTCCGTCGTCGGTTAACCAACTACCGCTGATTCATGGGACCGAACTAACACGGGTACGATGATGGCTCACTCACGGTTCACGGAAATCCGCATAAATACAGAAATAGCCTAGTATTTTTTTGCGGTAGTCGCCCGATCGTTGAGAATACTGTTACCGGAGAAGGCACGATAAAGATGGGGCGTTCATGCCCGTTAGGGAGATCATCATGCACACTGACGCCCTTTGTTTCTAAAAAAAGTTAATCGATGTCATCAGAGTAAGGCACCGCAAGAACCGCGTACAATCTTGAAACATTCAATTGTCCTTTTCATCTAAGCCTACCAGTCTTTTGAGACCACAATCCTTCATAGCAGCTAAGCAGTCCAATTTTCGAAATTGTGTCTACCGGCCAAAGTAGGAACACACCGCACCGACTAAAGCAAGCTGCATCCCTACCTCGTCTGGCTCTAGTCGATTTCCGACTGATCGCAAGCTAATTAACTGGGTGTTTTCGCAGAGTTCTTGGGTCTACACGCAGCGTGGTTGCACCGCGACTATCTGTGCATTGCGCGATCTTCGCCGGATTGAGCGCGATCTAGTTGCAGTTAAACAAAAAACCAAACCAGCTTTTTTTCAGCTTTAAGTGTTTCGTCTGGTGATCTACTACCATCTCGGCAAAGAAACCATTTATACCTAAATTTTGCCAGAGACTTATATAGGGTATACATCGACCAGTGGAGCAGTACCTCGCTCTTACAAGATCAGAGGCCAACCTCGGCTAAGCAGTAAGAGCTATACAATAGCATCGCCTTTGGAATCTTCTCGCTATGGCTGCTAGTTCGGCGGAGAAACATTCCTTCGCCCTCGTCATCTATTCAAAACACCCTTTAGCGTTAGAAGCTACACAAGCGCATTTAAATCTAGAGTTATCTACGCAAATTTTGCCAAGAGTATCTGTGCTCTACGAGAGTCTTCAACCTAGTACGAAACTTAATACGACTTATTGGGCCATCAAGTGTTCGACAAAGCCCTGCACTGAACCACGCAACATGAGCGACACTTTTTCGAACCCAGCCAGGTTTCCAAAATATGGGTCCGGTATTTCAGATACTCCATTGTTACTAGTCCAAGCCCCCAGTAGTGATAGGCGGGATAGCAGATCCTCTGGACAGCGTTGCTGCAACCAATTTAGATTGTCGTAATCCATCGCGAGAATATAATCAAAGCGCTCAAAGTCGGCAGACCTTACCTGTCGTGCTCGACATCTACCCATATCAATTTGTGCATTGGCCAGGACTTGTTGAGCGCGTATATCAGGCTTTCTACCGACCTGTGAGGCATGTGTGCCAGCTGAATCTACTTTGAACGGTTTCTGGAAGTCTACAGTTTGCAACTCGTACCTCAATAGTGCGGCCGCCATCGGTGATCTACATATATTCGCAGAGCAAACACACAGAATTGTAAGCCTGTTTTGGTTAAACAGCTTCACGAGCTTTAACACGGTTGGAGTTTGCCGAGTTCAAGCTTGGGTCCGACAGACATCTTGACGTACCGAAACCATCTGCAAATGACAAGATATGCATTATTGAAAGTTTTCTTCCCTAAGTCCAAGCGTGATCATGATGAACCTTAGGAGGAATCTTTGACAGTATCCACTGACGAGACCACCCTTTTTCTGACGCGCAAGCCTGCCAGACCCGCCACCAAAAAAAAGAAAAACAGCCAGCTCACGCGCGCCGAATCCAAAGGAGAAGCAAAAAAACCGTAAAAACAGATAGATACAACGGCAGCAGTGTAGACGGGCATTAGAGAATCGCTTGAGTGAGCTTTGAAGTTGGCTCGAATCAGCAGAACTATCAACGTGACGAATAGGATAAGACCGACAAATCCTGACTCAAGCCAAATCTGAAGCCACAAGTTGTTGACGTGCCATGCTCGGTCTGTCGTATCGTAATAATAAAACCAGTGGTCTAGACCTCGCTTGAATGAGCCGTTGCGCAGGTTATTGAATCCTTCCTTCGTAAACGTAATCGCGTCAATCTCCAATGCCTCTATTGACACCGGGACCTGTATAGAAAAGGCCGTAGGCCATCGCGCCAACCAGCGGCGATGACCAATTTCCCCAGAATTAATTTCTACCGAAAACGGTTCAAAGACGCCCTGCGTATCCTGAAACGCGAGTTCTTCTCTAACACATGAACCTTCAGAATCGGGAAGAAGTGAAATATTTCTTTCGCAAAGAGAAACAGTAAGCTGACCGGCTTGCGTTGACCTAAGAAACACCTCCACCCTGAATTTGGAATACGGAATAACTGGGATTCGTTGCGCTAAAACCAAGTCGCTCCCTGAAGTCAACTTCAGTATTTCCCGCTGTGATTCACTTACAATTTCGAAAGCACCTAAGCGCTCGGATTCATCTGAATGCGCTTTCGTGTAGAGGGCTGGATAACTGCCGACACCATTACCCACCAGTGCCCGCGCTAGACCACGATCACCGGCATTGATCACGGAAACCCAACTGCTGCGCTCACTGACTTGCTCACCGATAGACCTCTCAACTGCTGGATTAATGCCATAACCAACCACGATAACGCCTAGAGAAACGACTGCTATAAGCCATAGAAAGTGAGACCTCGTCCTTATCAAGCGCTCGCGCCAAAGGAACAGTCCGGAGGCTCCCAAGAGAAGAAAGCCAGCCAATCCGAGCAAGCCAGCGGTCAAATAACTACCGACCGCGATCAAAACAGCGGCAACGCAAAGTACTACAAGACTGATAGGCAAAAGTCGCTGCGAACCACCCTCGCCTATCTTCACAAGAAAACTCATCACTGTATAAGTGGCAAGACAGATTCCGAGCGCAGTCACTGTATTTGGATTGCCAGACAGGAGTACGATAGAAACAACGGCTAAACAGGCCATTCCTCCTATGAGCTGCTTCCATAGAGCTGCTCTCGCCATAGTCAGGTAGAGGCAGGCGGGCATTAACAGCAATAGAACCCCTGACATTGCGTCGCCACCGGTATGCATATCTGAAAAAAGACCAGTGATACGGGGCAAGCGCTGATATCCCGAAGCAGTACTTTGCTCGAGATTGGTTGCTCCGCTGAATACGGCATCAAGCACCCCGCGCTCCCAAAAAACGACAATCAGAAGTGTTAATGCTGCAAACGATGATCCCATCACCAACGCCGCGACCGCCCTACGTTTATCGACTGCCAAGAGGTAGCCCCACATAGGTACAAGCAATACGCCCCATAGCAGGCCCTTCACAAGCTTGTAGGCGTAATTGCTTGAGTAGTAGGTGTTTCCCAAACTTTCCTCTGGAGGAAGTAAGAACACGCCCCAGCCGCTAAATCCCCAAGCAACCAGGATCATGTAGGCCCAGAGCACGAATAAAGCTGGCTTCGGAGAATAAACACGAAACCGATATCGTCGAAAAATCAGACCTGAGGCGATCGTTATTAAGAAGAGCAGATCAAACTCGTTATAAGCAAATCGGCCAGTCCAAGGCGTAAAGTCAAGGCAAACGGTGGCTACTGGTAGGACATACAACCAGAGCCTGGGAAGCAGAAAAAGCAGAAAAAGGTAGCCAGCGGCCAGCGGTAATAGCCAAAACTGTACGCCGGGGAAGTCAAAGAAAGGCGGCAGGGCTAAGACCAAAAGCACGAGACCGCTGATGATTACCAGCATCTTTTTGGTATCGTAACTTTCGCCGCCATAGCGACTTTGATTTCGGTTACGTGTTTTGTCTCTGGTAAGCGATCTGTCCATGCTTAATCTGATGTTCTCGCCCGACGGATGAGATCAGATAGGTGATTGACGGGAATTGCGTACGTGATTCCAGATGGCTTTTCGAGCACGGACTCCCTGCTCTCTTTGACAAACACACTGTTGATGACGCCTAACACCCGACCCGTTTTGGGATCATAAACCGGACTCCCGCTATTACCGGGATAGGCTGTTGCGTCCAGCTGGAAGACATCAAAGCGATTCCGTCTGAGGTGTGCCAACTGCACCGCGTTGAGGCTTCTGGCATCCTCCACCGGCCTCGCGATTGGAGTGATCGATGAAACAATACCTCGATGTGTTACAGGATAAAGTCCTAGAACCATACCGATAGGGAACCCAGTGAACGCGATATCCTGACCCTCACGTACGCGCGAGGCATCACCGAGTCGTAACGCAGGTAGCGGGCCGCCTTCCAGTGAAAGTAAGGCCAGATCGTGCTGGCTATCGGTCAATACAACCTTGGCGGGGACGACTCGGGCGCCATTACCCTCGCCCGTAAACACGGCTATCGTCTGGTTATTCTCCTTATCGAGCGAAGTGGGGATGACATGCGCGTTAGTTGCCACAAGCAACCCATTGTCGATTACGAAACCGGTTCCTCGATAGGCAACAGGGTTGTCCTTACGATTCGGTTGTCGCGGTGGATATGCGGTGCCCACTCCAACAATACTAGGGCGAACAAGATCTATCGTATCCGGCAGGCTGCTCCCCTCTGCAACCGCCATGGACAGCCAGCAACTCAGGACGACTAACGAAAGGTGCCAGTTGCTGCGTGGTAAACGTAACACCTTATTCAATTCCTTGTTTGAATGTCTTCATATACAGAAAGCTGTCCGATCACTTGCTTTAAATGCCGATGCGGATTTCAATTCGCCGCTTTCTGTTCGAGACTCTATGTTAAAGGCAGGGACTAAGTTTCGGAAGTTTCGAACCTGCCCACGATAACTGGCCAACATATCCTAATTTGCAAATATATCATGTGCATAAGCTGCCCTCTTTTCTCCCTTTATAGTGAGAAGTGGACCGACCTCCAGGCTCACGCGTTGAGGGCGTGCAATCGATCTATTCACCGCCTGCGGTGATCGTAGCTATTCACCGAAACTGTGATTCACCCCGTTTGACTATTATTGAATCTGATCCAAACGCCTCTGCGTTGTTTGCCGGATTAGGATCAAAAACAACCCCCTTTAACCGCCGGTGACGCCCACACGCGAACATTTCACAATGCACTAACATCTCTGCACGCTGCGAATGCGATTCCTTGGCCGTGCAAACAGTTTACATATCCCATTGATCGCGATTTGCTCATCTTACTTCACATTAGCAGGGCAAACTCTGCCGAGTACCAAGAATCGACCCTAGCTATGCACCGCAAACCGTTGTTTTATATGAGAAGCGGCGAGCCGCAGCCATTAGCGCATTAGCAGGTGGAAACTAGCTCCTCGGGTAACTGCCGGTACAGCACGCGAGACTTACATTCACACCTCTGTCATCAAGCCCTGTCAGTCTTGAGACATGGCTCACATCTAGACGAACAAACTCAGCAAGGTCGCCAGCTCAGTGCTACTTTAAGGACTGGACCTACGGCGACCAAATTTGATGGAAAACGCCTGAATCTGAAGTAGGTCCGCAGTTCCAAGATCAACCGCGAGATTTAATACAGCCCGTGCGGCTACGGCAGAGGTTTAGCCTCTCCACGCCAGCGGGAGGGGACCTTACCCCCGAAATTAGGGACGTTACATGGCGACGGTCAGGGTTTTTAACCACCACCTGCACTCATCTTACTACTGGCTATTAATGGTCGACGCCCTTTTGTTCGTGCTGGCATTTTACGCTGGCACCTACATTTATTTTTTGTATGAACCAGGCGGGTTCAGCAATTACTTAAGCCAGATACCAACCAGGGCGACACTATTTGCCGCAGTAACCGTTCTTTGCCTTGCCGCGATGGGGCTCTACGAGCCGCGTATGCGAGAAGGTACCTCGGGCATTCTAATTCGCACCGTCGGCGGCTTCGCTGCAGCAACGCTGGTTATGGCCGCGATATTTTTTGTTTTGCCGGAGTTGCATCTATGGCGAGGTATTTACTTCTACACCGCCGTCACGGCCTTCACTGTCAACTTATTGAGCCGTTCCGCTTTCACAGCGCTGACGCATCGCGAGGAATTCAAGAGCCGAGTGCTGGTTTATGGTTCAGGACACGCTGCCAGCACAATCACAAATTCAATGCGTCGGCGTGCAGATCGACAGGGGTTCACTATAGTTGGCTTCGTGCGAGTAGATGGTGAAGAACCAAGGATCAAAAATGAGCGGGTAATAAACCTGCGTCAATCGCTCTCTGAGTACACCAAGCAAACGGAAATCGACCAGATCGTGATTGCCCTGGATGACAAGCGAGACGCACTACCCATGGACGAGCTGCTGAAATGCCGATTGGCCGGTGTGGACGTTTACGACTTGGTCAACTTCTTCGAAAGAGAAGCGGGTAAGATTTTGGTCGACTTTGCTACCCCAGGTTGGATGGCGTTTACAGACGGCTTTAAGCGAAGCGCCGCCTCAGAGCTGGGCAAGCGCTGGTTCGATATTATGGCGAGTTTTACACTCCTGATGTTTTCCTGGCCCATCATGCTCCTCACTGCAATTGCTATTTGGCTGGAAGATGGGCTGCGGGCACCGGTTTTCTTTAGACAGAATCGGGTTGGGCAGCACGGCAAGGTGTTTCAAGTATTGAAGTTCCGCAGCATGACAATCGACGCCGAGGGTGATGGTAAAGCGCGATGGGCAACGGCCAACGATAGCCGTGTCACGCGGGTTGGGAACTTTATTCGCAAAACGCGGATCGATGAGCTACCACAAATCATCAACGTCTTGGCAGGTGATATGGCATTTATCGGTCCACGCCCCGAGCGCCCTGAGTTTGTAAAGGACCTCGCAGAAAAAATACCCTATTACAATGCACGGCACTGCGTGAAGCCAGGTATCACTGGCTGGGCACAACTATGCTATCCCTATGGCTCTTCAGAGAAAGACGCAAAGCAAAAACTACAATTTGACCTATATTATGTCAAAAACCACAGCCTCTTCCTCGACTTCATGGTCTGTCTGACTACGGTCGAAGTTGTGCTATTCGGTAAAGGTGCCCGCTAGGTAGATTTATCTAAGAGCAAAGCCTGCCCTATTTACTTCCAAACCGCTCCGTTCTGTCAGAGCTTTTCTAACCCAAAAGTGTCAGTAATTTTTACGTCCGCAGCTTGTTGGCAACCCACCGGCGCGCTAACATGCCGCATACCGCCTAAATAACTGAGCAACACAATAATAGGCGCGGTTCTTGCTTCTCTTATTCGAACGACAACGACCAGGCAGACCGTTAGGCGATAATAGTAGATGGACGTATTGCTAATCATTTTAGGGGTACTGGGGTTCGGCGCCATCATCATCTCTGCCTATGTGTTCACCGTTGCTGCACGCAACTATGTATCGACAGACGATCCTCCCCTTGCCCAGCAGACGCCCACCCGTAAAGAGGGGTTTGTGACCCGTAATCCTCACGACAGGCGGAAAAATCCTGCGACTGAGTTTCCCATCACGGTTAATAGTGTAGTCATCGAAAAAGACCGCCGTCGGACACCTGAAAGGCGGGTGGCCGCGTAGACTCTATCCAGAAGAGAGCATGCCTAGGGAGAGTTAGGCTGCGTTTATCAGCGTTTAGTCAACACTTCATCGTCTGTTCAGCCAACACAAGTATTCAGAACAGAGGTAAGCCTTAGTCTCCAAGCCTTTCGTAAACCTTTTCTACCATCCTTTGACGCAGTGACCAGCTTGTAACTAATAGTCAGGAAGTCTCAGCGACTAGTCTCGCGGTCCTGCATCATGGATGGTTGAGTTTGAAATACTGGATCTCTGGTTTCTGGTCTGAGGTCTGGGGTCTCAAGTGTCAGGGATCGAAGCCTTGGCTTCTCGGCCTCTCGGCTTCTCGGCTTCTCGGCTTCTCGGCTTCTCGGCTTCGCGGCAGCTCGGCTTCTCGGCTACTCGGCTTCTCCGCTGATCCTC